>NZ_JARGYU010000001.1:465000-476983 GCF_034471385.1 Lyticum sinuosum | reverse complement strand
AAAATGAAATCACATATTTCAATAACCACCGATAACAAATATCATATTATAATCTTTCTTGGTATGTCAACTACTTTTTTATACTTTTTTTATTATTTTAACGTCTTCAATATCTATAAAATCTATAAATCTATAAATATTTTGTTCCTTTCCAAGAATTACTAAAATCATAATCTCTATATTCTTTTTGTAGAGTTATTTCTCTATGAATTATTTTTTCTTTTTCATTATCGTAAACGACTTCTGTATACCCAGATAATGGAAAATCTTTACGCAATGGATGGCCTTCAAAATCATATTCTGTTAAAATTCTACGAAGATCAGGATGATTTTTAAAACCTATTCCGAACATATCCCATATTTCGCGTTCATACCATCCGGATGATTTATATATAGATGTCAAAGATGGAATAAATTCTTGATCATTTACCATTATTTTAACTCTAAATCTTATATTATAACGTAGACTAAGAAAATTATAAATAACATGAAATCTAGGATTATTTTTTGGAAAATCAACACCACATATATCTATAAGTTGTTCAAAACCTATAGAATATAGCTCTTTAGCAACAGATAATATGTTATTATAAGAATTTAATATTATTTGTTTTTCATTATTAACTTCTTCTTTACATATTGATTCTATACTATCATTTTGAGCAAATTTTGCCACTGTATTAAAAATTATCCGAAATATATCAGATTTTTGATAAATATATTGATTATTTGTATTAACAAAGTTCATTTTAAGATAATTTATATGTTATTAGTTCTTATTAAATCTATTTTATTTTATAAATTTTATACTATAATTTGAAATTAAATTTGATATATTATTAAAATTACAAAAATAATAAAATCTATATATAGATGTTTTTAATCAACAATTGATAACAATTGATATTAATAATCCCAGTAAAAAGTTTAATAAATTTAATATAACTATGAATGTAGATTATATATATTATTATCATACTTTAATTATAGTATTTATACTATTATATAAAATCTATATTATTAATAAATTGTATTAGTTTAATTACTTTTATAGATATTTATACTGTAAACAAAAAATTTATTTTTTTTATTTTATTTTTATGTGTTATTTCATTCATTTCAAAATGATTTTTGGCTTTTATATATTTATTTTTTAATATAAAATAATTAAACATAATAAAACAAATTAATATAATAATTATTCAATATAATATGAAAAAATTACTAAATAATATAATAAATCCATTTAAATCATCTAAATATTTCCCAATATTTATTATATTTATATTTATTTCTTTTATTTATATAATATGGGAAAATAATCCATCTGGTATACAGAATGAAAGTTGGCATATTACAATTATATTTTTTGCAACAATTATACTTATTATAACAAATATACTTCCATTAGGAGTATGTGCTATTTTCGGGATTACTGTAGCAACATTAACAAAATCTCTTACCATACATACTGCGCTTAGTGGATTTTCTTCAACTGTAACATGGTTAGTTATTTGTGCATTTTTTCTTTCTGATGGTATTATAAAGACAGGCTTAGGGAAACGTTTAGCATATATTATGTTATGTAAGTTTGGTAAAACTATACTGGGAACTTCATATAGTATAATTTTTACAGAATTACTTCTAGCTCCATTAGTTCCAAGTGCTAGTGCTAGATCAGGTGGAATTATGTTACCAATTATTCAAAATATCAATGAACAGTATCAACAAAATTTTGGTGAAGATAAAAAATTAAATAAATTTTTTATGATGTTACTTTATCATACTAATATTATCACAAGTGCAATGTTTTTAACAGCTATGGCTGCAAATCCTTTAGCATTATCTATAGCAAAAAATTATGGAGTAAATATAACATGGTTTGATTGGTTTTATAAATTTGCTATTCCTGGATTTATTAGTTTGATAATTTTACCACATATTTTACTTTTTTTAATAAAACCTACAATTAATAGTAAACAAGATCTAAGAGAAATTACAAATAAAGAATTAAAAAAACTTAATTTAATTGGATCTTCAGAGATAATTATGATTATTTTATTTATTTGTTTAATTATTTCTTGGATGACAGAAAAATTTACAGGAATAAATTCTACTCTTAGTGCTATGGTAATAATATTAATAATGTTATTATTAAATATTATAAATTGGCAAGATATAATTAAAAATAGCTCTGCATGGGATTGTTTATTTTGGTATGGTATTTTAGTAATGATGGCTGATGTTGTTGGAAAAAGTGGTTCTTTTGAATTTATTGCATCTCTTTTAAATAATAAAATACAACATTTAGATAAATTGATAGGAATTATAATTATTGGTATATTTTATATATATAGCCATTACTTTTTTGCTAGTACAACAGCACATATCATGACATTAATGGGAATTAGCTTAAATATTGCTGTTAATATGAATTTTAATCCTACTATTTCCACATTAGTATTTTCATCTTTATCAGTTTTATCTGGAGGATATACTCATTATGGTCTTAGCTCTGGACCAGCAATATTTGCTAAGCAACATCTTACAGTGAGAGAATGGTGGAAAATCTCATTATATGTTACTAATCTTAATATTTTTATATGGATTATTGCTATAACTATATAAAAATAGTATTAAATATATAAATAAGAAGGAAATATATAAAATATATAATAAAAATAATAAAACTTAAAACTTATATAAAAATAATAAAATATTATGGAATATAAGCTATATAAATAAATTATACATACTTCAATATTAATAAATTTAAAGATTTAAAAATTTATTTAAAAGTTTTAGAAGTAATATAGAAGTAATACAATTTACTTTAAAATAAAAAACTTGTTTGATTTTTATAATGAATTTTTTTACTTATTTTTTTGTTGTGGAAAATAAAATTCCACTTTTTATAGCCTTATTTATGAATTTTCCAACACTGAAACAAAAGTTCTTCTTTTAAACCCATTTTTCTTAAAAAATACAAAACCATCATGTTTTGCATAAATTGTGTGATCTACTCCAATTCCTACATTTTTACCAGGATGAAATTTCGTTCCTCTTTGTCTAATTATTATTGATCCAGCAGAAACAAATTGTCCTCCGAATTTTTTAACACCTAATCTTCTACCAGCCGAGTCTCTTCCATTTCTCGTACTACCAGCTCCTTTTTTACTTGCCATAAATTATCTATTTAATTTATTCTTATTTATTAATATATTTTATTTTAATTTGTAATACTGTGGTAAACTATTCTTTCTTATATTTAATAGAATACAATAATACTAACACATTATATATCAACAATTTATCAAAAAACAAGTTACGATGCAAATAATTTTCTGGGTAAAAAAAACAATAAATAACTAAACTTTATATTATTATAATAATATTTTATTAATTTACTCTGATACTAACAACTTTAAGGATACTTACTTTTTGTCTATGACCCAATTTTTTCTTATAATTATGACGACGTTTTTTCTTAAATATTATAATTTTTTTATCTTTTTTTTGTTCTAATACAGTACAATCAACTTCTACATTTGCAGCAGAACAAGCGGCAGTGCCTGAAATCAACCTATCATTATTGCTGTATAAGACAACATTTTTTATAGTAATATTCTCTCCAGCTAATGTATTAATCTTCTCTGTTTTTATTATTGATCCAACATGAATCATATATTCCTTGGATCCTGTTTTTATTACTGCAAACATAATTTTAATTATAAAATTAACTTCCTAAAAAGAACTATTATAGTATTATCATTTTATCTAGTCAATAACCTTAATAAAAAGTGTTTTTAATTTTTTGAATAAAGTATTTTAGAATTATTTAAAAATTATCTGGATCAGTATACCAATTTGGACATCTTAAAATTGTAGGAACTGGACATGAAAGCATCCATTGTGTACTAGGTCTTGATTTCATTAAAGCATACCAATTACGTAAATTTCTATATTCAGACCAATCAATTTCATTAATCATATCAAGGACAGATATCTGTGCTGTAGCTGCGTAATCTGCAATTGTTACTTCATCACCTGAAATATATAATTGATCTTTATTTGTTAATAAATATTCAATATATATTAAATGGCGTTTAATTTTTTTTCTTGCTTGACGAATTGTTGAGGAATTTGGTTGTTCTTTACTATTTTCTATTACTTTAGTTATTTTTTCATGTATTAATGGACGAACACCATCTTGATACAATCTGTAACAAAACCATTCAAAAAATTGTTTTATTTGAGATTTTTGTTTGATTTTGCTATTAATAGTAATTTTTAAATCTTTTATATTATTTTTTATAATATTTTTTGAATTATGATCTTGATTTTGATCTATATGATGTTTATTAGAATTATGTCTATCTATATTTTTTTTCCCATCACAATATTTTCCGAAAAGCCTAACCATTACATCTTCATCAGATGTAAAGTTATCTTCTATGCATGATAAAATAGAAGCTACTCCTATAAAAATATCATTATCTTTTCCTATAACTGCAGTGGGTCTTGTACCTAATGCATTAATTTTTATCAAGGAAATATCAGCTCTCCAAAAAAATTGACTATGAGATGTAAATTCAATTTTTAGTTCTTTAAATAAAAGAACTATAAACCTAGATAATGGACATATATTACAATGATATAATTGAATTGTCATAATAAAAAGTAAAAATCATTATAATATTTGAATAAATTTGATAAAATATATTTTTGAAAAATCTATTATTCAGTATTATTAAATAAATTAAATATTATATATTGTTATTATATATTGGTTATATTTGTTTATACATATAAATAATATATATTTATATTATTAATTTTATTAGTGTCCTATATAAAATAAGAAATAAAATCTTCATTAATTTTGTCAATTTGATTTAAATCACAATAATTTATTGTTTTTTTATTAATATAAAAAACTTTATCTGATACTATTTTTGTATAAATTGGATCATGACTAATTGACACTATAGTTTTTCCTTTTGAATGAACATTTTTCATTAATTCTGCTATTTTATATGAAGTAAGTGGATCTAATCCTGATGTGGGTTCATCGCAAAAAATAATTTTCGGTGATAAAGCTAAAGCTCTTGCTAAAGCAACTCTTTTTTGCATACCACCAGATAACTCTTGTGGATATAAATCAGCGATATTAGGATCAAGATCAACATCTAATAATTTATTTTTAATAAAATCATTAATTGCAGATTCTGTTTGATAATGATATTGCCTTTCTTTTGAAAGGATATATTTTGCACTATTTTTAAGAGAAAATATTATATTATCTTTTACTGTCATACTATCAAATAATGCATTATTTTGAAATATGAATGCAATTCCATCATCTTTTCTTTCTGAAATATACTTATTACTAACTTCTTTATTGTTTATTATAATAGAGCTTCCATAGTCTGGTAGTATTAGTCCGCATACACATTTTATGAAAACAGATTTTCCACATCCAGACGGTCCAATAATTACTATAGATTCATTTTCTTTAATAATTAAATTTAAATTTTCTAATATTTTTTTTTCTCCAAAAGTCTTAGATAAATTATTAACAATTATTATATTTTCCATTATATTAAGTAATTCTAATGATTTTATATGACATAATTATAATTATTTATTATATTTTTAGTATATTACTTATTATTAGTATATTACCTATTATGAGTATACAATCATGTAATAATACTAGTTACAATGTAATTTGCTAATAAAATAATAATAGATGCTGTAACAACAGCACTATTTGTTGCTCTCCCAACTCCTAATGCTCCATCTTTTGTTCTATAGCCATAAAAGGATCCTATAAAGCAAACTATCAAACCAAATATAATAGATTTATAAACTCCTGTCATAATATCATTCAATTCAACAGAATTTAATGTTTTTATCATATAAGTTTCTGCATTGAATCCAAGTTTATATACTGCAACTAAATAACTTCCGAAAACTCCTATAACATCAGCTATAATAAGTAATATAGGACTTGTTATAATTCCAGCTATAATTCTTGGAATAATCATATAAGAAATTGGATTAATTCTCATTGTATATAATGCATCTATCTGTTCACTTACTTTCATTGTAGCCATTTCTGCAGCTATAGCACCACTTACTCTTCCTGCAAGCATAATTCCAGTTAATACTGGAGCAAGTTCTCTAGTTAGAGATAACGCTACAACTGCGGCAACTGCACTTTCTGCATGCATTCGTGAGAACCCATTATAGCTTTGTAATGCTAAAGCTGCTCCTGTAAAAAATGCTGTAAAACTTACAACTGCTATAGAAAAATAACCAATATTAATCAAATACTTTAGTGTTTCTTTCCAGTAAAATGTACTTAAAAATACTGTTTTTAAGACTTCAAAAAAAAAAATAAAAATCGTGCCAATAGAAGCAAGAAAATCTAATATTGTTTTTCCTATAAATCCAACAAATGTAATAATTCCTAAAAAAGATTTATTTATCATATATTTATATATTTGAACTTTCTAATTATTAAAATAATTATAAAAAATAATAAAATCATTAATAATTTTTTTTACTTGATTTTTTTAATAAAAAAAATGATTTTCTTTGACGAATTCTATGCAAAAATATTATAATTGATAGATTAGTGATAATGAATATAGCAGAAGTTCCTGTTATATAATATGCCGGGCCAAGAATTCCAAATTTTTCTACTAGAATAGCACATATTAATGGAGTTGTTCCTCCAAATAAAGCATTTCCTAAATTATAACTTAATGAAACACCTGAATAACGTAATTCTGGTGGAAAAGACATAATTGCATATGGGTATAATGGTGCAGACATTGCAGCACAAAGTACAGATAACAAAGTAATTCCCATAAATTTATTATAGTTAGAATCATCAATTATTAATAAAAATTGTTGTAAAGACCACATTGCTATAGAAAATGCGGCAACCATTAACATATTTTTACATCCTATTATATCAGATATAATACCAAAAATAGGTAATAAAATTACTATTAATAACAGAGCAAAACAAGTAAAATACATTGCTTCAATTGGAGAATAATGTAAAATTTCTGTATAAAAACTATTCATGTATCCTCTTATTAAATAAGACAAAGATACAGCTGCTCCTGTTGATGTAATAATTGAAAATGAAACTAATTTTTTCTTCTTAAAGATTTCTGAAAAAGGTTTTTTTATTAAAGCTTTTGTTTCTTTTAATTTATGAAAAACAGGGCTTTCACCATTTTTACTTCTAAAATATGTACCAATTAATCCTGCTAATGCACCTAAACCAAAGCCATACCTCCAAGTGATATCATCAATACCAAAAAACTTTTCAATCATAATACCAACTCCATATGCTATTAAAGTACCCAAATAGTTAGAAGACATTACAAGACTCCCAACTAAACTTGATTTTTTTTCATTCATATGCTCAATGATATATATTGCTGATCCAGTTCCTTCACCTCCAATACATAATCCTTGTATTAATCTTATAATTACTAGCAAGATAGGTGCTATTATTCCTATAGAGTTATAACTAGGTAATAAAGCCATTCCTATAGTTGAAATTGCCATACCACTTATTGACATTCTCAAAGCAACTTTACGTCCAAACTTATCTCCAACATAACCA
Organism: Lyticum sinuosum; assembly: GCF_034471385.1. NCBI lineage: Bacteria > Pseudomonadati > Pseudomonadota > Alphaproteobacteria > Rickettsiales > Lyticum > Lyticum sinuosum. The sequence goes on along the minus strand of NZ_JARGYU010000001.1, from coordinate 469,332 downwards.
AAGACTACTGCTCCTAGTGGTCTCATGATAAATCCTATAGCAAAAACAATAAAACTTAATAAAAGACTAAAATTTTCATCATCTCCAGGAAAAAATATATTCCCTATTTTTGCAGCAAATACTGCATACATACCAAAATCATAATATTCTACTATATTTCCAATAATAGTAGTACTAATTATTTTTCTTTTTCCAGCATCAGAAATTTCATCACTATTATTAGTAGTATTATTAGCGTTATTAGTATTATTCAATATATTTTTTTTATTACTTTTTTTTATATTTTTTTTTGTTTTGGTATTTTGTTTTGTTTTGTTAATAGTGAGAATATTACTATTAGATTTTATATCTGAGTTTAAAATTTTATCTTCTATTATATGATCTGATAAATCATTATGATTTTTTTGCGGATTTTTCTTGTTATTCAAATTAATTTTTGTCATTATTTAATAATATATTTATATCATATGTTTTTATGTTTATTTAATTATATAATAATCGTATAAAATATATTTTGCAAATCAGATTCAAAATAAAATTATAATTTATATGAATGTTATAAAAAATCAATTAAAAGAAAGAATTATAATTTCAGATATCTATAATAAAGTACCAAATACAGTCTGGCCTGTTATTGAAGCAAAAAAAATATTAAAAAAGCTTAATAACAAATTACCTGAAAAAGGGTATGTTTTATTTGCTACTGGTTATGGTCCATCTGGTCTTCCTCATATAGGTACTTTTGGTGAAGTCGTAAGAACGACAATGGTTATGAAAGCATTAGAAGAAATTAGTAATTTTCCAACAAAACTAATGTGTATATCTGATGATATGGATGGTATGCGGAAAATTCCCGATAATATTCCAAATCCCGAGTATTATGTGAAATATATGGGACTTCCACTAACATCAATTCCGGATCCATTTGGAACAACAAAAAGTTTTGCTCATAATATGAATAATCGTCTATGTAAGTTTTTAGATAGATTTAATTTTTCTTATGATTTTATAAGCTCTAGTGAAAGCTATCAAAATGGTTTGTTTAATGATGGAATCTTATCTGTAATGCGTAATCATGATAAGATTATGAATATAATGCTACCTACATTAAGAAGTGAAAGAAGATCTAATTATAGCCCCTTTATGCCTATTTGTCCAAGAACTGGTAGAGTTCTTCAAGTACCAATTATAAAGTTTGATCTTGATAATGGTACTATTACATATAATGACCCTGATAATAATGAATGTGTTACAGTATCAGCTTTAAATGGTGGATGTAAATTACAATGGAAAGTTGATTTTGGTATGAGATGGTCACTACTAGATGTAGATTTTGAAATGTATGGAAAAGATCATCTTGTTAATGGTAAAATTTATAGCGAAATTTGTAGTGCTTTAGGTAAGATACCACCACATCAGATGTTTTATGAATTATTTCTTGATAAAGATGGGCAAAAAATTTCTAAATCTAAAGGAAATGGTTTAACAATTGATGAATGGTTAGAATGTGCACCGCAAGAAACATTATCATTTTTTATGTATGGGTCCCCTCAACGTGCTAAAAAGCTTTACCCAGAAATAATAAGTAAATATGTTGATGAGTACTTGGTTTATTTAAAAAATTATTGTGAATTCAAATTCAATGATGATTATTCAAATAATAATGTTGCCAATAAAACTAAAAATCAAATTGATCAGATTAGCAATCCAATACATTATATTGTTAAAGAAATTAGTCCAGTATTTCCTAAAGAATTAGAAAACATTAATTATGACCTTTTAGTAAACTTAGCAACAGTTTGTCAAACAAATGAGTCAGAAATAGTTTGGAGTTATATAAAAAAAGATATTAATAAAAAATTAGATCAAGTTGACAAAATTATAAATGAGATAATAATTGGAGCTATAAATTATAGTAAGAAATATATTAGAAATAAACAGAACTTCCGTGATCCATCAGATACTGAAATAATCGCAATAAATAAATTATATAATTCTTTAAATAATATTAATAAAGATTTAACAATAATTAAAAAAGAAGATAAAAAACAAATTTTACAAAATATATTATATAATGTTGCTATTGAGTGTAATATAGAAGTTAAAGAATGGTTTAAAATATTATATGAAATTTTATTAGGACAAAGTACAGGACCTCGTCTTGGATCTTTTATTGATATTTATGGCATTGATAAATTTCTAAATCTTATAGAAAAAAAAATAAAAATCACATAATAAGTAAATAATTTTTATATTTAATTTTATATTTAATTTTTTTAAAAATTAAATGTATTTAGTTATTATAAATGATAATGATGATATCTCCTGCAAAAATTAATTTATATTTAAAAATTAATAATATTGTTAGGCATAAAAAAGAGTTCTCTCCTGTAGCATATTATCATATGATCAATAGTTTTGTTTTTAAAACGAATCAATTGTATGATACAGTATACATAGAGATACCAAGAGCAAGTGATGAAATATCATGTTGTTTCACTAATTCAATAGAATCAAATAATAATGATTTAACAGAAATACTAGAAAAAGATAATATAGCTTATAAAGCTGCTGTAATGCTAAAAAATTATGTGATATATCATAAAATTGGTAATTTTTTAGAGAAAAAAAAATTAGGTGCAAAAATTAATATAGAAAAAAAAATACCGATTGCTGCTGGTCTTGGTGGTGGTTCAAGCAATGCTGCTTCTGTACTATTAGCACTTAATAAAATGTGGGATTTACGCCTTGATAGTAATACATTATGTAGAATTGGATGTAATTTAGGATATGATGTTCCTTTATTTATAAGGAACGAAAAAACAATGGTTATAACTGGTTTAGGTAATATAATTTCCTCTAAACATTTTGGAACTAAAATATTTATTGTTTTAGTAAATCCCAGAATAAAATTAAATACTAATATTGTGTATGATACATATGATCGTATGATTCTTGTAAAAGATATTAGATCATTTAAAAGTATAAAAAAAATTTATCAAAAATATCTTCTTACTAGCAAATCTATAAAAGTATCATTAAAAGCAACAAATGACTTGCAAAAAGTGGCAATTAAGATATGCCCTAAAATCAATGAATTAATAGATTTCTTTTACACTATGAATGGAATAATAACATCAAAAATGAGTGGTAGTGGTTCTACTTGTTTTGGTTTATTTAATACATATGAGGAAATGAAAACTGCAGCAGAGAAAATATTTATACAATTTCCACTATATTGGATTCATATGGAAGAATTAATTATATAGAAATATATAATTGAAATTAAAATTATTTAATCTGTTTTTTATGCATCAAAGTAAAATATACAAATATTTATAGTATTATTTTATTTAACCTGTTTTTTATGCATCAAAGTAAAATATACAAATATTTAGGGTATATTAAGTATATAATTGAAAATATAACAAATTTTTACTTATATTTTTTAAAAAAAATAAAATCTCTGACTTTTTATCTAAAAATCATTTAAATATTTAAATATTCAAAAATAAATAAATTCTCTCAACTACAGATAATATTACTTAGTAGTATTATTTTATTTAATCTGTTTTTCACGCACTAAAGTAAAATATACAAATATTTAGGGTATATTAAGTATATAATTGAAAATATAACAAATTTTTACTTATATTTTTTTAAAAAAAATAAAACCTCTGACTTTTTATCTAAAAAATCATTTAAATATATTACTTAGTAGTATTATTTTATCTTTAAATCTCAATAAAAAATCTTTATTATCTTAATAAAATTAATAAAACTTTTATTTTTTTGTTAAGAAAAACTTTTTATTTGATTATGATAAATTCATTAAATTTTTATTGACAAAATCCCAATTTATTAAATGTTTTAAAAATGTTTCAACAAATTCTCCTCTTCTATTTTGATAATCTGTATAATATGCATGTTCCCAAACATCGCATGTTGCGAGAGGTACAAGTGAATTTTCTAAACATTCATTGATAACAAGTGGATTTTCGGCATTTGACGTTTTGTATAAAACTAAACTATTAGTTTTTTGAGAATAACACAACCAACCCCATCCACTTCCAAACTGTCTTAAACACAATTTAAGAAATTCTTCGTAGAATGATTCATAGCTGCCAAAACTAAATTCAATCAATTGTTGTAAATATTGTATTTTTGGTATTCCGCCTCCAGTTGGAGATATAGATTCCCAAAAAAAATCGTGATTCCAAACTTGTGATGCGTTATTAAATACAAGATTATTAGAAGACAAAAAAGATTTTTTGATAATTTCAGGCAAAGTATCACCTAAATCTATAGAAGATTTAGCCAATAAATCATTTA
>NZ_JARGYU010000001.1:0-462500 GCF_034471385.1 Lyticum sinuosum | reverse complement strand
AACCTATAACTTTATCATCTATTTGAACATTATTTAATTCTTCCTTACTCCTAAAATTTAATTCCATTTCATGTAAGTTAACAGAATCATTTGCAATAGAATATCTATTATTATTTAATAATAAAATATTTATAAATATAGATACCATTACAAGTATAATATGCATAAAAGTTATAAATTTAAAATTATTTAAAAATTTATATATTAAATATTTGAGATTTTTTTTATAATTCATAAACAAGTAATTTAAATAATTTTTTTAGTTTAAAAAATTATTATATTCTAAAAAAGAATTTTTAATAGACAATCAAATTATAATTAACTATAACTAATTTAAAAAGCAAGAAATATACTTTTTTATTAATGTTCACAGTATTATTTTATAAATAAATCAATAAAAAAACTGTAATAAATATTATGCATAATTCTTATAAATCATTAAAGTATTTTATAAAAAGTAAAAAGCAATCAAATCGCCCATTAAAAGTCAGTAGTGTGATTCATAATCTTATTGCTAATATTATTATTAATAATCAAGTATATTTACCTAATATTAATGTTAACAGAATTACTATATATGAAGTGCTAATGAGTTCTGATTTACGCTATGCTAATATTTATCTTGTAATTTTAGGCGATGATGTTGATTATGAAGAACAACTTAAAATTATAAATAATCATGCATCCGAATTTAGATATATAATAGGAAAAAAAATGAGGCAAATGCGTTATATTCCCGAGCTAAGATTTTATAATAAAAGAAAAATAAATTCATCTTATATATCATTATAGCTTATTTTTATTAATAAATTATGTATTAATAATTATACTATTTGAATTATCTCAGAATATATAATAAGTAATAAAAGTTCATGATTACATACTGATTTGAACTGATTTGAATGTATATAAGTATATAATTATAATTTAAATTAAAATTTTTATAAATTTTTTTATAAATTGATTATATCTTAAATTTTCACTTTTTAATATAAAAATATTAATAAGCTTTATAATAATATAAAGATGCTATTTATTATTAGCTATTTAAATTAAAAAATTAATAAATTTAATAAATTAAAATAAAAAAATGAAACATGTTCCTAAGACTATCCTGCAATGTTTAAGTTTTTTTGTTTCTAAACAAAAATGGTCATTTTTAATTATGTTTAGTATTTGTATCATAGTTTCATTATGCCAAAATAGTCTTTGGCCCTATATAATAGGGAGTGTTGTTGACAAGCTTACTACTATTTCTAGTAGTAAAGATATAGATAAAAATATTATTATTGTAGTATTTTCTATATGGCTGTTAGTTGAGCTTGTTCAAAGAGCAAAAGGATTTATGTATGCTAAACTTTACTCAAAATTTGAAGGAGATATTCGTGTAGAAATATTTAGTTGGATTATAAAATATCCATATACATACTTTTCTGGAAAAAGATTTGGTATTATTTCTTATAGAGTTGATGATTTTCCTAGAAGTCTAAGAATTATTATTGATGTTATAATGGTTAATTTCATACCACTATTAATATCAATAATAATTTCTATATTTTTAATATATAATATTCATAAAGACCTAGCTACATTAATTATGCTATGGTTTCTTTTATATGGAATATTACTCTTTTTATTTGTATCTAAAAGCGCGTCAAAAGCTATGGAACAATCATATGCAAGAGGAAAAGTACAATCATCAATATCAGATTCTATTAATAACTATTTTGCAATTCAAACTTGTAATGGTGCAAGCTCTGAAATCAAGATCTTAAAAAAAGTACAAGATCAAGAAGTAAGATTGTATCGTAAAACGATTATGAAAATAGAAGAATCAAAATTACTTCTTGGAATATTAAATATGTATTTTGTTTATATAACATTTAATACAGCTTTAAATTTAATCTCTAATGGAGAAATTACAATTGGAAATATAGCATTCATGTTTAATACTACAATCAGTATTATGACTGGATTATGGTATGCAAGTGACGAAATAAATTATTTCATGACAGAAATAGGAACATTAAAACAAAGCATTAATATATTAAAATATGAGACGATAACACCCGATGATATTAATGAAGAACAAATAAATAATAACAAAAAGAATATAAGACATAGAGGAAAATCTAGTATAAAAAATACTATCTTAAATAAAGAAGAAAAATTAATTAATACACCAGATATAGAAAAAGCAAATATAAATGAAAAAATAAATATAAATATTAATACTATTAATAATAATGATGATATTTCAAGTGAAGATAATAATTTTGATGAATCTTTTGAAGAAGATCAAGGTTCTATTAACAGTTTCTTGAATTATAAGAAAAAAACACCTATAAATATTACAAGAGGAGAAATAGTCTTTAAAGATGTTCATTTTGGGCATAAAGAACCAAATGGTGTATTTACTGGTCTTAATGTCACTATAAAGGGAAGAGAAAAAGTTGGATTAGTTGGTTTTTCTGGCAGTGGAAAAACATCTTTTGTTTACCTAATAGTTCGTTTGTATAATTTAAATAAAGGAAATATTACAATAGATAATCAAGATATCATGCTTCACTCTATAAGTTCTATTAGAAAACAAGTTATTATCATGCAACAAGAACCAGTACTTTTTAGTAGATCAGTTAGAGATAATATTAAATATGGATGTAATGAATCAACAGATGAAGAAATGGTTGATGCTTCTATAAGAAGTCATTCTCATTCTTTTATTATGAATTTACCAGAAGGTTATGATACTATCATAGGTCCTGGCTCAAATCATCAACTATCCGGAGGACAAAAACAAAGAATAATAATTGCTAGAGCAATATTAAGAAATGCTCCAATTATAATTATGGATGAAGCAACATCAGCACTTGATAGTTCAACAGAATCTAAAATTCAAGAGAGTATTAATAACCTTATATCTAATAAAACAGTCCTTATAATTGCACATCGTTTATCAACTGTTTTAAATATGGATAGAATTTTTGTCTTTAAGAATGGAAATATTATAGAAGAAGGAACCCATAATAATCTCATAAAAAATAATAATACTCATTATTTTAAACTGTGGCAAATGCAACAAAATGGATTTTTACCTGAAAAAAATTCAATAGAAGAAGATAATAGTTAATATTATAATAGTTAATATTATTAATTAATTATTTATATAGTTAAGTATTATTTTTGACTATTTATTAATATAGATATATAATATAACTCATAATTGCTGATTTACATTAATTTTTATAAATTGTTTGTTAGCATTAATTATCTTTTAACAAATAAAAAGTGATTTCACAAAATAATATAAGGAATGTTGCCATTATTGCGCATGTTGATCATGGTAAAACAACTATTATAAGTAAAATGTATGAACAAAGTGATGGTTTGGTTTTTGGAGCATCAATAAATCTTGATAATAATACATTAGAAAAAGAAAGAGGAATAACAATTCTTGCAAAATGTACTTCAATTAATTTTGGTGGAATAAAGTATAATATTATAGATACACCTGGGCATGCTGATTTTGGTGGAGAAGTTGAACGCATATTATCAATGGTAGACGGAGCTATAATTTTAGTAGATTCATCAGAAGGTGTAATGCCTCAAACTAAATTTGTAGTTAGTAAAGCATTAAAAGCTAAAATTAAACCAATTGTTGTAATAAATAAAATTGATAGAGCAGATAGTCGTATTTCAGAAGTAATAGATGAAATATTAGGATTATTTATAGCATTAGATGCAGATGATACACAAATCGATTTTCCGATATTATATGCGGCTGGACGAGATGGATGGGCAACAAAAGAAATTGATCAAAAGACTGATAATTTAAATATTATTTTTGACACTATAAAAGATACAGTATCACCACCTAAAGTAGAGCATGATTCTCCATTTTCAATGTTAGCAACTATGCTAACATCCGATCAATATGTAGGGCGTCTTCTAATAGGAAAAATATACAGTGGATCTATTAAAGTTGGAGATTCAATAAAAACTATGAATTTATCTGGAAAAACTATAGAACAGACTAGATTAACAAAAATATTTGGTTTTCAGGGATCTAGCAGAGTACCTATAGAATCAGCAATAGCTGGAGATATTATAGCAGTTGCAGGAACTACAATAACATCTGTTTCAGATACAATATGTTCACTTCAAGTAGAAAAACCAATTGCTTCTACTGAGATTGATCCTCCAACAATGTCTATCACAATATCAGTTAATGATTCACCTTTTGCTGGAAAAGAAGGATCAAAAGTAACATCACGTACAATACTTTCTCGTCTTGAAAAAGAAATAGAAACCAATGTTGCTATATCATTAAATGTATCCTCAAATGGCGAAAAATTTGAAATAGGTGGACGTGGAGAATTACAATTAGGTATATTAATTGAAAATATGAGACGTGAAGGTTTTGAAATGTCTGTATCTCGGCCAAAAGTTCTATTTAAAGAAGATAATGGTAAAAAATTAGAACCATATGAAGAATTAATCATAGATACTGATGAAGAATTTAGTGGTATTATAATTGAAAAATTGGGAAGTAGAAGAGGAGAAATGATTGATATGCGTTCTCTTGGTACTGGAAAAACAAGATTAACTTTTGAAATACCATCGCGTTGTATTATTGGTTATCAAAGTGAATTTCGCAACGACACAAGAGGAACTGGTGTTTTAAATAGATCCTTTCTTGGATATCGAATATTTAAAGGAGAAATATCTGGTAGAAGGAATGGCTCCTTAATATCAAATTCAGATGGAGAAGCTACAGCATACTCTCTTTACAACCTAGAAGAAAGAGGTGCTATGTTTATTAGCCCAAATACTAAAGTTTACCAAGGAATGATTATTGGTGAGCACAATCGTGATAATGATTTAGATGTTAACGTTGTTCGTTCTAAGCAGCTTACGAATATAAGAGCAGCTGGATCAGATGAAAATATTAAATTAACACCTATAAAATCATTAACTTTAGAAGAAATGTTATCTTATATTCAAGATGATGAAATAGTTGAAGTTACACCTAAATCATTAAGATTACGTAAAATACATCTTGATCCTAATAAACGTAAAAGAAAATAAATATTTTATTAAAATATTAAAAAATATAAATTATTTTTTAAAGATTAATAAATAAGTAATAAATAATAAGAAATCTATTATAGATATAATTATTCCTATAATTGAGAAAACATATACAATATTCCAATCTAATATCTGATAAAAGAGTTCTCTTCCTTCTGGAGGAGCATTATCAACAGAAAATATAAAAAGTGGCATCATTATTGTCCAAAAATGAAAATAACTATTATTTTTCAATCTTAACATTTTTTCTTGGTATATAGATTTTATGTATATGCTTTTTTTTATTGAATAATTAAGATATATTCCACAAAAAGATATAACTATTGATGTAATCATTAATAATTTAGCGAGAAAAATCATTATACTTAAAATAATAAAGCTAAACTTTATATTATAAATAATTTTATAATAATTATTTATTTCATCTTTTAAGATAGTCATTTCTCCTCCTGAAGGACCTTTATAAAAAACTTCCTGTATAACAGGAATTTTACGTTTATATTGTAAGGAGGATTTATTAATCAGAGTTTTAGCCTTTAGATTATGTATGAATCCGATTTTTTGATAAAAATTTTTATCACTTAAAAAAGTAGAAAATAAAAATGAAGAACTACGTGTCCCATTATCTACAATATTTTGAGGATTAATAAAACTATTACTAGTAACTTTTATGGTATGTTGTGAATTTCCATGATCATCTAGTAAGTATTGAGGTATACTACTAACTAGTATTTCTCCAACTATGATAGTTTTTCCATCTTTATTTATAACATTAGTAATATTAATTGTAGCATTAATAGAATTATTATAATCATTACTATAATTTAAATAATTATTTTCAGATTCATTTTTTGTTGTGAAAATTAATGAATTTGAACTTGGTATTTCAACTATAATTTCAAGCAATAAAGAAATAATAATTATTGCCACAAGTAAAATAATTGTCCATGTATGTAGTGTTTTTATTGAATCATTTTTACTAAAATTATATGATTCTAAAGAAGAATAAAAATTTTTTTCTCTCAAAGTATACATTGTATTATAAGATGTTTTATACAATTTATAATAATTTTAACATATATTTTTAGTTGTGTTAAAATTATTATTTTATAATAATTGAGAAAATTTTATAGAAGCGAATAAATATTAAAAGTTTGATAAGTTTAATAAAATTAAGATATTATTATAACTAATAATATCTATTCATATATATATTTTTTCAAATTTAATGTTTAATTAAAAATTTTATATTTTTATAATAGATCTATATCTTGTTGTATAAGATTTCCCACAAAATCAGGAAGTCCTATTCTTCTTTCTTTACGTAATCTTTCTGCTCTTAATATTGATTGTATTTTAGTTAAGCTTTCTTCAATATCTCTATTTATAATTATATAATCATATTCATGCCAGTGACAAATTTCCCAATTCGCACTTTCAATACGATTACGAATGACATCAATACTATCTTTACCTCTTTTTGTGATTCTATGTATCAAATCTTCTTTACTAGGAGGTAATATAAATACACTGACAACATCTTGTCTAGCTCTTGATATTAAATTTCTATGTCCTTGCCAATCTATATCAAATAAAACATCTTCTCCAAATAAAATATTTCTTTCTACTTCTTTTTTAGGTGTACCATATAAATTATCAAAAACTTTTGCATATTCAATAAATTCATCGTTATCAATCATTTGTTTAAATTTATCTATTGAAATAAAATGATAATCTAATCCATCTATTTCTTCACTTCTCATAGGTCTAGTTGTATATGATACTGACATATGAATATGCTTATCTGTTTCTAGAAGAATTTTTGATAAAGTTGTTTTCCCTGCTCCAGATGGCGCAGAAATTACAAACATTAAGCCACGACGTTTAATATTATCATTTGGACATAAAAAAGATTTGTGATTTTGACTCTTTAGTTGAAGATTTGTCATATTAAATTTTTATATTAAATTTTTTTAGTAAAGTATAAAATAACTTATTATTTATTTTTTATAAAAAAAAATTACTCTGTGTATTTGTTAAATTCTATAGTTCAATTTTTATTTACTATTTTAAATAAAAAAACAACATTTTTTATGATCACTATAATATCTTTTATTCATATAACAAGTCTTAGTTATTTATTTATGCCAACAAATAAAGAAATGATTACTATAGGGATTGGAAGAGTATGGTTAAATGAAATCAAACAAAGATATACTGAAATTTTTAATAAAAATTGTGAAATTGATAAAAAAATCATTGATAATATTGATAATAAATATGAAATATGTATTAACGTGAATCCTTTAATTATTCCAAATGAATTTTTTCCTGGTGCTATAGCTATAACTTTAAATAATCTTAGCGAAAAAGTAGTACTTTATTATAAAAAGATTTTAAATAGAAATTTTACAGATATAGAAAATAAAATAGGTATGCAAGATTTTATTATAAAATCTAGATCCAACCTATATAATCATTTTACAGAATACGAGTATAACAATATCTATTTAAAGTTAGGTGAAAAATTTTTTCTTCATCAAAATAGATTAATTTTTAGTAGATTCATAAGTAATATTTTATGGATATTAAATGGTATTATTTTATCAATTTTGATAAAAAAAATAATAAAAAAACAATTTATATCTTCATTGTTTATTTTATTTTATAGTATAAATCCTACTATACTTGAGAATTCTGGTATCTTTTCTTCAGTTAATTTTGTTTTGACCATTGATATTATATTTATTTATATAATCATTAAATATACAAAAATATACTTATATTCTGATGTTATATCATCAATAGAAAACTTTTCTTATTCATTAATACTAGCATTAATTGCTGTTATATCTTTTTTTTCTGCAGGAATAATGTCTTTATTTCTCTTGGCAATTTCTACAATTATAAGTATTTCACTTATGAGAGGATTTTTTATTATCAATCAAAAAATCTATATAGATCAGAATTTTATAAGGAAAAATAATGAAATAAGGATTCAAAATTATATATTTTTTCTAAAATCAATGTTTACTAACTTAAGTAGTGAAGATAAAAATTATGATAATAAAAATTTTCACTCTCACTTTTTATCTTCAAAACAAGAAGTTAAAAATAGTAAATGTTGGTTTATGTTTATTTTCGCATTAATATTATTTCTTTTATTTGCATGGGCTTGTTATGGGTTTTCCTTAATTCCTAGTAGCCATAAATCTATTATAGGATTTATTATAAAAAAAGAGAATTTTTACATACCATTAAGTGAATTTTGGATTGGTATTATATCTAGGATTTTAGCAATGTCTGATGTGTTTTGGAGCTCATGTCAAATAGGAAATATGCATATGAGATGTGATGTAATTCAAGCAAGAATTTTCACTTTAATAAGTAAGTGTAGCATTTTTTTACTATTCCCATTTCTTTTATACCTTTTATACATATTAATTAATCAGAGTAACCAATACTATTCTTTTACTTTTTTCTCTCTTAGTACAATTATTATTGCATTAGTAAGTTTATGTCTTCTTAGTGGTAGAATGAAGGGAGGTGATGAAACAATACAATCTATAATTTATTTATTACTTAATATAAGTATTTTTACTTTTCTTATGATATTGCCATTAAAACAAACTATCAAAGAATATTTTTATACTATTATAATTCTTACATCATTTATTTCCACAATATGTATTTATCCATTCTATAAAAATTCTAATATTCATTTTCCATATATAAAAATTTTAATAGAAGAAGATAATATTATTCATATAAAATAATCCTATTAATTAATAATTAACTTCAAAATTAATTAATTTTGATTTTTAATTATTATGTGATATACAAATAAAAGATTTAGTTTAGAATCTTATTTACAACTTAAAATAATAAAATAAAAATTATTTATTATTTTTTTAATTTGTATAAAATATAGCTGTTCGCTATATAATAAGAATTTCTAATTATTAATACAATAATTAAAATTTTATGGAAAATAAAAGTGAAAGTAAAATAAAAAAGTTAATTCCAATAGAAAAACAAGAATTTCCCAAATTTATATACACTGCTATGATGATGCTCATAGTTGTATATGTATACAGTATATTGAGAGCTTCTAAAGATTCCCTTGTTATTTCACATATGGGTGCTGAATTGCTAAGTGCAATTAAACTTTATGGTGTTTTACCTTCTGCAGTTATATTTATGCTAATCTATGCTAAAATAGTGGATATGATGAGTAGAATAGCACTTTTTCATGTTATAAACTGGTTTTTTATAGGATTTTTTTGCATTTTTGCATTATTTCTTTATCCAAATTATACCAGTATTCACTTTGATGTTTCTAATTTGCAGAAATCATTGCCTTTTTTAAAATATTTCTTAACAATGATTGGAGGCTGGTCTTTCTCTTTATTTTATATATTGTCTGAGTTATGGGGTAGTATTATGTTATCCCTTCTTTTTTGGCAAATGGCAAACCAAATAACTTCTCTTAATGAAGCAAAAAGATTTTATCCATTATTTGGATTTGTTGCTCAAGCTGGATTAATATTAGCTGGACAATTAGGGAAATTCTTCTCAGATGCTAATGTAGCTTCAGGAAGCTGGGATAAAACATTAAATTATATTACACTTTCCATTTTATTTGCAGGAATAGGTTTATCATATTGCTTATGGAATTTACAACGTATAGTTGGAGCTGATGTTATAAATGACACTGCAAAAAAAGATACAGGGAAAAAGAAAATTAAAATGGGCTTTATTGAAAGCTTAAAATATATAGCTTCATCTAAGTCTATACTTTTAATTACATTACTTCTTCTATGTTATGGAACATCAATTAATCTTGTAGAAGGGATTTGGAAAAAATCAATGAATATGCAATTTCCTGATGGAAATTCTTACGGTAGTTATATGGGTAGCGTTCAAATATGGACCGGTATTATATCAGCTATAGCGATGCTTTCTGGTACTTATTTATTACGTGTAATATCATGGAAATACGCAGCTTTATTCACTCCAATAATTATTTTCGTTACTGGAAGTGTATTTTTCATCTTTATGATATTTCAAACACAAATGACTCCATTCTTATCAGCAATGGGTTTTACAGCTTTATATATAGCAGTATTTAGTGGTGGAGTACAAAATGTTTTTAGTAAAGGAGTTAAATACGCATTCTTTGATCCTACTAAAGAAATGGCATATATTCCACTAGATCCTGATCTAAAAACTAAAGGAAAGGCTGCTGCTGATGTCGTAGGGGCTCGTTTAGGAAAATCAAGCGGAGCATTTATACAACAAATTTCATTAATGCTTATAGTTGGATCTGATCTATTAAGCTTAACTCCAGGAATGTTTGTAATATTTCTGGTTATTATGGTAATTTGGTTTTTCGCTGTTGTTGCCTTATCAAAAGAATTTGAATATCAAAATTCAAAAAATAATGATAATAAAGAAAAATAAATTAATATAACGTTATTTTTATATTTCTGTGTATTGAGTTGTGTATTGAGTATCAGTAGAACATCTAGAAGAACCATACTTCCGCAGATCTTGATGTACTACGTCTAATAAGACGTTTACAAGCTTCTTTTTGTTTTTCTGTTAATATAAAAGGTTCTTGAACTTTCAATCCAAAATCACCGGATGCAATTTTAAGAACACCTCACTTATTTAAATTTATATATTTAATATTTATATTGAAAAAAAAATACAGACTATTAATATGTTAATTTCTTATTGATATTTAGAATATTAAAAATATTCTTTAATTCTTTATTTGTCTGTATTAAAACAATGTCATATAAAAAAAAGATAGTAAAAAATTTAGCAATATATTTTTCTATAATATTTCTTAGTTCCTGTAGTAATAATGAAAAAATAATCCCAGATACTATATCGCAAAGTGATTATGAGCTTTTTTCAGAAGGAAAAAAGATAATGTTTTCTGATCATAAAAAAGCTATAAAAGTTTTTGATAATATAGAGACATATTATCCTTCTTCAATTTACAATGAGAGATCAATAGTTCTTAAAGCATATTTATATTATATTAATTCTAAATTTGATGATGCAGAAATAACTGTAGAGAATTTTTTGGAAAATTATCCATCTAGTTCATATTGTGATTATATGCATTATCTTTTAGCAATGACACTTTGTATGCAAATTTCCGATGTTCAAAGAGATCAAAGTAATACTGTAAAATCTATAAATAAAATAAAAAATTTGATTATTAATTATCCTAATTCTGAATATTCTCAAGAATTAAAAGAAATTGTTTTATATATTCAAGATATACTTGCAAGTAAAGAGATGAATATTGGTCGTTTTTATCAAAAAAACAATGATATTATAGCTGCGTTAAAAAGATTTCAATATGTAAATGATAATTATAATAATAGTGTAGTTGCTCCTGAAGCGATGTATCGCACTATAGAAATTTATGAATCTCTAAGATTACATAAAGAAGCAGTAAAAAATTTTCATAAATTACAAAATCAATATCCACAAAGTAAGTGGACTAATTATGCTAATAAAAGAGTAAATAATTATCAGAATTAAATTAATAAATCGTCTTAAAAAATAATTCTTTTAAAATTTATGTTAATTAAATATTATAATTAATATTTAAAAATGATAAATTTCTCACACTTATGGTCTCTAATAAATTCAAGCAAAAAAATTCATATGCTTGGAATATGCGGAATTGGAGTAAGTGCATTAGCTATGTTATATTCAAGTAGAAATCTAAATGTACAAGGTAGTGACAAAGAAAAGAATTATATTACAGAAATCCTTGAAAAATATGGAATTAATGTATTTATACCTCATAATGATTCCAATATAGACAATGATACTGAATTGGTTATAGTAAGTTCTGCTATAAAAGAAGATAATATAGAATTAATCAAAGCAAAAAATAATAATATAAAAATTATATCACGTGCAGAAGCTCTTGCTGCAATAAAAACAACATTTATTAATACAATTAGTATAACAGGCACTCACGGGAAAACAACAACAACAGCTATGGTTGCTTCAGTTCTATCAATCTTCAATCCTACAGTTGTTAATGGTGGTATCATGAATAGTACTAATTGTAATTTAATTAATGGAAGTAATAAATTACTAATATTAGAATCTGATGAATCAGATGGAAGTTTTCTTATTTTAAAGGGAAATATAAATATTATTACAAATATAGAAGAAGAACATATAGATTATTATGGAAATACTGAGAATTTCATAAAAACATTTATTGATTTTATAATTTCATTGATAAATGATAGATACCATCTAATAGTATTTGGAGATGATAAATACTTTATTAAAATACAATCTTTATTAGAAGAAAAAAGAATTAATAAAAATTCATTTGAAAAAATTATTACTTATGGCTTTAATGATTATAATGATGTTATAATAAAAAAATATAGTACTAGCAATAAAGGTATTTTTTTTGAGCTTAGTATAAATAATAATCTTCTTTCAGAATTTGATTTATCTAAAGAAAATAAAATAAATGATATCATAAAATTAAACAATTCTAATTTTTTTATACCATGTTATGGATTACATAATATAGAAAATGCTACAGCTGCAATTATAGCAGGGTCTCTATCAGGTTTGGAGACAAATGAAATTTTTAATGGATTATCTCGATTTTCCGGTGTGAAACGTCGTTTTACATTCTTAGGACATTTATATAATATGACTAGTAAGAATATTAGTATTTTTGAGGATTATGCTCATCATCCAACTGAAATTAAATCTGTTGTTGAAATTACAGACACATGGAAAAAATATCATAATCAAGGAATGGGTCGAATTATACTAATAATTCAGCCACATCGCTATTCTAGATTTTCTCAATGTTATGAAAAATTTATTGAATGTATTATATCACTTAATACAGTAGATATTATTTTTATTATGCCTATTTTTGAAGCTGGAGAAAATCCATATGAATATTTCATAAATAATAATAGAATAAATAATAAAAAAGCTAGTATTTTATTAGTTAATGAAATATTAGAAAAAAAATTAAGAAAAAATGTCTTTTTTCTTGAAGAAAAAAAATTTCTAATAAATATAGAAAAAGTAATTGAACCTAATGATATTATTGTATGTACTGGAGCTGGAGATATAAATAAATATGCTAAATTACTAATAAAAAAATAAATAATATTAATTATTTATAATAAAATATAGTTATATAGCTATTTATACATATAAAATAAAGAATAATTCTAAATAATAAAATATATAATCAATTTATTAAAATGATTAATTTTCATAAAGCAACTTTTTTAGCGGGATTTTCTAAATATGAGCAGATTTTTAATAGCAATTATATAGAATTTGCTTTCTGGGGAAGATCTAACGTTGGAAAATCTAGTCTTATTAATGCTTTAACTAATAATAAAAAATTAGTTCGTGTATCAAAAAATCCTGGATGTACAAAGCAAATAAATTTATTTAACATAGATAATAAAATAGTATTTGCTGATCTCCCAGGATATGGATATTCGAAGGTTTCAAAAACTGATGTTATTTCTTGGCAAGAACTTATAATTAATTATTTTAAAATGAGAAAACAATTATTTATGATATTTCTTCTTATTGATAGTAGAAGGAGTCTACTAGAAATAGATGAAAAAATGATAGAATGGATTTTATATTATAATGTAAAATTTTTTATAATTTTAACTAAAGTTGATAAGATAACAAACTTATCTGATATAATTGATGATGTTAATCAAAAAATAGATTTAATAACTAATAAAACTATTAATACAAATAATTTTTTTAATGGTATAATAGCTGTTAGCAGTATTAATAATATTAACATTAATAAATTTCAACAAATAATTATGAATTACAGTAAAAAATAATCTTTTTAATAGTATAATAGCTGTTAGCAGTATTAATAATATTAATATCAATAAATTTCAACAAATAATTACGAATTACAGTAAAAAATAATCTTTTTAATGGTATAATAGCTGTTAGCAGTATTAATAATATTAATATCAATAAATTTCAACAAATAATTATGAATTACAGTAAAAAATAATCTTTTTATAAATATTTCTATAAATTAGTCATTTTAGGCAATTTAAAATCAATAAATTCTTTTTTTCCAGGTAAATCAATAATTTTCGATTGTGGGAAAAATGATATAATTTTTTTCATTATCTCTTGGAATAAAATTTCAGGTGCTGAGGCTCCAGCAGTGATTCCTATTTTACCTATTCCTTCAAACCATTCTATCTGAATCTGATTAATATCATCAATTAAATAAGAAGGAGTTCCATAATTTCTTGCAATCTCATAAAGTCTATTGGAATTAGAGCTATTAGTAGATCCAACAACAATAATCATATCTACAATTTTTAATAAAGTTTTTACTGCTTCTTGTCTATTTTGAGTTGCATAGCATATATCCGTAAGATCTGGACCACTAATATCTAAAAATTTTGATTTAAGCTTATTTATTATTGCAGATGTATCATCAATGCTGAGTGTTGTTTGTGTTACATAAGATATAGGTTGATTGGTATCTAAATCAAGAAGATCAACATCTTCAATCTTTTCAATTACAATAACTTTTTGATTAGTTTGACCTATTATTCCTATAACTTCAGGATGATTATGATGACCTATAATAATTATTTGTCTAATTTTATCATTTTTAGAATAATTTTCATTAATTAATCTCGAAGACTCAGTATTATAAGATTCATATCTAACAATTTGATGATGAACTTTTTTAACAAGTGGACATGTGGCATCTATAATACGTAATTCTAGATTTTTTGCTAATCTTTCTATTTTTTTTGCAACTCCATGTGCTGATAAAATAACAATAGACCCTTTAGGTATTAAATTTATATTATCAACAAAAACAACTCCTTTTTTTATAAAATCATTAACAACTCTCTTATTATGAACAATTTCATGATAAACATATATTGTTTCATGAAAAATTTCTAATGCTTCATCAACTGTTTCAATTGCTCTAATTACTCCAGCACAAAATCCCCTTGGTTGAGCTATAATTATTTCCATAATAAAGAAAGTATATAGAAATTTATAATATTTATTTAAAATTCTAATTTATATTTTCTATTATAGATATTTCTCCTATATTTTTAATGAGTATAATTTTTTTATCTATTATATAAGCTCCTATTAACTTTTTTCCAAAATTGTACTTATGAATTAATGCACCATTATTTTTATTAAAAATGTACATATCTCCACTATTTCCTTCTATAAGTAGAATATAATCTAAAAAAATCATAGGACCTTTAAGCCAATATTTTTTACCAATAAATGTACTATTGATAATACCATCAGATTTTAATAATGGTTTTATATTTATACTCCATAATAAAGAACCATTGAATTTGTTAACTGCTGTTAAAGAAGATTTATCATCATTTAAAAGATATAAATTTAAATCATCATTGCAGATCGTAGTATCAGTTTTATAATCCGATGCCCAAATTGTTTTTTGTTCTGATAAATTAAGTGCAACTACTGATCCATTAGAACTTAATGTGTATAATGTTAATTTCAATAAATCATCAGATTTCTTATCTTTATCAGAATAATCAGTAACTAGAGTATGAAATATTGGTTTTGATTGAATAAAAAACTTGGTATTAGCAAATTTTTTATTATTTATTTTCATAATTTCTTGAGGTATATTGTTCTCCATGCATGTTGTACTACTAATTATTGATGGAATTTTTTGATTTAATTTTTTATCTTTATAGTTAAAACAATGCAATTGAGGTATGTAAAATATTTTTATCTCACCATTTGACATATATTTCATAAACATATGATGGTTTTTTTGATTCAAAGATGTAGTATTATATAAATCATTTAAATCAAATATTGTATTAATATTAAAAATTTTAGGATATCCAATACTTCTTTTTCCTATATCTGACCAAAGAATTTTACCATCCATAACACTAATAATATATATAGCATCATCTGCTGTAGATAATAAGATACGATAATTATCTATATTATAGATATCAGATCTAACAATATTTCCGATTTTTATATTCCAAATAGTACTTCCTGTTTCAGCATCTAAAGCAATTAGATTATTATCCCCAGATGTAGCAACAACAATAGATCCCTCCTTAAAATCCTTATTAGTAGAAGACTTATTATTAATTAATGTTTTAGGAACAATCAATAATCTTCCTTGTTTATAAATTCTAGAGTTATTATGAAATATATTATATGGACAAGATAAACTTTTATTTTTCCAAAGAAATTTATTGTTTTCAATAGAAAATTTGTTAATTACCCCATAATGATCAATAAAATATAGATTATTATCGTATATAAGAGGTTTTTCAATGAATGGAAATAAATATTTACTATCCCATTCTATTGATCTGGTTACTGATAATTTTGGAAATGATGAATTTTCGATTGAAATATCAGATACTAAAAAAGGTTGATCTTCTTTTTCTGAAATAACATCAAAACGTTTTCCCTGTAATATGTTCGGAGAATCATTAAAAACTTTATATATTAAATTTTGACATCCGGATAAAATAATAGATGTAATAATTAAACTTGATACTTTTTTTATATATCTATTATTATATATTTTTATATATTTCATCATGTAGGCATTTGTATGTAGTTACTTATATATATTTATATCTTTATTAATTATTTTTTATTATTTCCCGATAAAACTGCATTATTTTCATCATGTCAAGTAACATGAGTTTTTTCTGCTTTGGTTGACGTAATAAATAAGAAGGGTGATATATTACTACTGTTGGAATTGGATCTTTGATATATTGATTTACATAATTATAAAAAGTACCACGTAATGTTGATAATGGTTGTTTATTATTAAGTATTGATTTAGCAGCAGTACTACCAACTAATATAATAATTTTAGGAGAAATTAATGAAATATGCTTTTCAACAAATGGTTTACATAAAATAATCTCGTCAAGAGTTGGAGGTCTATTATTTGGAGGTCTCCAAAAAATACTATTAGAAATATAAACTTTTTCTCTATTTAAATTAAATCTAAATAAAATATTGTCTAATAGCTTCCCACTTTGACCACAAAATGGTATCCCCTGAATATCTTCATTCATTCCTGGCGCTTCACCTATTAACATAATATCACTATTTGGGTTTCCATCTGAGAAAACAGTTTGAATAGCTTGATTTTTTAATGAGCAACCATCAAAATTATCTACATATTTATATAATTTTTCTACAGAATCAGCAGAATTTGCTAGATTTCTTGCTTGGTGAAAAGCATCTTTATTATCTAAGTCTTCTAAGTTTTCTTTAAGATAATTTAGATCACTAAAATTCATAGGTAACTCTTCTATTAAATTTTTATATTCATTGCTATTTTTAACAATTTTTATATTAAAAATTGGAAAAATATTAATATGCAGAATTTTTGAGATATCCTTTAAATTTTTATTATAAAAAATTTTATTAATATCCATATTTATTGATATTAGTATTATAATATACTAAATTTATATTATATAAGTATTATTATTAATTTAAAATATAAAAATTTTATATATAAAAATTAAGAATATTAAACATTAGTTGGATAATTCTTTATATTTTAATATACTATAAAAAATGATTTACATGTTTAAAATTTTCTGCATATTATTAATGCAATGCTTATTGCTTAATTTTTTATAAGTTGTAAAGAAAACTTTTATTTATATAAAAAAATAAAATTTAATACAATTTAACATAACAGAAATATATATTCATTAATAATTTATAACATATCTTTTTATTATTTGTAAATTATATCATAAAGACAATTCTTAAAATTAATAATTAAATAAAAAAAATTTAAATAAACTTTTATAAGATAACTCAAATATGTCAACTAAAAGAACTTATCAACCAAGTAAAATAGTAAGAAAAAGACGTCATGGATTTCGTTCTCGTATTTCTACACCAGGTGGACGGACAATAATTCGTAATAGAAGAGCACGTGGTCGTAAAGTACTATCAACTTAAAAAATTTAAATTATATTTTTGTGTTAATTAATTTTAACTTTTTGCATAAAATTTAAATTCACCTAAAATTATTAGATTTTTTATTATTTAATATTTTTTATAGTTTATAGTAATTTTGTGAATTTTTGGCAAAAAATATATAAAAGTAGTGAATTTCATGAAACAATGCAAAAGGGTAAAAAAAGAATATTTTCTTCTTTTATTGGTTTCTTTTATATAAAAAAAGAAAATATTATTAATGAATATAATTTTATAAATATAGATTCACAAAATATTCAAAATTTATCTTATACAAATAACCAATTTTTACACAATAAAAATATTCCAAAATGTGTAAAAATAGGAATAATAGCTAGTAAAAAAGTTGGGAAATCTGTTATAAGAAATCGATGTAAACGTCTTATTAGAAGTATTTATAGAGATATTTTTTGTAAAAATGGATTTATTGTAATAGATAAATTAAATCATGAAATTAATTATAATAACTTTTCTAATACTTGTTATATAGTTTTCATAGCAAGAAAAAATATGCTAAATATGAAATATTCAAAATTAGTTGAAGAATTTAAATATTTTTTTCAAAAATATTATTTTATAGTTTAATATCTATGCTTTATTAAATTTATTTAACTATTTCATATAAATACAGAAAATATTATTATTACTAAGATAGCTTAATATATTTTTTAATAATGAATAGTCTTTAATTTAAGCGCTTATTTAGATTTTTAAAAATCTATCTTGAGAAAATCAATAATCATACATATAATAATAATATATAGTATACATTATTAATAATTAACAATATAAATATATATTATATAAATTATATTAAAAAATCATTAAATATAAAAATTACATATAAATAAAAAATAAAATATTACATTTATGTCTGAAATAACTTTATTAGCAAAAAAAAGAAATATTGGAATATGTGCTCATATTGATGCAGGAAAAACTACTACAACTGAAAGAATTCTCTATTATACTGGAAAAAGTCATAAAATAGGAGAAGTTCATGATGGATCAGCAACTATGGATTGGATGGAACAAGAGCAAGAACGTGGAATCACTATTACATCTGCTGCAACAACTTGTGCCTGGAAAAATCATACAATTAATATCATTGATACACCAGGACATGTTGATTTTACAATAGAAGTTGAACGATCTATGCGGATTTTAGATGGAGCAGTTGCTGTATTTGATGGAGTAGCAGGTGTAGAACCACAATCGGAAACTGTCTGGCGTCAAGCTGATAAATATAAAGTTCCTAGATTATGTTTTGTTAATAAAATGGATAGAATAGGTGCTAACTTCCAGAAATGTATTGATATGCTTAAAAGTAGATTAGGTGCTAATGCTGTAGCTATCCAGATTCCTATTGGATCTGAAGATACATTCAAAGGGATAGTAGATTTAGTAGAAATGAAAGCTGTTACATGGAGTGGAGACGATTTAGGAGCAAATTACTCAGTGATAGATATACCAGATAATCTCATTGAAGATGCTAAAAATGCTAGAGAAAAAATGCTAGATTCAATTGTTGAATTTGATGATAATGTTGCAATGTCTTATCTTGATGGATCTGAGATTATAACAGATGATATAAAGAAGTGTATTCGTCTAGGTGTTATAAAAGGAAAATTATTTCCTGTAATGTGTGGTAGTGCTTTTAAGAATAAGGGTGTACAACCTATGCTTGATGCAGTTATAGATTATTTACCAAGTCCATTAGATATAGAACCAGCACCTGCACTTGATATAAGTAGAAAAGAAGAAAAACATGTGATTATTAAATCAGATCCTAATGATAAATTTGTAGGATTAGCATTTAAAGTAATGAATGATCCCTTTGTAGGATCATTAACTTTTATTCGTGTTTATAGAGGAACGCTAAAGTCTGGAACATCAGTTTTGAATTCAAGTAAGGGATCACGTGAGAGAATAGGTAGATTATTACTTATGAATGCCAATAATAGGGAAGATATAAAAGAAGCTTATGCAGGTGATATAGTTGCCGTAGCTGGTCTTAAAAATACTATAACTGGAGATACACTTCAAGATGAAAATAGTCCAGCAATTCTGTTAGAAAAAATGGAATTTCCAGAACCTGTGATTGAAATGTCAATTGAACCGAAGACTAAAGGTGATCAAGAAAAAATGGGATTAGCTATATCTCGCTTAATTGCTGAAGATCCTTCTTTAAAAGTTAAAACAAATGAAGAAAGTGGACAAGTTATTATTGCTGGAATGGGTGAACTACATCTTGAAATTATAGTAGATAGATTATACCGAGAATTTAAAGTTGAAGCTAATGTTGGAGAACCAATGGTTGCTTATCGTGAAACTATAACAAAAGCATATGAAATAGATTACACACATAAAAAACAAACAGGTGGTGCAGGTCAATTTGCTAAAGTTAAAATTTTATTTGAACAAAATGAAGAAAGTGGCTTTAAGTTTATCAATAAGGTTATTGGTGGAAATATCCCGAAAGAATATATTCCAGCAATTGAAAAAGGAATTATAGAAGCTTCAAAAAGTGGTCCTCTCGCTGGTTATCCAATGATAGATTTTAAGGCAACTCTTATTGACGGCGCTTATCATGATGTTGATTCAAGTGCTTTAGCTTTTGAAATAGCAGCAAAAGCAGCATATAGAGAAGGTACAGCTCGTGCAGGAGCAAAAATACTGGAACCTATAATGTCTGTTGAAGTTGTTACCCCAGAAGATTATATAGGTGATGTTATAGGGCACATTAATAGTCTTCGCGGTCAAATAGAGCATATGGAACCTCGTGGTAATGCTCAAGTAGTAAATGCAAAAGTTCCACTAGAAAGAATGTTTGGTTATGTAAAATCATTACGTTCTATGACTCAAGGTAGAGCACAATACACAATGATATTCAATAGTTATAACCAAGTACCACAACAAATTGCTGATATTATAATAGAAAAAAATAAATAATGATAAGTATATATCAAATATTATATTTGATATTAATAAATATAATAAAAAAATAAATTAATTAAAAAGATTTTAAGAAAAAATATTAATTAAAAACATTGCTTGACAATATAATCAAAAATATATGTTGCTTTGTTGCTAAAAATAATATAGAAAAGTAATTGAGATTGTTTTCATTTAATTAATTTTATTTGTTTATATTTTTATATGAGTTCTGGAGCAAAATTGCATATGAATGTCGGAACTATAGGACATGTTGATCATGGTAAAACAACACTAACAGCCGCTATAACTAAAGTTATGGCAGCTATGAGTTCTGCTAATAAATTTATAGATTATTCTAACATAGATAAATCAAGAGAAGAAAGAGAGCGTGGAATCACAATATCCACTGCTCATGTTGAATATGAGAGTGAAACCAGACATTATAGCCATGTTGATTGTCCTGGACATAAAGATTATATTAAAAATATGATAACAGGAGCAGCTCAAATGGATGGTGCTATACTTGTTGTTAGTGTAACAGATGGTCCAATGCCACAAACTAAAGAGCATGTTCTTTTATCAAGGCAAGTTGGTATAAAAAATTTTGTTGTTTATTTAAACAAAGCTGATGTTGTTGATGATGAGGAGCTGATTAGCTTAGTAGAAATGGAAGTGAGGGAACTCCTCTCTTTGAATGGCTATGATGGTGATAATACGCCTTTTGTTGTTGGATCTGCAACATGTGCTCTTGATGGCTCTAATGATAAATTAGGTAAGGATAGTATAATCAAACTTGTACAGCATCTTGATGAAATGCCTGTTCCTCCACGTAAAATAGATGGAGATTTTTATATGCCTATAGAAGACGTATTCACAATAGGTGGCCGTGGAACAGTTGTTACTGGTCGTATTGAATCTGGAGTAATAAAAGTTGGTGATTCAGTTGAAATCATAGGGTTTGATAAAAAAATACAAACTACTTGTACAGGTGTTGAAATGTTTAGAAAATCTCTCGAAAAAGGAGAAGCAGGTCATAATGTTGGGATTTTACTCAGAGGAGTTTCTAAAGATGATGTTTGTCGTGGTCAAGGTTTAGCAAAAGTTGGATCAGTTAAATCTCATACTGAGTTTGCAGCAGAAATCTATGTTTTATCAAAAGAAGAAGGTGGTAGACATACTCCTTTTGAATCAAATTATCGCCCTCAATTTTTTATTAGAACAACTGATGTTACTGGTGCTATTCAACTAAAACAGGATCAACTTGCTGTAATGCCTGGTGAAAATGCTGAAGTTACAGTTAAGCTCATATCTCCGGTTGTTGTGAACGAAAGTTTAAGATTTGCTGTAAGAGAAGGAGGTAAAACTGTTGCTAACGGTATAGTTACTAAAATTATCAGCTAATAATTTTAATTCTAATAGAAAATATTTTTAATTTATAAAAAAAATAATAGATAATGAGTCAAGTTATTAGATTAGAATTAAAATCATACGATCATCGTCTTTTAGACAAAGCTGTTGCTGGGATTGTTGAAATAGTTGGAGATGGTCTAAATTCTGTTGTGCCAATGCCAACCAAAATTAAAAGATTTGTTATTAATAAAGCAACTCATGCTTATGGTTATTCGAAGGAAAGATATGAGCTAAGAAAACATAAGAGGGTTTTATGGATACGACCAGATGCTGGTAGTATGTCTTCTTTGATGCGTATGGAATTACCCCATGGTATTGAAGTATACATTAAACTCGTAGGTGAGGAAAATACTAATAGTTAATAATATTATTTAATTAAAAAAAATGAATGATACTGTATCAGCTAATATACTAGGACCAGTTTTAGGCGTAAAACGTGGTATGACTAGGTTATTTAAAAATGGTCAAAGTGTTTGTGTCACTTTGGTTGAAATAAGTGATAATGCTATAATTGGTTTTAGAAATGGTACTAAATTTCTTCTTGGATGTATAAAAGCAAAAAATCCTTCTAAGATAAACAAACCACAAAGAGTTGAACTAGAAAGAATAGGATCTCTTTTATATATAAAAAGATATGAATGTAAGATTAATACGCTTGATACTTCTGATATTAATGATATCAATCACAAGTTTTTAAATAAAGTGCTTGATATTTCTTCATTTAAGGAAGATTCCATTGTAGATGTTCAAGCTATCTCTCTTGGAAAACAATTTTGTGGAGTTATAAAAAGACATGGTTTTAAGGGAAATGATAGTAATAATGCATCTCGTGTCAAAAGAGCTCATGGTTCTACAGGACAAAGACAAGATCCAGGAAAAGTTTTTAAAAACAAAAAAATGGCAGGAAAAGATGGTAATAAATTAGTTACTATAAAAAATCTCAAAATTGTTGATGTTGATTGTGAATCTCGTCTTATTGCTATTAGTGGTTCAATTCCAGGACCTAAAGGAAAAGTTATAAAAATTTATCCTTCTAAGCATTTTTTACCTTTTGGATGGAATATGTCTTTTTTAAGAATTTGACTCTAATTAATTAGATTTTAATTAAAAAAAAGTAAAAAATTCTAAAAAAAATATCATAATACTTTTACACATAAAAATTTAGAAAAAATTAAGTTTTATTATGAAAAATATAGAGAATGTTTGTAAAACTCTTTCTGTTTATAACAAAGAGTTTAATAAAATAGAGGAGATACATGATCCCTTTGATGGCAATATTAACGTAAGACTTGATATAATGCATTTGGCATATAGATATTATATTAATGCTCATAGGATTCCAAATAGGGGTATTATATTAAGAAAAGACATGAGTTTTTCTACTAAGAAAATAACTCCACAAAAAGGAAGAGGACAAGCTAGACGTGGAAGTCGTAAAGCAGCAGGTTTAAGAAAAGGGCATAAAGTACATGGTCCTAATGCTAATGTTAAATATGAAATTAAAATAAATAAAAAAGTAAAAAAAATAGCTTTAAAATCAGCGTTTTATCAGAAAATACTTTCAAATAGAATTTTTATTTTTAACAATGATGTATTTGCAGGGATAAAAAAAACAGGTGAATTTGCCAGTCTCTTAAATGGATTTCATAAAGTGATATTAAAAGATTCATTTCCAAAATTTGCTAAGAAAACTATTTTTTGTGGTGCAGAAAATTACTTTAGATATGCAAGAAACATTAAATATGTTTCATGTGCTTCAATAGAAAATATTAATATTATTACTATTATGAAACCAGATGTACTTATTTTTGATAAGACGTCATTTTCTGATTTAGTACATACATTAAAATCTTTCTGATTTTTTATTTTTTTAATTTTTGTTTTTTATTTTATTTTATTTATGGAAGATTTTTCTCAATTTTTTATAAAAAAAGTCCATATTACTCAAAAATCAACTGCTGGTGGTGATACTAGTTTGTTCAGATCTTTTATAGTTGATAAAAAAATGACGAAACATCATATTAAAAGATACTTTAAATTAATGGGAATGAATGTTATAACTGTTAATATTGTTAATATTCCTGCTAAGAAAAAAGTTTTTAATGGGAAAATAGGATTCAGGAGTAGTCGTAAAAAAGCAGTTGTAAAATTTGAAAATATTTCTGGTTTCTCTGATGAAATTGAATTACTTCCACAAAACTAATACTTTTTATTATATTATTAAATATTAATTATTTTATTAAGAATTATATTTATATTACTTGTATTTTATAAAAAAAATAAATCATGTTAAAACAAACAAACCCTATTACTTCTTCTACTAGAGGAAAAGTTTCAATATGTAGAAAAGATCTTTGGCAAGGACCACCTTTAAAATCCTTATCATACGGACTTAAAAAAACAGGAGGCAGATCTAGAGGTAAAATCACTGTGAGATCAATAGGAGGAGGTCATAAAAAAAAGTATAGGATTATTGATTTTAAACCTTATGAGTTAAATGAAGAAGCAGTTGTAACTAGAATTGAATATGATCCAAATCGTTCAGCATACATAATGTTAATACAATATGTAAAAAGTGGCG
The DNA here is from genome assembly GCF_034471385.1 of Lyticum sinuosum. Classification (NCBI taxonomy): domain Bacteria; kingdom Pseudomonadati; phylum Pseudomonadota; class Alphaproteobacteria; order Rickettsiales; genus Lyticum; species Lyticum sinuosum. The sequence continues at coordinate 437,401 of NZ_JARGYU010000001.1, read as the reverse complement.
TTTTAAGATATGAAATCTCTTGTCAGAATATCAAAGTTGGAGATAAAATAACACATGTATCTGGCGAAGGTCAAAGAATTGCTCCAGGATGTTCTTTGCTTTTAAAGCATATTCCAACAGGAAGCACAATTTATAATATAGAATTAAGACCACAAAAAGGAGCTCAGTTAATAAGGTCAGCTGGTTGTTTTGCAACATTAATGGCAAAAGAAGGCAATTATTGCTTAATAAAACTAAAATCTGGTGAAGTTAGAAAAATTAATATGGATTGTAGAGCTTATCTTGGTACTGTCTCGAACTCTAATCATCAAAATATTGTTTTAGCTAAAGCAGGTGCAAGCAGGCTAAGAGGTATCAGACCTAAAGTTAGAGGTGTTGCAATGAATCCAATTGACCATCCTCATGGTGGTGGTGAAGGTAAAACATCAGGTGGTAGACATCCTTGCTCTCCTTGGGGTCAAAAAGCTAAAGGTAAAAAAACACGCAGAAATAGAGATTTTAGCATGGTTGTTGTAAAAAGAAGTCGTAAAAAATAAATAATTAAAAAAATTAACTTAATTTTGAAGATAAAAAATAAGAGAAAAGTATGGAAAAAAAAGTTAACAAAAGAAGACTGAAATTTATTAATATAAATCTCTTAAAGAAAGTAAAAAAACATAAAGATGAAAAGCGTAGAGGTGGGATTCGTGTTTATCAGAGAGCTTCTGTAATAATACCTGAATTTGTAGGAATTACATTTGATGTTTATAATGGAAAAAAAATGATCCCAGTTCATGTAACAGAACTTATGGTTGGAAGGAAATTCGGGGAGTTTTCTCCAACAAGAACTTTCAATGGACATGGTTCAAATAGAAAATAATATTGCTATTATATTCAAAAATACTATTATTTTGTTTTATTGTAACTAATTATATTATTCTTTTTTAAATTCTTATATTATTTTTAAAATTCTTAAAATGACAGATACAAAAAAAAAATTAATGCTTTGTAGTAGTCCATTAATAAAAAAAAGTGCTAAAAAGTTAAAATTTACTTGCGATTTGATAAGAGGGTTAACAGTTCAAAACGCTATTTTAAAACTCAAGTTTTCTAAGAAAAAAGAATCTAATGATATTATCAAAACCATATCATCTGCTATCTCTAATGCGGAAAACAACTATGGGTATAAAGATATATCTATGTTAAAAATTTCCCAAATTATCGTAAATCAAAAAAGAAAATTAAAAAGAATTTTAATAAAAGGAAGGGGAAGAACTGGAAAAATGAATAAAAAATATTCAATTATAAAAATTGGACTTGATTATATTGAAAATAAAGTGTAAGAATTAATTGTAAGTAATGAAATTATATATTAAATATGGGGAATAAAGTTCATCCAGCTTTGTTCAGAGGCTCTAAAAGATTGAGTTCTTGGTATGCAAATAAAGCTGTTATATACTCTTCTTTTTTACAAGAAGATTACTATTTAAGACAATTTATAACAGAATCTTTTAAAAAAGCTATTATAGATGAAATTCAGATACTTAGAAGTGGTAATGATAATAAGGTAAGAGTTGTAATAAGTTGTTCATATCCTACACATATTATTAACGCCTATAGTAAAACAAAAAATAGTGAGTCTGGAAGTGGAATAGATAAAATAAAAAAATATTTTAAATTAAAATATAGCAAGGATATTGTTGTTAGCGTTATTGAAATTGGAAGTAATGAAATCAGCGCATATATTGTTGCAAAAAGAATTGCACTTCAAATAGAAAAAAGAATTTCTGTAAAATCTGTAATACGTTCAGCTTCTCAATCTGTTATGCAACTTTCAACTAGAAATGGCGATATTAGCATAACTAACATAATTGGGGTAAAAATTATTGTTAATGGTCGCATAAATGGTGCTGAAATAGCAAGAGAGGAAAAAGTAAAAGAAGGACAGATTCCTCTTCAGACTTTAAGTGCAAATATTGATTTAGGCGCTGCAACTGCTGAAACTATATATGGTTCTGTTGGAGTGAAAGTTTATATATATAGAAAAACATTTAAAAATGATTTAAAAGATGTCATCTAAACAAAGAAAAAAAGTTCATAGAGGAAGAATAAAAGGATATAATTATCAATGCAATAAGCTTGCATTCGGTGATTTTGGACTGAAAGTTCAAGAACCTTTTATATTAACAGAAAAACAAAAAGAAGCTTGTAGACGTCTTATTAGACGTGGTACATCAAGATCTGGAGAAGTATGGTCTAGATGTTCTACTGATACTCCATACACTAAAAAACCCGTTGGAACAAGAATGGGTGGAGGTGCTAGCGCTGTTGAATATTATGGAACTAAAGTAAAACCAGGAACAATAATATTTGAGATGTATGGTGTTGATGAAAAAACAGCAAGAGAAATTTTTAGCAAAGTTGCCTACAAACTACCAATAAAAAAATTTAAATTTGTTAAAAACAATTTTGAATAAAAAAATATAATAACATTCAAAAGAATATTAACATGAATACAGATATAAAATCTATAAGAAAAAAAATATTAGAAATCAAGTCTTCTATAGTGAGTGTTAAAATTGGAAAAAAAAATGTAACTATAAAAGAATTACATCAATTAAAGTCCTCGTTGAGAGAACTTTATAAGGAATTGTCTTCTAATATTCGCAAAAGTAAAATTTAAGTAAAATTTAGTTATAATTATATTTACTCAATGAATTTTGAGAGTTGACAAAATAATATAAATTATATAAAATACCACATTGTTCAATATATAAAAAATGAAAAAATTAAACTGTATAGTTGAAAGAATCTCTTATCCAACTGCTAGAGTTAGCTTTTCTTCTTTTGTAGAAAATAAAAGATATAGAAAATTAATCAAGAAAACTAAAGTTCTACTCGTTCATATTAACAAAAGTCTTTGTGACTCTATTAAAGTTGGGGATGAGGTTGTAGTTTCTTCCTGTACAAAAATATCAAAAAAGAAGTTCTTTTTATGTGAACGTAAAATTTAATTTGTTTTATATATTTTTTATAGATATTTATTTTTTTATCACAAAATTATAAATTTTATAGCTTTTTATTATATATTTTTCTAACTGTAATAAATTTTTTATATGTGCGTTATAAAAGGGACTTTATTAAATGTTGCTGATAATACTGGAGTACACAAAGTTAAATGTATTGATGTAATAAGATCTGGAGATAGTGCTTCTGTTGGCGATCTTGTTGTTGTATCAATTAGAGATTGTTCCCCTACTTCTAAAGTTAAAAGTGGTTCAGTATGTAGAGGCGTTCTTGTAAGAACTGTAAAAGAAAAAAGAAGAACTGATGGTAGTTATATAAAGTTTGATGATAATGCTGTTGTTCTAATATCCAAAGATAATCAACCTATAGGTACTAGGGTTTTCGGTCCCGTTGCTAGAGAAGTAAAACATGCCAAAATTGTTTCTCTTGCGCCCGAAGTTATTTAAAAATTTAAAAAAATTTAAAAAATTATTTAACTTTATTAATTTTATTAATTCAAAAATTATAAAATAACTCAATAATATATTTTTATATGACTTCCGTAGTGAGAAAAATAAAAACTAAAAGAAAAATACGTAAAGGAGATAAAGTAATTGTAATATCAGGAAATCACAAAGGTAAAACTGGTATTGTTAAAGAAGTTATTTCATTTCCAGCATTTTTTTCTAAGAAAAAAATAAAGTATGATTATAAAGTTTGTATTGAAGGTGTTAATGTTATCAAAAAAAGAAAAGCTAAACAAGGAGGATCAAAACGTGAATTTGAACATGTTATGGAAGAATCAGGAATTCATATTTCTAATGTTGCTATGCTAGACCCTAAAGTTGGTAAACCTTCTAGAGTTGGCTATAAATATGATTCAACGGGAAATAAATATAGGGTTTGTTTACTATCTGGAGAAGCTGTTCCTCCGCCATTCATGTAATAAAAAAATAATTTATTTTCTTCTTTCTTAATTAAAACTTAATAATTTGCATAAATTATATTAGAATTTTAGTTATTTTTATTAGATTATATCAAATATTAAATAAGGTTTTTTATGTTAAATTTAAAAGATTCAGATCTAACACCTTCTTCTCATTCTACTAAGCTTTCTAAGTTATATTATGTTGTGCTAAGTGGAGATTATGAGGATTTGTATTTAATCTCAGGTCAAAGACCTTTGAGAACAATTGCTAAAAAAAGCATTTCCACCTTTCGTATATTTAAAGGGCAAAAAGTGGGAGCAAAGGTCACGCTTAGAAATAAAATTATGTGGTCTTTTGTCAAGAGGTTTATAAATGTTGCTTTGCTTAGAGAAAGAAATTTTTTAGGTTTTAATGAAAAATCAATTACTAAAAATGCTTTTTCTTGTGGTTTTAGTGATGTTACTATATTTCCTGAAGTTGATGATGCACGTAGTTCAATCAATGAAACTAGAGGTATAAATATTACAATGGTTTTTCGTTCTGATAGTCGCCAAAGTACTATATCTCTCTTATCTGAAATGGGAATTCCAATTAGAAAAATCTAATATTTTTATTTAAATCTTATATGGCTAAAGTTAGTAAAATTGTTTCTAACCAAAAAAAAATAAAAAAAGCAAATAAATATGATAGTATTCGTCTCTCTTTAAGAAAAAAAATAAGAGATTGTAATATACCATTAAAAAATAGAATGGAAGCGATAAAAGAGCTCCAAAATTTGGGTGTTAATTATAAACTAAGAGTTAGGAATAGATGTTGGAAAACTGGTCGCCCTAGAGGATATTTGAGATATTTTGGATTAAGTCGTATAAATTTTCGTGAGATGGCAGCAGCTGGTTGTCTACCCGGTATAAGAAAATTATCTTAATTGGCATTTTACAAAAGTTTCAATAGATAAAGATATATAAAGTAAAAAATAAGCAAAATACAAATAATAATCATTATTATATAAATAATATTATTTATATTAAAAATGATAAATAATTTTATTTTAAAAATTAGGTACATTAATTGTAATTTACATATTATTATTTTGTTCTTTTATTAATTACAAAAAATAAAATACAAATAATAAATATTCTTTTTCTTTTCTTATACTATAATATATTTAATATATTAGCAGGAAAGCTTTTAATCTTATTTATTTATTGTAAAGTGATTATTAAAAGTGTTATATTCTCTACTTTAAGTTAAAAAGTAAAATTTTAAGTAGAACAAAAAAATATTCTCAGGATATCTTACTTAAGAAAATTAGTAAGATAATAAGTTGGGAAATACTAAAGTAATTTATATCTTTACGCATTTTTCTTCTAGTTTGTATTTATTTTCACTACAAAAATCATATAACAATACGTTATTGCATTATTTTATAATTTTTTGAATTAATAAGGTTTTTAAAATTAAATATTTTAAAATTAAATAATTTTTTAAATTTTTAAATTAATTTCTGAATAAAAGAAATAATTCGCATATTTTTATATCTTCTCTAATAACAAGATTAAAAATTACACCACATTTCCTAGTACTGATTATCCTTAAATAATATTTATTTTATATACTGAAATAAAATCCAGCAAAAAAAGCTTTAAAAATAAAAAATAAAAAATTTATTTATTTTATTTTAATTAATGATAGTAATTTAATACTATTAAAACTTAAATTAATTAAAAAAATAAATGCAGAATACAATTCAAATAATAAAAAAAACTTTAAACGATTCTATAGATTCAACTCCAGAAAAAGTATCTATTTTTTTTAAAACGGGAATTGGTGAATATGCAGAAAACGATAAATTTATAGGAGTAACTGTTCCAACTTTGAGAAAAATTGCAAAAAATTTTGTCTATGATTGTTATATAGAAGATTTAGATATTCTAATAAGATCTCCTATTAATGAAGAAAGATTATTAACTCTCATGATATTAATTTATAAATATAAAACATCAATAAAAGAACAAAAAGAAGAAATTTATCAATTTTATAAAAAAAATCTATATTATATAAATAATTGGAATCTTGTAGATAGTTCTGCACATCTAATTATAGGAGCACATCTTTTTGATAAAGATCGTTCCTTACTTGAAGAATTAGCAAGATCTTCAAATTTATGGGAACGCAGAATTGCAATTATTGCAACATTATATTTTATAAGAAAATATCAACTTAAATGGACATTTAAAATAGCAAAATTATTACAAAATGATCAACATGATCTTATACATAAAGCTGTTGGTTGGATGTTAAGAGAAGCAGGGAAAAAAGATGAGATAAGGTTAGTATCATTTCTTTGTAACTATAAAGATAAAATGCCAAAAACCATGTTAAGATATGCCATGGAAAAATTTTCTACTGAACAAAAGATTTTAATAAAAAATTTTAGTATATAAATAAGAAAAAAATAATACAAAATACACAGTGGAAAAATTACCAAAAATAATAGTTGTATTTGGAGCAACATCATCTGGAAAATCAAATTTATCTGATAAAATATATAATTCTTCAAATAAAGATTTTATGATTATAAATGGAGATTCTGCACAGCTTTATCAAGAATTACCTATTCTTACTGCTATACCCTCAGATTATAAAAAATATAATTCTAATAAAATTATATCTCTTAGTAGTTTATATAGAATATGGAGTATTTTTGATAATAAAGATGATAAATCAGTTAAAAGCTGGCTTAATTTATGTATAGATAATATAGATACGTCTAGAATTAATAAAATCACTCCTGTTATAGTAGGAGGTACAGGAATGTATATTAGTAGTTTAATAGAAGGAATTAATAATATGCCAAGTCATTCTACTTGTTTGTATAGAAAATATGAAAATGATATAAATGAGAAAAAAATTAGCGTTCAAGAATTATATAATAAATTAATTTATCTAGATAAAGATTTAGCTATTAAGCTTTCGCATAATGATAAACAAAGGATAATACGTGGTTTAAGTTTTTATGAAAGTACAGGTACAAAATTATCCACATGGCAAAATCATAATCAAATATCAAATAAATACAAAGAAAATGAATTTTTATTAATATATATTGATCCACCAAAGGAAATACTACAAGAAAGAATAATATTTAGGCTTGATAAAATGATTGCAGAAGGAGTTATTGATGAAGTAGAGAATATAATGAATTTAACTCAAAAATATAAAAATGATAATAAAGAATATTCATTACCAAGAATAATAGGACTGAATGAAATAATAGATTATATAAAAGGAAAGATAGATATAAATAATATGAAAGAAAAAATAATATGCAAAACTAGGCAGTATGCAAAAAGACAAAATACTTGGTTTCGTAATAAGATCTTAAAAAAATTTCCTTCTATAACTACTATATATAGTGATAATAAAATCGATAAAATATATATCAATGATATTCTTAGTCAATTAAGACAATAGTTTAGCTTAATGCTTAATATATATTTATTAATGTAATTATGTAATTTTTTATTTTCTTATTTAAAATGATTTTTTCAAAAAAACCTCAAACGCCTTTTTTGATGCCCATTAGTATTTTTATACTGAATATTAATTTTACTTTCATTACTATTTTCTTGATTTTCTTGATTATTTATATCAACAGAAATATTAGAATTATCTATTACCTTATCAAAACTTTTATCTTGTTTTTCTTTGTATTTTATAGAATTAGAGGTATTAGAATTATTATCTAAATTTTGATAAATTTTTATTTTTTTTTCCCCTTTAGAAGAATCTACCAAATTTGCATCTTTTTCATTCTTACCAGATTTAGTTTTTTGTGTAGTATTTTGTTTTGATGAAAATTTATTTAATAATTTAGGAACTTTCTTTTTCTGTTTTGATTTTAATGAATTTTGATTAGTTATATCTATTTCTTGATTATTTATAGAATTATTATTAATAGCATTAGTAGAACAATTCACATCTTTATTTTTAGATGTTAAATTTTTGCTATCATTTTTTTCTTTATTGATATTAATATTATCGTTTATATTTAAATCATTGCAATTATCATCATTTACTATTTTTAATCTGATTTTCCCAGATTTTTCTATTTCTATAACTTTTATTTTAATTTGTTGATCTATATTAAAAATATCCGATAAAGAATCAATGTATTTATCTCCTATTTCACTAATATGAACTAACCCTTCATAAGCACGACCAAATCTTATAAAAAGGCCAAATTCTGCGATTTTTGAAATTATACCATCGCATATTAATCCTATTTTAGGCCCATCTACTAACTCCTTAATATAATCTTCAACAAATTTCATAGAATTTTGGTTTGGTGCCATAATGCTTATAATACCACTATTATTAACTTCTATTTTAGCACCGCTTTTTTCACATATATCTTTAATTACTCTTCCACCTGGACCTATTATTTTTTTAACTAATGATTCACTTATAGTAACATTTTTAACCTTAGGCGATGATTCAAAATTTATATTTGTATCTTTTCTTTCACAAGAATTCATTATATTAATTATATGTTTTAATCCATCTGACGATTGATTTATAGCACCTATAATTATACTATTATCCAAAGGAGATTTTATATCCATTTGTAATGCTGTTATTCCATCGATTGTGCCAGATATTTTAAAATCCATATCACCTAAAGAATCCTCATTTCCTGTTATATCTGATAAAATCATCATATTATCTGATTCTTTTATTAGCCCCATTGCTATACCACCAACAAGCTTTAATATTGGAACACCAGCATCACGCATTGCAAGAGAAGAAGCACAGACTGTGGCCATAGATGATGATCCATTCGAGCTTAAAACTTCTGCAACAACTCTAGTTGTATATCCAAAACGACCCTGTTCCTTTAATGGAATAAGAGATCTTAAGGATTTATATGCTAGATTTCCATGGCCTATTTCTCTTCTCCCAGGAGAACGCGCAGCCCCAATTTCATTTGTAGCAAATGAAGGGAAATTATAATGAATTATAAGATTATCGTAATATACTCCATTTAAAGAATCTTTTATTTGCTCATCTTGTGATCCACCTAAAGTCACAGCAGCAAGAACTTGAGTATCACCCCTAGTGAATATAGCAGATCCATGAGATGATGGAAGATATCCAGTAATACAAGATATGTGTCTTATCTCATGGCTTTGACGACCGTCTATTCTTTTTTTATCTTTTATAACTTTTCTTCTAACTAAATTCTTTTCAATCTTTCTAATTGCAAGGTTTACAATATTTTGATTAGCATCTGGATGAATATAAAGTATATTTTTTAATAATGCTTCTCTAATATTAATAATTTTATGATTACTATCTTTTTTACTACTATTAAATAAAACATCTTCAAAATCCTTTAAATAATCAGAATTGTTAATTAATGAAATATATTCATTACAAATCTTTTTTATTTCATCAACTTTAGATAGAAGTTTATGTTTTTGATTTCCACATTTTTGAACAAAATCATCCATCATATCCAAAATTGGTAAAAGACTAGTTTGTACATCAGATATTATATTTCTTAATATATCGATAGAAACTTCTTCTGCTGCAGCTTCAATCATAGTAATATATTCTCTAGTAGAACTTATAGTTAAATCAATTTTTGAATGTGATTTAAATTTTCCTTTTTCTATTATTTTTTTTGCTGCTACTGATTTTGTACATGGTACTCCTGAAATCTGCAATGCTAAACTACTACCAATAATAGACATTACATCTAAACTTAATGCATCTGGATCATAAGACAACACATTTACGGTTATTTGAACTTCGGCAAGATAATGATCATCTATCAGTGGCCTAAGAGAACGATCAATAATCCTTGAATATAATATATCGTTATCCGTTTTACCTTCTCTTTTGGTAAATCCACCAGGAATTTTACCAATTGCATAAGATCTTTCTTGATAATTAACACTTAAGCCTACATAATCAATAGAACCTATAAGGTTTTCATGAGAAGCTACTGCAGTAACTAAAATAACGCTTTTACCAGATTTTACAACAATAGATGCATCTGCTTGATTAGCTAAAAACCCCTTTTCAACAACTAAATTTTTATCACCTAATTTTATCTCATTTGATATAATTTTCACGTATTTTAAATATAAATAATAGAATTAACTTAATTTACTGCATTATTAATGCAATAAAATTTTTGGAATGAATTTTTAAATTTTTTTTAGATTTTACTTTATTTTTTAAAAAAATTTATAAAAAAATAAAAATATCTAATAAATATCTAATAAATATTAATTTTTTATTTTTAACCCTAATTTATTCATTAATTCTATGTATTTTTCTTTATTAGTTCTATTTAAGTATTTTAACAATTTTTTTCTTTTAGCAACTAACATTATTAATCCTCTACGAGATTGGTGATCTTTTTTATATACAAAACAATGATTAGATATTTCCTCAATTCTAGCTGTTAAAACAGCACATTGAACTTCTGTAGAACCAGTATCGTTATGATCACGTTGAAATTTTTGTATGATATCTTTTTTATTTAAATTTGTCATTTTTATATTTGTTAATTTTTATTAATTTATGACAAGTCACCTGATAATGAGATTTAATCTAATTAATCCGTCTGATATGTCGAATTCATGAAATGCAAATGATTTTTATTTTACTTCTACATGTAGATTTATAAACCTGCAACTATTTATATTAAAAGTAGAAGTAAAATACTAAACCATTGCTTAGTCATATTTATTTGATTACAATTTACTTTAAAATAAAATTATTTAACTTTCATCATTTAAATATAATATTTAATGGTTTTATATTGACATGAAACCATTGTTCAAATGTTGAAACAGAGGTAGCAGCCAATTTTATTATATATTCTAAATTATGAGAATTTTCAACTAAAAAATCACTTATTTTCGTGCGATATATTGAGATAGTATGACCATAACATCTTAAAACATCCCCCATATCCCTTGCTAAAGATCTTATATAAAATCCAGATGAACAATTTACTCTTAATTTTGTACACCTTGTTTTTATATCATGAGATATAATCTCTAATGAGTTTACTATAACATCACGAGATTTTAAACAGAATTCCTTTTTTTGTCTAGCTAACATATAAGCTCTTCTACCATTAACTCTCAGTGAAGAATATTGAGGCGGAATTTGTTTTATACTACCTTCAAATTGAGGTATAATTTTATTTATATCATTTAATTCGGGAGTTATATTACTAGCAGATATAATTACACCAGTATGATCATCAGTTGTAGTTTTTTCACCCCATTTTATCGCAAATTCATATTCTTTATTTGCATTAACAGCATATTGCATTAATTTAGTAGCTTTTCCTATTCCAACTAAAAGAAGACCAGATGCTTCAGGATCTAAAGTTCCAGCATGACCAACTTTAATTTTTGTATCAGATAGGTTATTCAAGAGTCTTTTTATAGGAAAAAGAGCCTTGAAAGAACTAATTCCAATAGGCTTATTTATTAAAAGCCATCCATCTAATCCTAAATTTTTCATCGGATATAGAAAAACGCTAAAAAATCCAAAAAAGAACTAAAAATATACTTCTAACACAATAATTCTAACATAATAATTTTTTAATCTAATTTTAATTTAAATTTAAGATTATGAAAAATATTATGAGGAGTAATATTCTATTACTTGTCCAATTTGAATAATAGAATTATTCGGAACGAATGATAAAGATGGTATATCATCAAAAGATATTGACATATTATCTCGTGATAAAGATAGATATTCAGGAATAATTCTTTCAGAGCTATCACCAGCCCTTTTAATAACTTCCAATTTTCTAGATTTATCTTTTATAGAAATTATATCTCCTACTTTTAGTTGATAACTAGGAACATTTACCTTAGAGTTATTGACTAAGAAATGCGCATGACCAACAAGCTGTCTCGCTTCATATATAGATGAAGCAAACTTACTTCTATAAATTACTGTCATTAACCTAGATTCCAACATTGCTATCATGTTTTCACCAGTATCACCTTTTTTCTTTGCTGATTTTAAATAAATGTTACGTAACTGTTTTTCGCTTATACCATACATTATTCTGAGTATTTGTTTAAATCTAAGTTGCGTTGCATAAGTAGTCAGCTTTTTAGTGTGCGAGCTTTGACCATGAACTCCAGGTGGATAATTTCTTTTATTAAAAGAATTTTTTGAACTTCCGCATATATTAACACCAAGACGACGGCTAGATCTAAATTTAGATTCTTTTATTTTTGTCACTATTGATATTTAAATTAATTTTATTTTATAGTTAGACTATCGAATAGTATAGTTTTCTATATAATATTGTCAATTATTTTTTTTGATATGTATTTATTACTATATATAATTAATTATACTGAATGAATTAATTCATAATAAAATATAATGAATTATATTATTATAATAAGATACTCTATTATGAATTATTTTTTATAAATATATTAGTAGTAAAAAATATTTTAATTAATACTGTATTGAATTCCAAGTTTTTCTGCTTCTATATTCAATTTATGCAAATATTTTAAGCTTTTTTCTAAAAAATTCAAATTTAAAGTTCTACTATTTTCGATTTTTTTACTAGCAAATTCAGCAAAATCTTTAGCTTTTTGTTGAAGATCTTCAAGAGATTTATTAACTTTATTAAATTTATTTGTTATATTGTATTTAAGTTCATCAATTTTATCAGAACTATGATGTAATAAATATTTTTTGATTTCATCAAATTCTGTATATATTATTTGATTTGCATCACAAATATTATCAGTTACATCACTTATAAACATTCTAATTTCTTTAGATCTAATAGATGCAACATTTGCTATTGCTTCAGCTGCAGCTATTAATGATTCCATTCTTGGTTTTATAGTATTTTTTTTCATTTCTATCACTGTTGCATTGATACGATCTTCTGATGTAATTACTAAATCCCAAGCCAGACCTAATTTATACATTCCCCATATTATCCATTTATGCATATCAAAATGATACCATTTGTGACCATTTCTATAATCTCTACCAAAAGCATGATGAAAATTATGCCAATTCTCACCAAGAACCATTGGTGCCATCCACCACACATCACATGAACTATCATTTGCATATTCTTTAGTACCTTTAAAGTGACATACAGAATTTACACAAAATGTCATCTGTTGTTGTAAAGCACGACCTAATCCAACAAATAAAAATCCCGCATATGCGGCATGTAAAGAATAACTATTATAAATAAACATACCCAATATCATTGGTGGTATGATATTCATAAATGTTGCAAGTTGCCAATAATATTTTAATTGAAATAATAATATTTTTCTCCTACCTAATGTAAGCATTGTAGCTTTATCAATATGTTTATTTTCATGTTCACTTACTAACATCCAACCTATATGTGCCCATAGTAATCCTTTTAATTTATTTTTATATTTTACTGGAGTATGGGGATCATTTTCACCATCAGCATAAGAATGATGGAATTTGTGATCTGATGCCCAAATTAATGCTGGACCTTGTAAACAACCAGCACTAATAATCATTAAAACTGTTTCTACCCAAGGTTTTACTTTATATGATCCATGTGCCCAAAGTCTGTGTAATCCTATACCAACAGTTATATTACAAATATAATATCCAATTGTGGCAATAATAATATCTTTCTTATCTATACCAAAAGTCTTGCTATATAGAATAGCAAGTACTATTAATAGTATAGGGTAAAAAATTAAAACAATAATTGCTGGATAATTATAAAATAGTTTTTTTGATTTGTTTTCCATTTTATTATTTTTAATAATACATTATTATATTATGAATTAATTTGTTATAAATATATTTTATCTATTTTTATAAGCATTTTATATTGACAGAAAATAGCAATGATTTACTATTTGTTATTGAATTTGTTGCATTATACTCTTACAGAATTTTATAAAAACTTGTTGATATTAAAAAATATTGGAATTAATTCTTATAAAAAAATTAAAAAGTTAATGCTCAAAAACAATCATCTCATAAAAATAACATAATTAAAATAAATATAAAATAAAAAAATAACTTGTTATATGCAAATAAATGCAAATGATATAAGAATCGGAAATATAATAGATCATGATAATCGTTTATGGCTAGTATTAAAAACTATGCATACACAACCTGGGAAAGGAGGTGCATATATGCAAGTTGAAATGAAAGATATAAAAAATGGAACAAAAATAAATATTCGTTACAGAAGTAGTGAAACTATAAGTAAAGCTGCTTTAAATCCAAAAGATTATCAAATTTTATATACTGATAATAATAATAAGATTTTTGTTGCTATGGATAATAATACTTTTGAACAAATTAATTTAAATATTGATTTAATTACAGATGAGCAACAAAGATTATTTATTGAACCGGAAATGAATATTATAGTAGAATTTTATAATAATACTCCTATAATTGTTAAATTACCTACAACAGTTATTGCTACTGTAAAGTATTGTGAAACTGTTATTAAAGGTCAAACTGCTGCTGCATCTTATAAACCTGCTACTTTAAGTAATGGAGTTAGAATAATGGTGCCACCTTTTATTGAATCTGGTGAAAGAATTATTGTTAAAATTGAAGGTTGTGAATATATTGAAAGAGTAAAAAAATAATTTTAGATATTTTAAAAAATTAGTAATTAAATCTAAGATTTAACTAAATTTTTATTTTAAATGAATAAAATTGACTTAAATCTGAAAATTTTTAAAAATAACCTTAAAATCAAATTTTTTTCTCTATTTGATCTGCAAAATAATATATCAGATGAATTTTCCTATTATTCTGTTGCTATTGGAAATTTTGATGGTGTTCATTTAGGACACAAATCTGTTATTAATTATTGCATCACTAAATCTAAAAAAAAATATAAAAAATCTAATAATCACTATATTAAATCTGTGGTTATTACTTTTTTACCACATCCCAATGAATTTAAAAGTAATTTTCACCGAGAATATAAAAATATTATATCTTTATCAGAAAAAATTATATTTATTGCGAAATTAGGAATTGATGAAATATGGTTTTTAGATTTTAACGAAGAACTAGCTAATACTCGAGCAAAAGATTTTATCAAAATACTTATTAGTAATAGAGTTATTTCAATCACTACAGGAGAAAATTTTTGTTTTGGTAAAAATAAATCTGGAAATTCTGTTTTTTTAAAAAAATACATAGATCAATATAATCAGTATAATCAGACTACTTATAATATTGAATATCATTCAATACCATGTATTAAGATTAATAATAATATAATTTCTTCTTCTAAAATAAAAGAATATATAAAATATGGAGATATAAAAACTGTTAATAAATTTTTAGGAAGAAAATATAATTTTTATTTAGATTATTTATCTAGAAATCCTAATTACAAAGATTATTTCATTAATATAGGTTATGTATTATTAAAAAAAAAGATTTTTTTTCAAATAAAATATTGCAGATGTAAAATATCTATTGATTTAATCAAATTATTTTACAAATTTATAAAATTATATGAAATAACACCTATTAAAAATATTAATTCAAAGAAATATAAAATATATTTTATACTTTTTATAAAAAAATTAAAAAAACTAAAATTATTTTTATTAACAAAAAATTTTAGATTGATTATTGACAAAAATGCATTAGTAAAAATAGAATCAAAAAATATAGAATATAGTAATAAAAGTATACAAATATATATTAATAATAATACATTTAAAATAATACATTCTTTTATAAGAAAAATAACTTACTATTTATTTAGTATTTTTCATATAAAATTGAATATATATAAAGAAAATATTATACCAATTAACTTTGAATTAATAAGTGTAAATCTATAATATCCATAAATTTTACACTTTTTAATTTTTAATGTGATTCTTAAGACGATGCAACCGAGATCTCATTATCATTTTCTAATTTATCTATTGACTCCTGCAATTTTTCATCTTTAATTTGCTCTTCTAATTTTTTTCTTACTTCTCTATCACGTATTAAAGCTTGATCTTTTACTTTCATAAAACAATATCCTGATCCTGATGGGACTAATTTTCCTACAATAACATTTTCTTTTAGTCCACGTAACTCATCTGTCTTTCCTGCTAGTGCAGCATTAGTAATAACTCTAGTTGTTTCTTGGAAAGATGCAGCTGCTAAGAAGGAGCTAGTTTGTAAAGAAGATTTAGTAATTCCTTGTAAAACCCACATACACTCTGCAGGTTCGTACCCAAGAGCAATAGTTTTTCTATTTATTTCTTCAAATTCTTCTCTGTCAACTTTTTCACCTTCTAAAAATACTGTACCATTAGGGCGGGTTATTTCTACTTTACGTAACATTTGCTTAACAATAACTTCAATGTGTATATCACTTATATTTACACCTTGTAGGCGATATACTTGTTGTACTTCTTCTACTATATGATGAGTTAAGGCTTCAACACCCATAATTCTTAATATTTCATGAGGAGATGGACTTCCTTCCATTAGTAAATAACCTCTTTTAACATAATCTCCATCTTGAACTGTTATATTGTGACCTCTTGCAATAAAATATTCTACAAAGTGATCTGGATTAGTATCAGAACGTATTATTATATGTCTTTTTGACTTATAATCTTTAGTAAATTCAACATAACCATCTATTTCACTAATAATAGAATGATCTTTAGGATAACGTGCCTCAAACATTTCAACCACACGTGGTAATCCTCCTGTGATATCGCGACTCTTTGACGATTCTTTTGGTATACGTGCAATTATATCTCCAGCATTTACATTATCTTTATCTTTTACACTTAATATTGCATTAACAGGTAAATGATATTTTGCCTCCATACCATTAGCTAAAATCAATACTTTTCCATCTTGATCTTGAAGAACAATAGATGGATGAAGATCTCCAGCTGTTTTCTTATAGCTTTTACTATCCATAACAACATAGCTGGTCATACCTGTAACTTCATCGATTACTTCTTTCACAGAAACATCTTTAATTAAATCAACAAGTGATATTATTCCAGTTTTTTCTGTTATTACTGGAATTGTAAATGGATCCCATTCTGCTAATTTTGCACCAATTTTTATATTATCATATTCATCAAATAAAAGACTTGATCCATATGGCAATTTACAACGTGTTATTTCGCAACCCTTTTCATCTATAATAATAGCTTCACAATTTCTACTCATAACAATTTTATTTTCTTTACTATCAATAACAATGTTTTTATGACTTAGTCTTAAAATACCACCATGAGCAGCAATTGCACTAGATTGTAAAACAGCTTTTTGAGCAGCACCACCAATGTGAAAGGTTCTCATAGTTAACTGTGTTCCAGGTTCCCCAATCGACTGAGCTGCAATAATACCAACAGCAGTTCCAATTTTTACTAATTTCCCATTGGATAAATCACGACCATAACACTTCACACATATACCACCTTTTGTATCACACATAATAGGAGATCTTACTTTAATAGAATCTATTCCAGCTTCTTCTAAAATATCTATCACTTTTTCATCTATAACTTCATTCTTCTTTATTACCAATTTATCTTGAATTGGATAATATATATCAATTGCAGCTACTCTACCTAATATCCGGTCTCTAAGAGGTACAACAATCTCTCCATTCTCCATTACAACCCCCACAGTTATTGATTTATCAGTATTACAATCATCTGTAATAACTATACAATCTTGTGATACATCAACTAATTTTCTGGTAAGATAACCAGAATTAGCAGTTTTTAATGCAGTATCTGCAAGTCCTTTTCTAGTACCATGTGTAGAATTAAAATATTCATAAACTGAAAGTCCTTCTCTAAAATTAGATACAATAGGAGTTTCAATAATTTCCCCAGATGGTTTAGTCATAAGACCTCTCATACCAGCAAGCTGTCTAATTTGTGCTGCTGACCCACGAGCACCAGAATCAGCCATCATAAATATACTATTTATTTCTGAAACATTTTTTATAGGATAACCATTTTTGTTTAAAGATATATACTTCAAAACATCTGAACCTATTAAATCTGTACAACGAGACCATGTATCAACAACTTTGTTATATCTTTCACCAGAAGTAATTAATCCATCCGAATATTGCATTTCATATTGCTTCACTTCCTCTTTAGCATCATTAACATGCTTTGTTTTAGTATGAGGAACAACCATATCATCTTTACCAAAAGATAATCCAGATTTACAAGCATATTTAAATCCTAATTGCATAATATTATCAGCAAATTTAACAGTATTTTTCTGCCCACTATTTTTATAAACACTTTCTATCAAATTCGATACTTCCTTCTTATTCATTTGTTTGTTTATCTGATCGAATCTTATTTTGCAATTTTCTGGAAGAGCTTCAGCAAAAATTAATCTACCAGCAGTTGTTTCTATTAATCTTGTTACATACTTTCCATCTAGATCAAGAATCTTATAACGACATTTAATTCTTGCTGAAATATCTAATAATTTGAAAAATACAGCATATTCAACTTCTGCAAAACTAGCAAATATCATTCCTTCACCTTTTTGACCAGGCAATTCTATAGTTAAATAATACAAACCCTGTATTATATCTTGACTTGGCACTATTATTGGCTTCCCATTTGCAGGAGATAAAATATTTTTAGTTGATGCCATTAATATTCTAGCTTCACTCTGTGCTTCTGGTGAAAGTGGTATATGAACAGCCATCTGATCTCCATCAAAATCAGCATTAAATGCTGTACAAACTAAAGGATGAAGTTGGATAGCCATACCATCTATAAGAATAGGCTCGAATGCCTGTATTCCCAATCTGTGTAAAGTAGGAGCACGATTTAGTAAAACAGGATGCTCTCTAGTAACTTCTCTTAAAATATCCCATACTTCAGGAGTTTCTGCTTCAACTATTTTTTTTGCAGCACTAATTGTAATTGCTATTTGACGCTTTTCAAGTCTAGCATAAACAAAAGGTTTAAATAATTCTAGTGCCATTTTTTTAGGAAGTCCACATTGATTCAACTTTAAATGCGGTCCTGCAATTATCACTGATCTTCCAGAGTAATCAACTCTTTTTCCTAAGAGATTTTGTCTAAATCTTCCTTGCTTCCCTTTTAGCATATCTGCTAATGATTTTAAAGGTCTTTTGTTAGTAGTAGTAACAGTCTTTCCTCTTCTTCCATTATCTAACAAAGCATCTACAGATTCCTGTAACATTCTCATTTCATTATGTACAATAACTTCTGGTGCTTTTAGTTCTAATAACCTTTTTAACCTATTATTACGATTTATAACTCTACGATACAATTCATTGAGATCAGATGTAGCAAATCTACCACCATCAAGCATAACTAAAGGTCTTAAATCAGGGGGAATAACTGGAAGTACAGTTAATACCATCCATTCCGGTTTTACACCAGAATCTATAAAATCTTCTATTAATCTTAATCTTCTAACAATTTTCTTTCTTTTTATTTCAGAATTACAATTAATGAGCTCTTCTCTTAAAATAGTTCTATTTTCATGAAGATTAAATTCTTCAAGCATTTTACGTATGATATTTGCACCCATTCCTGCTTCAAATGTTCCTTCTCCATATTGATTTAAAGCATTGTGGTATTCATCATCATTTATTATTTGTCCATATTGAAAATGAGATAATCCAGGATTTGAAACAATATATACATTAAAATAAAGAACTCTTTCTACATCTTTAAGAGATATATCTAATAATGTAGAAATTCTAGAAGGTAAAGAGCGTAAAAACCATATATGTACAACAGGAGAAGCTAATTTAATATGTGCCATTCTCCTGCGTCTTTTTTGAGAAACTGTTACTTCAACACCACATTTTTCACAGATTATACCTCTATATTTCATTCTCTTATACTTGCCACATAAGCACTCATAGTCTTTTATTGGTCCAAATATAGCAGCACAAAACATTCCACCCCTTTCTGGTTTAGCTGTTCTATAATTAATAGTATCAGGCAATTTTACTTCACCATGCGACCAAATTTTTTCTATAGTTTCTGGGCTAGCTAAAGAAATAGATATCGCATCTCTAGATTTTACAAAATCTTCAGGATTTTTTTCAAGATCTATAATGTTGATACTACGACGGTTACATTTTTTATGATCTACATCTTCTGAAATGAGAGTTTGATTATTATCTTGATCAATTGCTGCTGCATTAGAAATATGATCATTTGTTAAATTATTTTGATTATCTGAGTTTTCTATATCTTCTATTAGTCTATTATTAATAATAGAAACTTCTTGAATATCTATACATAAAGATCTTAATTCCATAACCATTACATGAAATGACTCAGGCCCATGTAAACTAGGAGAAATATATCCTTCCTCTTTATTACATATTTTTTCATAAATCTTTGTTCTACCAACAACATCATCTGATTTTATAGTAGATAATTCGTGTAATGTATATGCTGCACCATATGCTTCTAATGCCCAACACTCCATCTCTCCAAAACGCTGTCCACCAAAATGAGATCTACCTCCCAATGGTTGTTGTGTAACTAATCCATATGGACCAGTTGATCTCATATGCATTTTATCATAAACTAAATGATCAAGCTTAAGCATATATATATAGCCAATACTTATTGGTCTATCAAAATATTCACCAGTGCGACCATCTATTAGTTTTACTTGTCCAGAAGTATCACATCCTACATAACTTAAAATGTTATTGATATCATTTTCAGTAGCACCTGAGAATATAGGACTAGCAAAAGGAATACCATTTGTTAAATATTCACCAACCTCTAGTAATGTAGAATCACTACAAGTTTTTAAATCATTGCATATTTTATCATTATTTTTATTAATTTTTAATTCATCATATTGATTTTTATATATTTTTAGTAATTCTTCACGTAGATCGTTTAAAATTTTTTGATCATTTTGTTGATAATAATTATCAATTATTTTTCTTACTCTCTTACCAAGATTAGATGAAGCCCATCCGAGATGAGTTTCCAAGATTTGTCCTATGTTCATTCTTGAAGGAACACCTATAGGATTAAGAACTATATCAATAGGAGTTCCATCTTCCAAAAATGGCATATCTTCAATCGGTACAATTTTAGAAACAACTCCTTTGTTTCCATGACGTCCTGCCATTTTATCACCGGCTTGAATTCTTTTTTCTGTTGCAATAAAGATTTTTATCACTTGAAGAGCACCTTGTGGAATATCATCTCCACTTTGGATTCTATCTTTTTTCTTATCAAATTCTTCTTTAAATTGCTGGGCATAATTATAGTAAAAAGAATTTAAATTTTGTAATTTAATCATTAATTCTTCACTCTCAAAAACAAAATCAAAAATTTCATCTATTTTAGAATTTTCAATTAAGTTTTTTGTAACAATTACGCAATTTTTTAGTATTTTTTTTCTTAATTTGATTAATTTTTCTCCTAAAAAAATTTCAATAGCTTGATTTTTAACAAAATCAGTTAAAATTCTTATTTTATCTTCGTAATCTCTACTATATTTTTCTATTTCATCTCTTTCTAGCAGAATTGCCCTTTCATTTTTTTCTATCCCTTTTCTAGTAAAAATTCTTACCCCAATAACAGTACCACTCTCCCCAGGTGGCACTCTAAGAGAAGCATCTTTGACTTCACTTGCTTTTTCTCCAAATATTGCTTGGAGTAATTTTTCCTCTGGAGTTAATAGAGATTCTCCTTTTGGAGCAACTTTACCAACTAAGTAATCTCCACCTTTTACCTTTGCTCCTATTCTTATTATTCCACTTTCATCAAGATTACTAAGCAAATTTGCAGATGCATTTGGTATAAAAGGAGTAAATTTTTCTTGTCCAAGTCTGGTATCTCTTGCTTCAATAACATATTGTTGGATATGTATTGAAGTGAAAACATCATCTTTCACCATTCTTTCAGAAATAACTATCGCATCTTCAAAATTATATCCATTCCATGGCATAAATGCTACTAACAGATTTTTTCCTAATGCTAACTCTCCTTTTTCAGTACAGGAACCATCTGCAATAACATCACCTGCTTTAATATAATCACCAACATTAACAATAGGTATTTGATTAAGAAGAGTATTATGATTTGATTTTTGATATTTATTAAGATTATATATTTTGATTTTAGATTCAATATTAGAATCTAACGAAATAATTACTATACGATTTGCATCAACACTTTCAACTATACCATCTTCTTTAGCTAATACTACAGATCCAGAGTTTTTAGCAACAACAGATTCTGTTCCAGTACCAACTATAGGAGCTTGTGGCCTTATTAATGGAACAGCTTGTCTTTGCATATTAGCTCCCATTAAAGCACGATTTGCATCATCATGTTCTAAGAATGGAATAAGTGACGCTGCAACAGAAACAATTTGTGTTGCAGTAAGATCAATATAAGATACTTCTTCTATAGGAACAGATATAAAATCACCGTCTTTACGGCACATCACTCTTTTTTCTAAAATATATGCATTTTTATCTCTTTCAACATTTGATGCACATATCATATATTTTTGCTCTTCTATTGAAGATAAATAATGTATTTCTCCTGTGATTTTTCCATTATCTACTTTAATATATGGAGTTTCAATAAAACCATATTTATTAATTCTAGCATACATAGCTAGAGAATTTATTAATCCTACATTTGGCCCTTCTGGTGTTTCAATAGGACACATACGATTATAATGCGATGAATGGACATCTCTAGCTTCAAAACCAGCTCTATTTCTGTCTAATCCTCCAGGTCCTAATGCTGATATTCTTCTACTATGTGTGATTTCAGATAGTAAATTTGTTTGATCTACAAATTGTGATAATGGGGAAGTACTAAAAAATTCATGAATAACACCACCTAAAAGCCTTGGATTAACAAAATAATGCAGCACTGTAGAATCCGATGCTTTTTCAATTATAGAACGAACATTTCGTGATAAACATGATCTAAATAAATTTTCTATTGATTCTCCAACTGCTCTTATACGTCTATTAGAAAGACTATCTATATCATCTACCTCTCCATTTCCATCTCTGATTGCAAGTAAATTTTTAATAACTTCTATAATATCTTCATTTCTTAATACTTTTACATCTTCTGAAATGTTAACTCCATGACAAAGATTCATTTTCATACGACCTATCGCTGATAGATTATATTTAGCTGGATCAAAGAATGTTGAATACCAAGATTTCTCAGCAACTTCTAAAGAAAACTGTTCTCCTGGGCGAAGTATCCTATATATTTCAACAAGAGCTTCTTCCCTATTAGTATTTTTATCTGCTAAAACAGTAGTACGTAAATAATCACCTGTTTTTATCCCCCCCATCATTAGAACTGATATTTTTCCATCACGATTCTTAATATAATCTAAAAGATCTTTTGTTATAAGATCACCAGATTGAATAAATATATCATTATTATCTTCTATATTAATTGTAATATTATCTGCAAAATATCTTCCTAATATTTCATCCTCTGATGCATAATATTTACATCCTACTTTTTTCTTTAACTTATTAATAATTCCAGGAGTTATTCTAGTATTATCTCCTACTAAAACTTCATTATCATAACTAATAATTTCTTTATTTACTTTCATCCCAGCAAAATCAAGTATATCAAAATTACTTATCCAATGACCATCATGATAAGTATACTCTTTAATTTCATAGAATGTTTTAAAAATTTCTTCTCTTGATAACCCTAAAGCATACAATAATGTACTCAAAAGGATTTTTTTCTTTTTATCAATTCTAAAATACATATGATCTTTTGCATCATATTCCATATCAAGCCATGAACCATGATAAGGAATAATACGAGCAGAATATATATATTTTCCCAATGAATTGCTCCTACCATTATCTTTAAATATAAAAACACCTGGAGATCTATGCATTTGAGAAACTATCACTCTTTGTGAGCCATTAATAACAAAAGTGCCACTATCTGTCATTAAAGGGATATCACCCATATATACGACTTGTTCTTTTATACTATCAACTTCTTTATTCCCATTTTCATCAATTGACCATATTATCATTCTCAACATAACTTTTAACGAAGCAGAATAATCAACTCCTCTTTGTTGACATTCATATGGATCATATTTTGGATCTCCCATCTCATATCCCATATATTCTATAGTTGTTGTTTCATTAACAACTGGGAAGACTTGTTGAAATATTGATTCAATTCCTATGTTTTTTCTTTCATTTTGGGGTATATTTCTTTGCAAAAAATCATTATATGATTTCATTTGCATTGCAATTAAATATGGAATCTCATCAATTTCCCCAATATTAAATGCTCTATTAAAAAATTTTCTTGGATAAAGTAAATGTTTTTTGTTATCTAAAACAGGATTATTAATGTTTTGTTGCAGAACAATTGTCATACTTAAAATAATTATTTAATTAATTTACAACTAATTTTGTACAATAAAATTGTATATTTTTATTAAAAGTTATACTTATAACTTAATATTTTGATTTATACCAAAAATTACATTATTAATAATATAAAATTTAAAATTTGCTATTGATTACTAATAATTTTTATAAAAAATTTTTAATAAAAAAGATCATTATAATCAAAATCTTACTAATTTAGCAATATTTAAAGGATAAATAGATATAATTTATGATATATTGCTTAATTACATATAATGCTATTATTTTTATACATAATTTAAATTTTTATACATAATTCAAAGAATTATCTTAAAACTTCTTAGATGAATATTTTTATTGTTAAAATAAATATAGTAAAAATAGAGCAAAATTTTAGCAAAGAAAGCAATATTAATAAAAAACAAATTCAATTTTCTAAAAAATTGTAACATTTATAGAATGTTTTTAATATATAGAAAAAAATCTATAAAATAAAAGATTATTTTTTATAGATAAAAGATAAATACAAAATGACAAAAATTTATTTGTCAAGTCGTTTTATCATAAATAAAAAACTTTTTACATTATATTTTTCTTATTTTTCAGGATATTAAAATTCTTTATGATTTTAATATTATAATATAAATAAAGAGATATTATGATATTTCATGTGAATTTTTATCAGAAAGGCGATCAAATTTCTTTATTAAAAAAGATTTTAAATCAATGCATAAATCCTTAAAAATATTTATTGTAAAATTCACAGTTTTATAAAAATATGAAGGTATTTGTTTAATAATATTATATGAATTTTTAACCATTTTGTTTAATAATACAGAGACTTTATCTTTAAATATACTATAAAATACAAAAATTTTGACAAACTTCATATTTAATTTATCAGTACCATGATTTTTTTTAGAAGATTTTGTGCTAAAATTTTTATCAAAAATTATTCCTAGAATTTTATTTTGAATATTATTTATAATATTTATTTTTTCAGAATATTCATTACAATCTTTATCTAATTTTTTTGAAAAATCTTTTATTGCTAGAAATCCATTAACAAAAAATAATCTTTTGTTTGCAAAAAATAGATCATTATCATTTACAAAATTGCATAAATTACTTATATGAGTCTCTAATAATTGAAAATTTGCTATCGATGGATTATCCAATTTTTGAAACTCTAATATTATAAATAAGATAGAATGATAATCGCAAACAGTATTTATAATTTGATCAAAGAAAACATGCCCCATTAAATATTTCATCACTAGAATATGTAAATCACTTAAACTCCTATTATTTTCAATATCTTCTTTTATATTTTGTAAAAAATTTATTATATTATCTATAATATTATCATATTTCAAATCTTCTGAAATATTTAAATGTTTTTTTATTTGATCATGTATATACATTAAATGATATATAACTTTAGTATTATCATTATGTAAAAATTTATAAGAGCTGTTATATATATAATTTTTTTCAAAAATACATATATTTTCAATTATACGTAAAAATGATATAAAAAAATCTATTCTTGGTGAAAATACATTACTATCTATTGCTTTTATTTTAAAAATATAATCATTTGATAAACTTCTACTATCAAAAGTACAATTTACAATTATCAAATTTAGAAAATAATTAATACAAATAGGAGATTTAATCTCTCCATTAATAATATTTAAAATAGTAGAATTTATTTTTAGTAATGATAGATTAGCTTTTTCTGAGAGAAAAATATCACAACTATTAATTAAAACTAATAAAGACAATCTTAATGTAGGAAAATTAGTTGAACATTCTTGTTGTTTTAGAGATTTTACTGTTGAAGACATCTTTTGAATGATATCTTGATTATCTTGATTATCTTTATTAATTATAAGTTTAGCACCTATAAAAAAATCTAATAATGGAATAAATATTTTTAAATGAAATATATTTTCATCATTTATTCTTGATTTTAGTTCTTTACATATATCAATTGCTATTAAATTGAAATTCATATGAGTTTCAGTTATTAGTTGAATTTTATCATCTGAATTCTCGAATTTATTTATAAAATTATCTAATTCTTTATCTATTTTACTATATTGATTCTCAATATTGCTGTATTCTATCATAAGTTTTATATTAAATTTTGCGATTATTAATTTAAATTCTAATAGGTCATTTTTTTCACTCTATTATAGTATTTTTTATTGTATATAAATTCTGTTTTATAAAATAACTTATACATCGAAAAAGCTGTTTCATCTTGTATAAAATTAGATCCCAATACTAAAATATTGGCATTATTATGAGATCTAGCTAAAATAACATCTTTTTTGTTCCTACATAAAGCAGCCCTAATCCATGGAAATCTATTAGCTGATATACTCATTCCTATACCACTAGCACATATTAATATACCAAAATGAGGATACTTATTATTTTGTATTTGTTTTATTTTTTCTGCCATTAAAAATGCATAGTCTGGGTAATCGGATGGGTAATCATCACTAAATGGACCTAAATCTATAATTTTATTATAACTATCTTCAATAATTTCAGATTGTATTTTTTTTATTAGAAAGTTTTTTAATTTCAATCCTCTGTGATCAGAAGCTAAAACAGTATCCATTGTTTATCACACTTATAGTTAAGTTTATACACTTATTAAGTTTATACACTTAAATTGCACAGTCTTAAACACATTATTAGTATTTTATAGTTTATAGTAATGAATGAATATAAAACCTATTAATATTAAATAATATAAATAATAAATATTTACAAATTATTTGTTTATATACATACAATATTAATTGTTATTTACTAATTTCTTCATAAAGATCAATAATATCTTCTTCCAAAGAAGATATATATTGATAAAAATGTCCAGAAATAGGATGATAAAATTCTATTTTATATGAATGTAATGCTTGTCTTTTAATATCAGATATTAGATTATTAATTCTATTATTAGTAGAAATAAGAACTTTATGAAAATATATTTTGTCTCCTATAATCGGATGACCAATCCAATCCATATGAACTCTAATTTGATGGGTTCTTCCTGTTTCAAGACGACACTCTATTATACTAATTCCTTCTTTTTCAGCTTTAACTTTATAATGTGTAATAGCATTACGTCCTGATATTTGAGATACTCTCATTCTTTTTCTATTAGAAGAATCTCTTGATATAAGAGTTTCTATAGTTCCATTTTTCTTTAATAAATTTCCATAAACAATAGCTATATACAATCTTGATATTCTTCTTTCTTTCAATTGATTTACCATAATTTGATGTACATGATCATTTTTTGCAATGATCATCAAACCAGAAGTATCACGATCTAACCTATGAAATATTCCAGGTCTTATTGTATTAGAATAAGATAAATTTGTTCCATAACGAGCAACTAAAGCATTAACGAGCGTATCATCTTTAGTCCCTGCACCTGAATGTATTGTCAAGTTTGGTTGTTTATTAATTACAATTATATATTGATCTTCGAAAACAATTCGAATTGGTATATTATAATTTGGAATAACAATAAAATTGTTATTTTTTTCTTTAAATATATTATTATCATCACTAAAATTACAAAAAATAGTTATAATATCTCCTTTAGAAATATTAACATTATTTTTATTAACAACTTTTTGATTATTAGTTACATATCCATTCTTGATTGCTTCTTGTATAGAAGATCTTGAGTACTTATTCATATGATGAGCCAAAAATTTATCAATGCGACTCCATTCTTCATTTGCTATAAATTCTATCAAATTTTCTTTTTTATTTGTTATTGTTTTTTTCATTTCTTAAATCCATAATTGAACTCAAATTATAAAATTTAATATTATTATTATATTTATTATATTTAAGCCATTCTCGTAATACTTTTATACTCATAGGATAGCTTCTAATAACACCTATTAAAGGTTTGCCAAGATTAGTACTTTGTGCTACTATATTATTAATATTTTCAAGAGTTTTTTGTGGTTCTAACTCAGAATCAAGAATAAAATCAAACATTATTTTATTTGTTTTATTTGAGTTATCACTTTTTATAATTAAATCATCATTGACATCATTGACATCATGAAAATTCCTATATTTTGTTATTATCCAATATGCGAGATAGATGTTAGATTTTGTTAACTCTTGCATAATGACTGTTTCAAAAATATCAGTGTTTGTTATATCTTGATCTTTTGCCAAGTAAACTCCACTTACTCCTTTGCTCAAAGTAAGAATTTTCCTTAATTTTTGAAGATTTTCTTCATTACTAGAATTTTTTTTTAGTGATAAATTACCAGTATTGTTATTTTTTTGATTTAATGTACTAACCGGTAACCAAATTATTGTTTGATAACCGGAATTACTTGCATTTATAAGTAAATTTCTCAATTCACTGGCATATGGATTAAAACCTAATGTTACGTGATTTGGCAATGTAAACAGTAATTTGTTTTCATTTTTAGACATTCCAGCATCAATAATAACAAATGAAAGCATTGCTTTTTTTTGAGGTTTGTTTTCAATATCCGATATTGGAGGTATTTCTTTATTAGGATTTATTTGCTTTTGTAAATCTTCTTGAGATAATTTATTTTTTATAAAAGGATTATGAGAAATACCATTCATTTTGTTTTTCGAATCATTGTCTTTGATTAATAAATCAGCTTTATGATTATAAGATTCATTTATATTATGATTATCATTGAAATAATAAAATTTTTGCCAAAAAAAATATAATATTATAATAATAATGATAAAAGTAGATACTTTTACAAGAGAAATTTTATTTCTTATATTTTCAGAAGAACTAGTTTTTTTTATTATGGAGTGATTATTCATTTAAATTTTATAAATACTAATAAATTACAAATATTAAAAAATTATGGAGTATCAAATTTTATTAAATAAGTTTTTACCAGATGTGACTGTTTTTTTATATAAAGAAATATCTAGCACACATAAAAAAGCTAAATCAATCATAATGAACAATGAAGGTAAATCTGGACTTTGTTTAATAGCTCTTAAACAAAGTGATGGAATAGGACAATATAATAGAAAATGGTATAATTCTGAAGATAGTCAATTATCTATGACTTTGCTAATAAATTTAACATCTCAAAAAATAAATAAAAATAATAATAAAAACGAAAATATTTTATTTAACGAAAAAGAATCTATTATTCAGGATTTTAATAAGTATTTATGGCAATTATCTTATATGACATGTGTTTCAATAGGAGAATCTTTAATACTTATTGAAAAGATTAATAATTCTCAAGAATCCATTGATTTTTGCCAAAATTACAAATTTATATTAAATAAACTAAATATAAATAATAATATAGAAAATGTATTGCATATCTCAAATAATCTTTACTATAAATGGGTTAATGATATATTTTTAGGTAACTTAAAGTTAGGAGGTGTATTACATGAAGTTGTAAATAGCATAGATATTATAGATACATGGCTCTTAGTTAGTATAGGAATAAATATTAAAGGTATGCCAATAATAAGCATAAATAAACATAATAATAAAATTACTGAAAAATTAACACATGCTTCTTTTCTTGCTCAATTTGGCATCAATATTGATCCAATTAATTTAGCTTACTATATTATTCATGAATGGTTTAAACAATATAAAATATTATTAAGAAATGGATTTATAAAAATAAAAAAATCTTGGCTAAAAAGAGCTCTTTTTCTTGGTGAAAAAATTTTTATTACAAATGAATTATATAAAGAATCTGGAATTTTTATTGGTATTGATGATTACGGTAGATTAATGATACAAAATGATGAAAATGAAATAAAAACTATTATCCATGGTAGTATGTATAAATATTAATATTTACATAAATTTAATTTACATTTAATAGCTTTATTTATTATCCTATTTAATATCAACTAAAATAAATTAGATTTTTTATTGAAATTTTATTAAAAAATTATTCTATTTTTAATACTAAATAAAAGTATTTGACAAATATCTTAAAATAACTGTAGCATTAAAAATGACTGTCGCAGTTAGCTTTACTCTTTTTTTTTATATTCTTAATATTTTATACAATAAAATATATTAATAATATTAATTTATAAAAAATTTCAAAATATTTAAACTAAAGCACATCATCTTTGAACAATTTTTTAATATTTAAAGATTGTAAATATATATACGTTTAAATCATTTTTTTACTCAACTAGACTCAATACTTAACTAGATATATTTTTTAAAGATAGAATTAAAATTCTATGATAAATATCTTTATTTTTAATATTTTTTTCTAAAAAAAGAGTTTAGTTTAATATTTTAAATAATAAATATTTTATAAAAATCAATCAAATAAAAATTATATGTCCACTCAAAATTCAGAACAGAATATAGTTAGAAAAGGACAAGACATGAAACAAATAGAAAATTTAGATGAAAAACAATATCAATATAACTATAAAAGTATTAAAAAAAATTTGAAAAAAGATAGTATAAGATTAAAAGTACATGATTTTTCTTCCAGATCTTATAAAAATTCTGATAATGGAAAAATAGTCAATATAGATCTTAATTCAGAAGAAAAAATTTCTTCTTGTATTAAAGACATAAAATCAATGGAAAGTTATTCAATTCATGAAATAAAGAAAAAAACAGTAGAAGAATTATATAAATTCGCAATAGAACTAAATATATCTCATCCTGATACAATGTATAAACAGGACTTAATTTTTACAATAATGTGTCGGCTTTATGAATATGGATGCAATATTACTAGTTCTGGAATTCTTGATATAATACAAGATGGTTATGGATTTTTGCGATATAAAGAATTTAATTACTGTGCTGGTCCTTCCGATATTTATGTACCACAGGGCTTTATTAATAAAAATGGACTAAGAATGGGTGATTTTATTGAATGCTCAATTAAATCACCTTATAAAGGAGAAAGGTATTTTTCACTTAGTCGTATAAGGAGTGTTAATCATTCAAATGTTGGTGATTTTAGATTTAGACGCAATTTTGATGATTTAACTCCACTTTTTCCAAAACATCAAATAGTTCTTGAAAATACTCTTTTAAAAAATAATATAAATGGAAGATTAATTGATATTATTGCCCCAATAGGATTGGGTCAAAGAGCTTTAGTTGTTGCTCCACCACGTACTGGTAAAACATTTCTTATTCATAGCATGGCACATGCTATTACAGCCAATTATCCTGATGCGTATTTAATAGTTCTTTTAATAGGTGAGCGTCCAGAAGAAGTCACTGATATGATAAGATCAGTTAAAGGAGAAGTTGTCAGTTCTACTTTCGATGATCCATCTCAGAGACATACTCAACTTGCAGAAATAGTTATTGAAAAAGCTAAACGTTTAGTTGAAAATCAAAAGGATGTTGTAATTATTTTAGATTCTATTACCAGATTAGCTAGAGCATACAATGATGTAGCACCTTCTTCAGGTAAAATTTTAAGTGGTGGTGTTGATTCTAATGCATTACAAAAACCTAAAAGATTTTTTGGAGCAGCACGTAATATTGAAGAAGGTGGATCACTTACTATTATTGCAACAGCACTTGTTGAAACAGGCTCTCGTATGGATGAAGTAATATTTGAAGAATTTAAAGGAACTGGAAATTCTGAATTAATTCTTGATAGAAAAATATCAGATAAAAGAATCTTCCCAGCAATTGATATTATTAAATCTGGTACTAGAAGGGAAGATTTATTAGTTAATAAAGATATATTAAACAAGATATGGGTCCTAAGACGCATAGCAAGTAATATGAGCACAATAGAAGCATTGGAATTTATATTTGCAAAATTAAAAATTACAAAAGATAATATGGATTTTTTTGAACAAATGGATACACATAATCCAAGGAAATAAAATATATAATAAATATACATATTTATTAACTTGACTATTATTTTTATAAGTATCATAGTCCTACAACGGTTATTTATATTTAGCAAATATAAAAAATTTATGTAAATTCTATTACTTATTTATTAATACTCTATGAATTTTATAAATGATTTAAATAATGAACTAGAAAATTGGTTTTTACTTAAACATCCTTTTTATAATGCATTTAATCATGGAAAATTACCTAAAGAAACATTGATATTGTATGCAAAAGAGCGTTTTCATCATATATATGTATTTGCTAGATTAATTAGTCAAATTCATTCTCAATGTTGTGATATGGAGAGTAGACAAGTTTTGTTAGAAAATTTAATTGATGAGGAAAGAGGTGATAATAATCATCCAGAACTATGGAAACGTTTTATTTATGGTATATCCCCCTCAACCGAATTAGATTCATCTCCAGAACTTGAATCTACATTAAAATTAATTGATGGTTTTTTTGATTTGACAAAATCTGGATATTCTACTGGATTGGGGGCTCTTTATGCCTATGAAAGACAAACGCCATCTGTATCAAAATCTAAAATTGAAGCATTAAAAAATCATTATAATATTACTGATCCAAGCACTCTTGAATTTTTTTATGTACATGAAAAAGTAGATGTATGGCATACAGAAGAGCTTGTCGGTTTGATAAATAAACTTGATAAAGATAATAAAAATTTTGCTCGTAATGGCGCAATTGAAGGAGCAAAATTATTATGGAATTTTCTCGATGGATTTCCTATATAATTTAATATTTTTAAATTAATAGGGTTTCCTATATAATTTTTATTTTCAGAAATTAAAGAATTATTGTAAAAAAAATATTTTACGAAATATAATTAATAATATAAAATGTAAAAATTTTTAAATAAACAATATACTTTCTATATCCTGATGTTATTCACAGGACAAAAAATATTTAATATAAAAACTATTTATTATCTCTTTTTTAACTTAATTAATAATTTTTTTTATAAAAAATTTGTAGATTATTGTATATATCAAAAGATATTATTAAATCTTTTTTTAATTATATTACATACGTTAATTATATCTGGATGTAGTCGAATTCATCACAACAACATTAATGATGATTTTTCTCTCAAAAGAGTTACTTTTAATGACCTTAATAGATGGAATAAAAGTAATACTCACTATCAATCACTTCAAGTTTTTACATTATCATGTAAACCTATAAAAGCTCGCGATCCATCTTTGAATTTTTCAAAAAAAATAAAAAAATTTGGAAAAAACTATCAATGGCAAAAGTTATGTGATGTTGCTGAGGATTATATTAATAAAATCGAAAAAATAAAGAAATATAATAAATTAAATCAAAATCAAAGATATAAATTAAATAAAATTGCAAAAGAATTTTGGGAGAAAAATTTTACTCCTTATTTTATTACACATAAAAATAAAAAACGTGGAATTATTACAGGGTATTTTTCAATTGAATTAAAAGGATCGCGTTCTATGAAATCACCTTTTATATATCCAATATATAAAGTTCCAGATAATAATAAAATAAAGATATCTAGAAAAGATATAGAAAATGGAGCTATAAAAGGATCAGAAATAATATATGTTGATGATATAGCACGTAAGTATTTTCTTCATGTTCAAGGTTCTGGAAAAATTGTTTTAAATGAAGATAATTCAAATACAATAATTTTATCTTACCATAAAAGAAATGGTTTTCCTTATAGATGTATTAATGAAAAAATAATCAAATATTATCCAAAAACTAAAATTGGTAACACATCAGAGATAATAAAATGGCTAAATGAACATAAAAATATTGCACAAGAAATTATCAATCATGATCCTTCTTATATTTTTTTTAAAGAACAAAAATATAATGGTTTTATTGGGGCACAAGGTATACCTCTAACAACAGAACAATCTGCTGCTGTAGATAATACAATATATAGCTATGGGACACCTATATGGGTTGATACTATTATGAATCATAAACATTCAGTTCATAAAGTTAATAGTAAATATTCTCGTCTTCTAATTGCTCAAGATAGAGGTGGTGCAATAAATGGATCAAATAGAATAGATTTATTTTTTGGTAGTGGGAAAAATGCTGAAAGAAGAGCATCAAGTATGAGAGAATATGCTGATTTTTACATTTTATTACCACATTAAAAAATATGTTATATGTTTATTAGTTCAAATTAATTTAAATATATATGAAAATTTATTGATTTTATTTTAAATAATTTCTAAAAATTAAAATAGTTATATTTTATGTAAATTTTATATACATTTGTATGTAGAAATGGTTCTTGCTATCAAAGAATATTTGCAATATCATCTTTAATTATATGTTATTTATTATATAAATGTAGCAAAAGCTAAATAAATATAATTAGACCTCTATACAATACATTCAGAAAATGATTGATTTTATTATTCGAGGAACATTAAGTCTATGTATAAAACGTAATATAGTTATTATCGGACTTATGGGATTTTTCGCTGGATTACCGCTTTTGATGTGTGGTCCAATTCTTGCTTTTTGGTTATCTCAGTCAAATTTAGATATTTCAATAGTTAGCTTTGCAGGATTATCATCTATTCCATATGCATTAAAGTTTTTATGGGTACCATTTATTGAGTATAAATCACCACCTTTATTGAATTATATATTCAATCGTAAAAAAAAGATAAGTAATCATAAACTTTGGCTTATTTCGACTCAACTAATAATTGGTATAAGTATGATATTATTAAGTCAAATAAATCCTTTAAACAATTTAAAATTTTTAGTATTTTTAGTTTTTGTTATCAGTGTATCTGCTGCTACACAAGAAAGTATTATGTTAGCCTATGATTTATCTCGCCTTAACTCATTAGAATATAGTATGGGTGAAGCTATGAGAACAAGTGGTTATCGCTTAGGAATGCTTTGTAGTAGTGTATCATCATTATACTTATCTAGTAGTTATGGTTGGGGAGCATCTTATTTTTGTATAGGAATATTATTAATATTTGGATCGATTTTTAGTATGCTTTTAAAAGATTCATTTTTATCAAGACAAACTATAGTTTTAAACTATATAAATTCATCAGATAAAAAATATAAATTTAAAGCTTGGATTTTGCGTTCTATTATTGATCCTATTTCTGAAATAAAAAATAAAGAAGGATGGATTGCAATTTTTATACTAACCTTTATTTACAAAGCTGGTGATAATTTAGTTGGAAATCTTCATAATGTTTTTTATACATCTTTAGGTTTTTCAAAGATAGAAATAGCAGAAATATCTAAGATTTTTGGAACATTTGCAACAATAATTGGCTGCATTTTTAGTGGAGGAATGATAAATCGGATAGGTCTAGGAAAATCACTGATTTATGGTTGTTTAACACATGCCATTGCTACTTATCTATATGTTATTATGTACGGTATTGGATATAATAAATTTGCTTTATATGGCCTTATATTTTTAGAGCATTTTACAGGTGGATTCCGCACAACTGCTTTATTTACACTCCGTATGTACATATGTCAAAATAATATATATTCTGTAACTCAAATGGCTTTATTATCATCTATCAGTACTATGGGAAGAAGTTCATTTTCAATATGGTCAGGATGGATTGTAAAATACTTTGGGTGGAAAACACTGTTTACAATAGCAACACTATTATCTGTACCTGGACTTGTAATTGTTTTATATATATCTTTAAAAAAGAAATATTCTTTTTTACAGCCTAGAACATCAATTGATTGATACTTTGTAATGAAATTTCTCCCTGGTGATAAAAAATACTCTTTTTTTAATAATATTCATATAGATATAGATCTAAAATCTATTATTAGAGTGAATCATGCAGGAGAAATGGGAGCATGTCAAATATACCGTGGTCAAATATTTGCAGCTAAATTAAAAAATTTTTCAGAGGAAACTATTGATCAGCTATATGAAATGCTAGAACAAGAAATTGAGCATTTTCTTTATTTTTCTGAAAAAATTATAAATTATAAAGTAAGACCAACTTTAATGTCATGTTTTTGGAAAATTGGTGGATTTTTTATAGGATTCATTACTGCAATGATAAATGAATATTATGCTATGGCATGTACTGAGGCTGTAGAAGAAGTTATAGATATTCATTATCAAAAACAAATTATACAAATACAAGAATGCATTAAAAATATATCAGATTTAGATTCTATTTCTACTATAAATAGCTTTTTAAAAAATTTTTTAAAAAAAATTGAGCAATTTCGTCTTAATGAGATAGAACATAAGAAAATAGCAGAGAATCACAATAAATATGTAAACACAAATAAATTATTAAAGTTAATTAAACGAACAATTAAATTAATTAGTTTAGTAGCAATTTTTGTTGCAAAAAAAATATAAATTTCTATGCTGATTAATTGAGTATATTTTACTCTTAGGAATTATATTTAAAATTAAATTAATATATCAATTTATGAAAACTAAACCGCTGAAGTTTACAGTACTATTAGTTGAAGATGATTATTCAATATCAAGTATTATATCTTATATTCTTGAAAAAGAGGGTTATAAAGTTATATCTATAAGTGATGGTGGTAGTGCAGTTGAAGTTGCTTGTAAAGAATCTCCTGATTTAATTCTTCTTGATTGGATGTTACCTAGAAAATCAGGAATTGATATATGTACTGAATTAAGAGACATTAAAGAAACATCAAATATTCCAATCATAATCATATCTTCTAAAGGAGATAGTATTGATAAAGTTACAGGATTAGAACGTGGAGCAGATGATTACATGACTAAACCATTTTCTTCAATAGAGTTATTAGCTCGTATAAGAGCAGTTGTTAGAAGAATAAGACCTGCATTTGGAGATAAAAAACTAGTATTTAATGATATAGAAATGGATCTCTCATCATATTCAGTATCACGTTCTGGAAAAAATATAAAATTATCATTTATTGAATTTCAAATTTTACGACTTCTTATGGAATCACCAGAGAAGGTTTTTTCAAGAGATGATTTTATTATAAAAATATGGGATCCGAATTCTAATGTTGACTATAGAACAGTTGATGTTCACATTACTAGATTACGTAAAGCTTTAATAGATGCATGTCCAGAAAAGGGGAATGTCATAGAAACAATTAGAATGGCAGGATATAAATTAAGATCAATATAAAATAATTAATAATTTCATTCATAATTTTTATAAATTGTGTTTTCATAGTGATAAAATTAAATATAATATTCTTTATAAGAAAAAATTAATTATAATTAGTATATTATTCTTTTTTTGTATTTATTATTTTAATAATACAAAATTCTTACTAAATTATAAACAATATTTATCTTTTTTCAACTTCAAAACTTATGAACCTTTATATGCATATGAAAAAGCATATGAAAAAGTTGATGGTAAAAAAGTTAATGATAAAAAAGTTGATGATAAAAAAGTTAATGATAAAAAAGATAATGGTAAAAAAGTTAATATATCAGAATCTATTCATGCTTA
This sequence comes from Lyticum sinuosum, assembly GCF_034471385.1. Classification (NCBI taxonomy): domain Bacteria; kingdom Pseudomonadati; phylum Pseudomonadota; class Alphaproteobacteria; order Rickettsiales; genus Lyticum; species Lyticum sinuosum. Next base: position 399,574 of record NZ_JARGYU010000001.1, on the reverse strand, counting down.
TGAGTTAGTTTCTCAAATAAACATTCCAGATAGTGGTACTTGGAATATTAAATCTAATAAAATAACATATAATGAAAAATCAGAAATTATTATAGTTAATTTACAAAGTTTAGAATTTGGATCAGAGAAAAATAATTCAAAGTTTATAAATCATATAAAATTTAGTTCTCCTTATACAAAGATATATGATAAAAAAGCATCATTTATGCATCCATCAGTTGTCACTACTTTAGACAATTATCAATATACTATTTATGGTGATGATGGTATTTTAGATATGAAACAAAAAATTGTTTCTATAAATAAAGCAAGAATTATATCTGATAAAATCACAATAAATTGTGAAAAATTATCAATTGATATGATAAATAACAAAACTATTATGCAAGAAAAAGTATGTATTGAATTTACAGATGAAAAATTTTAATACTTAAAATATTTTATTTTTTCTTTTAATTTTCTTCCTAATTCTGATCCTAAATTATAAGCATCTTCTACTGTATTAACAACATTACTTACTTCATCAAAAATAATTTCAGAATAGTTAATATCTGAAAGAAAACCTTTAATTTTCATAATTTTAGATTCTTTTAATATATTTTTATTATACTCTTTATTATTAAATTCACTATAACAACCAATAGGTGTATAGCAATCTCCGTTAATAATTTGTAAAGTTGCCCTTTCTGCAATAGATCTTAAATAAGTTTCTTCACAATTAATTTTTTTCAATATATTTGATAAATAATTATCTATTTCTGTATGTTTTTTTGTAACAATTGCTATTGTTCCTTGTCCTGCTGATGGTATAAATTCCCATGGTGATATTTTTATTGGAACAATATCTTTAAGATTTAAAGCAGCACTGATTCTTTCTAATCCACACTTTGCTAGAATTATAGCATCGAGATTCCCTTCAATTAATTTATTAATTCTATTATCTATATTACCTCTCATAGGAGAAATTATATATTTAGTATCTTTAAGAAAATAAGATAATAATGCTGATCTTCTTGGAGAACATGTTCCTAAAGAAAAAGGTTTATAAGGTCTATAATAATTTATTAATTTTACTATTTTATTTAAACAATATTTTGAAAATTCTTCTTTTATAGAAAAAAAACTATTTTTAATTTCAAAAAAATTATCAGTATAATTTTTTTCATAATTTATCATTATTTTAACATCTTTATCATTTATTAATTCAAATATATTACTTTTTATTAAAAATATATCTGATGGATTATGTCTTGGTAAAAAACAATTTATTTTCAATTCAGGATGATATTCTGTTGGAATATCTTTTAAAGAATGAACTGCCATATCTATATCTCCAGATAATATCTGCTCATCTATTTCTTTAACAAATAAAGACTTCCCTCCTATATCACAAAGTTGTTTATCTGATATAATATCACTTAAAGTTTTTATTTGCTTGATAAAAACATCTCCACTAAACCCCACATCTCTCATGGATTTTATAACTATTTCAGCCTGTTTTATTGCTAATTTACTAGATCTTGCACCTATTATGATATTTTTCTCCATTTTTAAGAATTTTGATTAACTATTATTTCATAGTTCTAGCACATTATCTATAGTATATAAACCTGGAGTAGCAGAAATAGATACACCATCTATACAATTTTCTGATAAATTATTTTGAAAATATAACTCTTTACATAATAACCATAAAACAGATTTTATTACTCCTTGCACAAATGCTTTACGGTCAAAAACTCTATGAGTAATTGTTATCATTTCATTATCTGTTGTGAAGTTTATGGTATGCTCACCTACAATAGATCCACTACGACAACTTAATATTGGAATTAAATTAGATGATTTATTACTATTTTTATTATTATATTTTAATTTTTCCTCTAAAGATCTTTTTAGTTCTAATGCTGTTCCAGATGGAGAATCTTTTTTATTTCTATGATGTCTCTCTAGTATATCTATATCTGAATATTCTCCGATAATTGAGGCTAATTGCAATGATATAAATTTTTGTGCAAAAGAGCCAATACTTGTGTTAGGGGCAATAATTATTGGAGTAAGATTTGAACATCTCTTCAATTTGTCAGAAAAATCATTAGGATCCCATCCTGTTGTTCCTATAATAAGTGGTTTTGGGTTATTTTCTACTGTATCTAATATTAAATTAAGAAGTGATTTATTAGAAAAATCAATAATACAATCATTACTTTCAAAAACTTCCTTTATATTAAATTTAGATGAACTACTATAACTTGGTCCTAAAGTTAATATTATTTGTTTATCTAATATAGTATAAGTAGAATTTATATTTAACTCAGATATTATTTCTTTACCCATTTTTCCTGTTGCTCCAATAATACCTATTGAATAAGATTTATAAAAATTTTTTTTATTCATGAAAATTAATAATAAAATTGGTAAAATAAAAAATATATAATATTTTTTGTCTTTCCATAAAGAATATTGTGTAGTATTAATATTAAAATATAGTGTTTGAATATTTTATGATAACATTTTTACTGTATAGAAAATAATTTATTATACATTTTTATATTATATAGTAATTAAAAAATCTATAATTCAAACTAAAATTAACCAACTAACAGATAATAATATCTCAAATAAATGAGTTTTAGTAACCTCCAAGAAATAAATTTAGAACCTAATGATCAAAATTTACAAGAAGATTATATAAAACTTCTTGAAGAACATTTTCAATCAGAAGTAAGAGAAAATACCCTTGTTAAGGGAACAGTTATTGATATAAATAATGATGCTGTCATTGTAGACGTCTCTTTTAAGAGTGCAGGTAGAATACCTATTTCAGAATTTGTTATTACAAACCAAAAAGATAAAATAAAGATTGGTGATGTTATAGATGTTTATGTGGATAAACTTGAAGGACGTGACGGTTGTATAGTTCTGAGTAGAGAAAGAGCTGTTAAAGAAAAAATTTGGCTTTATTTTGAAAATGCACATACTAATAACGAAACCGTAGATGGAATTATAATTGGACGAGTAAAAGGTGGCTTTGCTGTAGACTTAGGAGGACTTGTATCTTTCTTACCAGGTAGCCAAGTTGATATACGCCCAATAAAAGATATATCAGCACTCGGAGGAATTATTCAAAGCTTTAAGATCTTAAAAATGGATAAAACTCACGGAAATATAGTTGTATCTCGTAGAGCTATCATGGAAGAGTCACGTAAAGAAGCACGTGATGATCTCATTTCTACTATAGAAGAAGGAATGATTTTAGAAGGAGTTGTAAAAAATATCACAGGATATGGTGCATTTGTTGACCTAGGACCAATAGATGGTCTTATTCATATAAGAGATCTTGATTGGGATCGTAAATTCCATCCGTCAGAAGTTTTAACTGTTGGCCAAAAAATAAAAGTCATGGTTATAAAATATAATAAAGAAACTCAAAGAATATCATTGGGTTTAAAACAATTGACAAAAAATCCTTGGGAAGAAATTACGAAAAAATACTCTGTTGGATCTATTCATAAAGGTAAAATAACTGCTATTACAGACTATGGAGCATTTGTTATGTTAGAGCCTAATGTAGATGGATTAGTTTATCATACAGAACTCCATTGGACAGCAAGAAATGTTCATCCTTCTAAAATTGTTAGTGTAGGTCAAGAAGTCGATGTAATGGTATTAGATTTTGATCTCAGCAAACATAGAATAAGTCTTAGTGTCAAGCATTGTCAGAAAAATGCTTGGGAAGAATTTATAGAAAAACATCCTCAAGGTAGCAGACTTAGTGTTGTTGTACGTAATATATCCGATTTCGGTATATTTGTCTCAGAAGCTGATAAAATAAATGATGAGCTCTCTCTTAATCTTTTAATCCCTATTCAAGAAATTGATTGGAGCGAAACTTTACAAGAAGAAATATTACGTAAATATTCTAAAGGAGATATTATAGAATGTGTTATTATAAATGCTGATCCTCAAAGAGAAAGAATTACTGGAAGTATAAAAAGACTCTCTGAAGATAACTTACTAGGACTTGCCGAAGAAATGATGAAAAAACAATCAGTCGAAGTAATAGTAACTGATGTAAAAAGAGATGGAATTGAAGTAGAAATAAAAAATGGAATAACTGCTTATATTGATCGCTATGAATTATCAAATAGTAGAAATGAACAAAAACCTCAGAACTTTACTATAGGACAAAAAGTAAATGTAAAAGTTGTAAAATATGATAGCGATAAAAGAGTATTTAATTTATCTATAAAAGAACTTCATATAGAGAATGAACAAAAAATGAAAGAAGATTATCAAAATGCTCAAAATAATAATTTTGGTAGCGCATTAAGTGATGCTTTAAAGTTAAATGATAAATAAAATTTGCATATTACTATTTTTTTCTTTTATTAATTAAAAAAATTAGAATAATCATTGTTATATAAATATTATTCAAAATAATATTCATTACTCTTGCATATAATTATGATTATTTATTTATATTAATAATAAATAATTTTATTTTAAAAACAAACTAGGTACATTAACTTTAATCTGCATATTACTATTTTGTTCTTTTATTAATTAAAAAAATTAGAATAATCATTATTATATAAATATTACTCAAAATAATATTCATTATTTTTGCATATAATTATGATTATTTATTTATATTAATAATAAATAATTTTATTTTAAAAACAAACTAGGTACATTAACTTTAATCTGCATATTACTATTTTGTTCTTTTTCTATTATGGCATCAGCTCCATAAATCCATGGGTAATTATTATATTCATGACCAAAGCTTATAGTTTTATACACAGGAAAGTTAGCCCATTCTGCAAATTCATCAATGATTTTTTCAAAACAACTTGAATCCAGATTATTTTTATCATTCACTGTTCCAAAAACAACTGCTAAAACATTATTAAATTTACCTGCTTGAATCATATGGTTTAGATTACGAGCAAATCTGTATGAATTTATATTTGTATCTTCAAGCATCAAAATGTGATTATCAGTTTTTATTTCATATGGTGTACCTATAGTACTAATGATAATTTCTAGGTTTCCACCTGTCATTTTACCAGATATATTAAGATTATCTTTCATTTTTGTAGATATATTACCTATTGGAATAATTTTTGGAATATATATTTTTTTAACTTTTCCAGATAGTAAATTTACAATGTTTTTTATATTCATAGGATTTTTTTCTTCACCTGATTGGACAATTTGATATAGACAATCTCCATGTATATTATGCCATCCAAATAACTGATAAGTAGCAATCATAATATATGTCACATCACTAAACCCAATTATAACTTTTTTATTATTATTATTGAAATTTACTAAATTATCAGTTTTTTTAGAAGAAAAATTTTTAATTTTTAAAATATCTTTATTATTTAATAATCTAGCCGACCCATATCCTCCACGAAATGACCACAAAAATTTGATTTCTGGCAACTGCATATAACTTAATATTTCTGATTCACTATGAGAGTGAATAATCGTATCTTTAGAAATTAAATTATTATAATCGTAATTATTATATATTTTATTGAGAGAAGGAAGTATAGATTTTAGTTCATTTATTTGAGAATTCTGCAATGGAGTTGAAAATGGAACAGCAATAATTTTATTATTATAAATCATAGAATTTATAATATTTAATGTATCAACTTCAATTATATTATGTGTTTTTTCTTTATTATTTTTTGATTTATTGATTTCAAAGAGATGATTAATTTTTTTATTTATAATTGATTCATTTTGATTAGTAGTCTCAGTGATATTATTAGAATACGTAGATATATATTTTAAATATAAAGAAAAAAATATAATAAAAAAAAATATTATTAATTTTTTCCAAATCTTAATTATCATATAATAAAGATTTTTTATAAAAAAATTATTTTATAATATTTTCAATTTCTAAAGCAATATCAGTATTAGAATCACGATATTTTATAATAATAGGGCAATTAGCTTGTAACCCATTCTTATTTATCCAATCTTGAGATGTTGAGCTTCTATTTATACTTCTAGATCCTGGAACTACAAGAGCATTTTTTGGTATAATTCCTTTATATATTTTAAGTTGTGTTATATCATAAATAGGTGTTGATCCAGATAATATCACTCCTGGAGCAATCACTGCTTTTTCCTTAATTATTATTCCTTCAAGAATGATAGATCCTGCTCCTATAAATACATCATTTTCTATTATAACTGGTAAATTTCCTACAGGATCAATAACACCACCTATTTTTACACCTGCTCCTATATGAACTCTTTTTCCTATTTGAGCACAAGATCCTATAAGCACATGACTATCAACTACTGTTTCTTCATCTATATAAGATCCTATATTAATATAAGATGGTGGCATAATAACACATTTTTTTCCAATATAAACACCTTCTCGAATAGAACTACCACCTGGTACCATCCTTATATTATCTTCAGCAGTAAATTTACGTGGTAATAAAATTAATTTATCAACAAATCCTATATATTGTGAACTAAATTGATCTAAACATTCAGATTTATGATTACTAAAAATATCTAAAATTTTTTGTTTAACAAATTTATTTACATTCCAAATATCAGTTTCAATATTATATTCAGCAGATCTTATTTGGCCTTCATTGAGCATTTTTAAAAATACATCATCATCGATAGAATTAACATATGAATCTAATTCCGAGTTATTATGTATTTTTATAGATTTTTGTGTAGATTCATTTTCATTTTTTAGTTCGATACTTGATTTAGAATCACTATAATAAGATATATTTTTATTTTGTATATTTTTATTTTTTATTGATTCAAAAGAATGATTTATTATAGATTCATTTATATCTAAAAAATCAAGTGGTAAACGTACTGTCATATGTTTTATTTGCCCAAGACGGTACATTAAATATTTTATAGGTAAAGGATTTACACCAGAATTCGCTATTTCTATAGCTATATTTGTTAAAAAATCTAATGAAAAATCAATATTATTATTTTTTCTATCTTTATTATCAAATTCATAAGATTTAGATTCATTATTTATATACTCACAATAATATTTTACATAAATATGTAATTCAGATGGTAAAATATTACTTATTACAGAGATTAAACCAGAAATCTGTGTAATTTTTGTTGCTTGAGATAATAAACTATCATCTCCACAAAAAATTTCAATTTTAGGATTAATATTATTATATTCTTTCATTAAATCTAGATTTCCACCAGAATCTTTTATAGCAACTAATCTAGGATGATCTTTTAAGTTCTTAATAGTATCATGATAAAGAGGAACACCAGATCTACTTGGAATATTATATAACATACATGGTTTTTGAGTCATATTCATAATGAATTCAAACCACTTAGTTTGTCCTATAATTCCTGGTTTAGTATAAATTGGTGTTGTTAATAAATAACCGCAAATATTTGAAAAATTCTCACATATATTTATTAACTCTGCGTTATCAATAATATTAATACCAGGAATACATACAATAATAGGTAAATCTTGAACTTCAGAAGTAATTTTTATAATAGATAATTTTTCATTTAAAGATAAAGAATTTCCTTCTCCTGTACTTCCAAATATAATAACACCATTTTTAGCTTGTTTTTGATGTTTTAAAAGTATTTTCAGAGTCAAATAATCTACATTATTATCCGAAGTAAATGGTGTAATTATTGCTGTCCATAGTGATGTTATATTTGAGAATCTAAAACTCGATCCAGATAAAGAAGAACATAATAGATCATTCATATTATTTTAATGGTATTAGTATAATTAATTAATATTCTACCATTATTTATAATGATATATTATACTAATTACATAAATATATGAATGATACAATAAATTAAATTAATATTGATACATAAATCTGATATTTAATATCAAAAAATTATATAATGCATAACTAAAAATATTGTTATATTTAAGATATAACTCTTTGATTATTTACATCACTATTTATATTCAGATATTTTGTTAAATTTATATATTTATCAAATTTCTTTATCATTGACTTTAATATAATTGAAAAATTTAATAAAATTAACATAGGAAAATGCCTATTATTTATATTAAATAATATAATATTATTAGAACTATTTTCTATTATATCAAGTCTAATTTCTTGTTTTAGTTTCTCTAAGATTATTTTTTGTTCAAAAAATTCTTTATTTTGTTGATTATTTTTATGTGATTTATTTATTTGACATAATATTTTATTAATAGCAAATACTGTATCTAATTGATATTTTAAGTGTATTTTTTCGTTATGTCTATTTGAGACTAATTGTTCTATATTATTGATAGAATTATTAATATTATTTTTAAATTCTTTTTCCTGAATTTTTTTCTTATTTAAATCAATATAAGTTTTAATAACATTAATATATAGCGCAGAATTTATCAGATTTTTTTCAATATTTTTTAATAAAAGTAATTTTTTATTGTATTCTTTATCATTTATATCTAAATTACTTATTAAATCTCTAACATAAGAAAGAGATCTTATTGTAGATTCCTGATTAAGAATTATTTTATTTATATTTCCTCTTATATTAATATCTAATTTATCAATATATTCACAGTATTTAATTATATTTTTTTCTAAATATTTTAGATTATTCAAAGATTGATATTGATGATATTTTTGTTGAAATTCATTTATTATAGTATTTGCAATATTATTATCATAAGATATTGTAATTATTGGGTCAAAAAACTCATTACCCATAATAATTTTAAAATATTTTAACTCATCTTCATTTAAATTTATTCTATTATTAAGTTTTTCTTTTACTTTTAAAAGAAAAATTTCAATTTGATTAAATGCATCATTTGTATCTGTATTATTCTTTATAAATTCTAATTTTTTTAAACAAGATTCAATATTTTCAAATTCTTGTTCATTTTCAGATTCTTGTTTATTTTCGGAGTTATTTTTAGAATCTTGAATATACAAACCTTTTATGGTTGGTAAAATACTTATCACAAAATCTATTTTTGGTGAAAAACCAGAATCATATTTAAATACATCATCGATATATTCTTTTTGATGATTAAATTCAAAACCTCTAGAATCAAAAGTGCAATTTTCGACTAGTATCGACAAAAATTGATCAACATTCTCATTTTGATAACCATAAGTCATCAAAAGCATTTTAAAAAGAGATTTTATATCAGCATTACCATCACAAAATGACATTATACAACCTGATATTAAAGCTGTATTTTGATCTGCATCAAACACACTTATTATTTTAAATCTTTCTATAATTTGAGATTTATTTAAAGAATATTTTGCATCCTTAATAGATTGGAGAAGAGGAATAAATTTTTCCACTTGAAAAATATTTTCGTTATTTATTTGTGAAATAATTACTTCACATAATTTTACAGCATGATATTTTAAATCTTCATAAACATTCTGTGCAAGAGCAATTTTTGCTTCTACATCATCATTATTAAGATTTTCAACATCATTTCTAAAAATATTTATTCTATTATCTATTTTTATATTAAATTCTTTTATTATATTGTGAAATTCCATATATTTATAATTTTTTGATTTACTTTAAAGAACGCGGAGTTTATTATTATTATAAATTTTTGATGATATTTTATTTTTATTAAATAGACACTGTATCATACAATTATAGATATTTCAATAAAATATACATATATAATTTATATTAAATAAATAAATTTCAATAAAAAATATTATATATAATAAAAAATATTGTGATAAAAAAAATAAAATTTTTTTATAATTTTCTGAGAATACTTTTTATTTTAATTAGTAGTAATCTAATTTTTTCTATTTTTGGAATAATACTGAGAAAAAATAATAAAAATTCTAAATTTCCTCTCAGATTAAAAAAATTTCTCATAAGATCAGGTCCTGGATTTATAAAATTAGGGCAATTTTTAGCAACTAGACCAGATATAACTGGTCAAGATATCGCTCAAGAATTATCAACCCTTCAAGATAAAGTCGAACCAATTACACTTGATCAATTAAAAAAAAAATTACAGGATAGAGAATTTTTAGAATTATTACTCAATGAACATATAGAAATACAAGATAAACCAGTAGCAGCTGGATCTGTTGCACAAGTTTATTTTGGGATTATAAGAAATACTAAAACACCTGTTGCTGTTAAAATATTAAGACCTAAAATTAAAGATGAATTGCTGAGAGATTTATCGATATTATCTTTTTTATTAAAAATATTATTTAAGAAATTTAAGAATGAAAAATATCATAAATTACAAGATATCATTTTAGTTATTAAAAACTCTATATATATAGAGACTAATATGAGATTAGAAGCTTCTTCGTGTAAAAGATTACAAAACGAAGCTAAAAATTCAAATTTACCTATATTATTTCCAGATATTTATTGGAATTTATCAAATAATGAAATACTAACAATGAGTTGGATAGATGGATTTCATATTAATAATCAAGAAGAATTACATAAAAATAATATCAATCTGAGATTAGCATCTATTAATTTAGCTAATACATTTTTTACACAATATCATAAATATGGATTTTTTCATGCTGATATACATCCAGGAAATCTAATTATTGAATATAATACTCATAAAATTTATCTTATAGATTGTGGTATAGTAAGTTTTCTTGATAATCGTAATAAAGTAGCAATATCACAAATCTTATATGCATTTATTAATGAAGATTATGACACAGTAGCTAAAATATATTTAGAAGCTGGATATATAAACAAAGATCAGCCTCTTACAACTTTTTCATTGGCTTGTCAAGCAATATGTAGTCCTATAAAAGATCTTCCTGCTAAACAAATATCTATATCCAAATTATTAAAAGATTTGTTATCAATAATGTCTGAGTTTAAAATGGAAATCCAGCCACAACTTATATTATTACAAAAAAGTATGATTAGTTTAGAGGGAACATTACGTATACTGAGTCCTGAATTAAATATGTGGGAATTAGCTAAATCATGGTTTAAAAATTATCAAGAAAATAATAAATATTCTCATATTTCAAATTTTATAATTAATTCTATTGCTAAAAATTTTAAGTTATCAAATTATTACTTACATAATCTCAATAAAATATTTAATATACATAATATAAATCAGAATATAGATAATAATTTTAATAAAAAATCTGATAACTTAGATAATTTTATTAAAGATAATAATAATATTTATTATAATAAAATAGATTATAAAATTAGGATTTTATTTGCTATAATATCATTTTTATTTATAACTCATATTTTATATTTATTATTTCAATAATGAATTTTGCTATATCAGATAATCCAGAGGAAGGATTTTTTATAAAATACTTGTTAAATATATTTTTATATATTTTTATATTTTTTTTATCATAAAAATTCTCATCAGTATATTCTTCAGTATTTTTTTGATTTATTCTATAAAAATAATTATCATAATATATTACAGGAACATTATTAGATGTATGTGCTGTACATTTCGTATTTTCTATATAATTAAACATTTCTTCTATATTACCATGATCACTAGTTAAAATTAGCTGATAATTAGAATTATTACATTCTTTTAGTATTTTTCCAAGTTGCTTATCTAGTATTTCACAAGCTTTAATGGAAGCGTCTAGGTTTCCTGTGTGACCCACCATATCTGCATTTGCATAATTTACACAAATAAAGTGATACTTTTTACTTTTCATTTCTCTTATTAAAGTATAAGTTATCTCTTCAGCTGACATTTCTGGTTGCATATCATAGTATGGAATTTTAGGTGATGGTATTAATATTCTATCTTCATTAGGATATGGATTCTCGTTTCCTCCGTTCAAGAAAAATGTAACATGAGCATATTTTTCTGTCTCAGCAATTCTTAGTTGTTTTAATCCCAAATCGGAAATCTTTTTTCCTAAATTATCTGTAATAACTTCTGGAAAAAGTATTATATTTGAATTTATAGAATCAATTCCAGTATCACTTATAGTATATATATTATTACTTCCAAGATGATTTATAAGAGCATAAAGTAACTGTCTTATTCTATCAGATCTATAATTGAGACATAATATTAAATCTTCTTCTTTATTTATTCCATTGTAATTAATTCTTGCAGCTGGTATGATAAATTCATCGTATATACCAGAATTATAGCTATTTTTTATATAATCTGTTATTTTTTCAAAAGTATACTGATGATTAGTACTATAATTGATATTGCCATATGATATAGTTTCAAATGCTTTTTGCGTTCTATCATGTCTATTATCTCTATCCATACCATAGTATCTTCCCATTATTGATGCTATTGTTATGTTATGATTATTGTAACATAATTCTTCTATTTTAAGAGCATATTCAATAGCACTAGCGGGAGAAGTATCTCGTCCATCAGAGAAAAGATGTAATTCTATTTTAATATTATTTTGAGATAAAAAACTTGCTATTTTAATAATATGATTAATATGACCATGAACTCCTCCATCAGACATAATTGCAATTATATGCAATACTTTTTTATTAAAAAATAGATTATTTGATTTAGATAAAGTTGATTCATTGATTAATCTATTTAATAATAATTTAAAATTTGGCAATTCAAAAAAATTACCGTTTTCAATTAAAGAATTAATTTTTGGTAATTTTTGCAAAATAATTCTTCCTGCTCCAATAGTCATATGTCCTACTTCAGAATTTCCCATTTGACCATCTGATAATCCTACATGACATCCACTGGCTCCTATATAAGAATGTGGACAATTTTTTATCATTTCGTCGTAATATGGAGTATTAGCTAATTCTATTGCATTATGATAATTCTTTTTTAATAAAGATTTACCCCAACCATCCCATATACATAAAATAATAGACATTGATTATATAATTAAATTTTTAAATAAAAACTTTGTATTTTATCTGTATATTGTATATACCATATAAACGGTTAATATTATTTTAATAAAATTTTGTATTCGGTGTCAGATTTAAAAGTTTTGAATTGTAATTTAAATTCCAAATATAAGAAGTATAATCATAATAATCAATATAGATTAGGTGTTGGTGCATTTATTTTTAATAAAGAAAAAAAAGTGTTATTATGTCAAAGAAATGATAAAATTAAAACTGCTCTTCAAATGCCACAAGGAGGAATTGATGCTAATGAATCAGAAAAAGAGGCTTTATTTAGAGAATTAAAAGAAGAAATTGGTACCAATGATTTTTTAATCATAGATCAATCTAAAAAAATGTATAAATATAGATTTCCTAATTATATATTGCGACATCAAAACTATGATATATGCTATATGGGACAAAAACAAACTTGGTTTCTTTTATATTTTGCTGGATATAATCAAGCAATAAATTTATTATCTACTAATAAACCGGAGTTTTCATCTTTTATATGGTGTGAATTAAATGAAGTTCCAAGATGTGCTGTAAAATTCAAGAGGAAAATGTATAAATCTCTTGTAGCAGAATTTAGCAATAAAATTGCAAATTTTAATATAGAGAATTATATAAATTAAAAATATTTTAGTAATATTAATATTTTTTCTATTTTATCATATGAAAGTGAAATAATATGTCTAATATAAAAAATTGGAAAATTCTTGAGAGATATGTAAAAATTATTGAAAAAAAAATAGAAAATATTCAACTTTCTTTAAATAATTGTAGATGTTATATAACATCTTTGGAAAATAAAGTATATAAAATTGATCAAAATATTATTCAAGAGCAAAATTTTGTAAATATTAATGATAATAATTCATCTTTATACTTTGGTTTATTCTTAAATGAACAAAATAAAAATAAAAAAAAATTATTGTCTGATATAGAGATTCAAAGAAAAACAGAAATTCAACTGGAAAATGAGATACATGATATGTTTATAACAAAACAACAATATTCTCATATTATAAAAAACATAAAAAAAGAGATAAAAGATGAAAATGCTAATATTGAACAGAAATTTTTAGATGAATGGAAGTCATCGCCTGATATTTAATTTTTATAAAAAAAACATATAGCAAAATAACTAAATTATTTTATTTAAAATTCATCTTCAAACATATTAAATATATAAAATAGTATAAATAATTTTAAGCAATCAATATATAGTTGTAAATAATATAAAAGTACAATATAAAAGTACAATTTATTGATCAACTAATAATATAAAAAATATATATAAAAAATTACATAAATTATTAATTATAAGTAATAAAAATTATATTTTATTATCATTATTATTAGTGATTTCTAATATTTTTTAATAATTTTTATATTAAATTATTTTTCAAAAGATAGGATATATTCGTATTCTCAGTTGATTTTTAGTAAAAATTTGTTAGTAGATAACATTGGTATTTAACTTCAACATTACAGTTAAGTAATTTATCATTAATTTTTAATCACAAATTTGTTGATAAAATAAAATAAAAACAACTTTTAATCAAAAAAAAAATAAATGAAAAATAATATAAAAATTTTAACCATTTTATTATCAGTATCAATAACAACATCAATGGATTTTTTATATGCAGACTCTCAAAATACAGAAAGTCTGAATACTATTGATATTCTAAAAGACGTTATTATTACAAATAAGACTGCTGCAAATAAAACAATGTCTACAGTTGCTAATAAGGAACCACTTAATGTTAGAAACACTTCAGGTGTAGGCGTAGAAATTGGAGGAAAATTAGATATGCAATATGGATATAACTCAGTGGATAAATGCTTTAAAATAGATGGAATGTCCCAATGTGGATTATCCTCAAGCAGTTATTCCCCTAAAAAAATAGGAAATGTTACTGGATTAGGTACAGATACTAGATTTTCATTAAATATTTTCAAAAGAACAGATTCTATAGATATTTTTGGAGCATATCTTGAAATTCAAGCAGATAGAGATACTAAAAATGTTGGTAGACAATCATATATATATATCAATAGTAAAGGGGGAAGAATTGAAATTGGTAATATGGATGGTGCTAGTACCAATATGCAAGTCTCTGCTTCAACTATAGCTTTAGGAACAGGTGGAATAGATGGCGATTTAAGAGGTTGGAATAATTTTAAAGCACTTATTGTTGGATCCAACCAGTTAGCAGACAATATGTTTATAAATAAACCACGTCTTCCTATGAATTGTGTAGAGAAAAAACAAAACCGTATATCGTACTATACACCTCAAATTTATGGTCTCACATTAGGATTTTCTTATGCACCAGATCCATCAGATAGCCCAAATAAATTAGGAAGTATAACCTCAGTTTTAAGTAATAATTATTATTATGTTGATCTTTTTGATATAGGAGCAAAATACGAAAGACAAATTATGAACTCTGTCAATTTTTCTACATCATTGACAACACAATTTAGTAGACATAATACACAAATTAATACAGCGAGTTATAACGATATGTTTGCCTATGAGATAGGTGCAAAATTTGATATAGATGCTTGGAGCTTTGCTGGATCTTATGCTAATCAGAATAAATCTTTCTGTTTAAAAAATGAGACAGGAAAAAAAGATGGAAATTACTATACATTAGGAACTTCTTATAAATATAGTGATGATCTTGCTTTTAGCTTAACTTACTTTTATAGCTTGTCTCAAGCAAATGCATATCAATCTAATATAATTGGAGTATCTGCATCAAATAATGGAGAAAATAAGAGTAAAATTATATCTATTGCTACAGAATATTTATTAGTTCCTGGTATGAAATATTATGCAGAATTAAATCATTATAATTATAAAAGTGATGTTGTTAAAAGAACTAACTCTTCCTTGAAAGTAATAGGAAATAATGGATATACATTTCTAACTGGATTAAGGGTACAATTTTAACTTAATAAAATTTTATTATAAAAATTTTAATTATATTAAATTATAACAGCTTTCTATAAAAAGTTGTTATAATATTCTGAATTTACTTATAATTTTATATATTTTTTATTTATATATTTTTTTATTTTGATATTTAGTCTATAATTCATAAAAATAATTAATTATTTGAAATTTTTTTTATTTCTTCAAGATCACCAATTAAATAATGAAATCCAACTACTAATTCAATAAAGATATTTTCTTCTTGTAAAAGTCTTATTTTACTATTAAACAAATCTACTTCGCCTTTTATAACATCTATCATAGTTTTTATACCTGCCTCGTATTCTGATTTAAGTGCTTTATTTTGAGAATTTCTTGCTACAATATCAGCTTTATATGCATTGATTTTAATCTTAGATGTATTTATTGACCAGAAATAATAACGAATTTTACTTAAGATTTTTTTTCTTTCGTTATTAAGTTGAAATTTTATAGATTCTCTTTGACTTTTTGTTAATTTAATATTCGCATATTCAATTCCACCATGAAAAATAGGAATATTTACTTTAATTCCAATTCTTGTACCTCCATATATATTCTGTGCTATAACATCATTTTTACGATTAGCAACTGCATATAAATCAACTTTAGGACCTAAATTACCAAATTGTGCCTTAACATCATTTACACTTTTTTCATACAATTTTTGCAAATGTATTAATGTTTTATTTTTTTTTAATGTAATTTTTTCTATCTGATTAATTTCATCAAAATTACTAAACTCTTTTGTTAATATTATCTTTTTCATATTATTTGGTGGATTAATACCAACTATTTGCTTAAATAATTCTTCTGAATTGTTTTTTTCTTCTTCTGATGTTGCTATTTCAGCTTCTGACATTGATAATTGAGCTTTTGCTTCTTCTAGATCTGTTGTGTTTGCTAAACCATATTTCCATTTTATTTCAATATTATGAAGATTCTTTTTTAAGAGAAAATTTTGATTATTAGATAAATCAAGTTTTAAACGACTATAAATAACGTTTTGATATACATTTATCGTATTTGCAATTAAAGAGGCTTTGTCATTTTTAAATCTAGCTTTTAAAGAGTCTAAATTAGCTTGAGCACTTTTTAGGTTATATATATCAGATAAAGAATTGAAAATATTTTGTTCATAATGTAATGATCCTCCTTTAAATAAATTAATTTTATCAATTCTATAATAATTATTGTTATTAATGTATGAAGAATTATAAAGTTCTTCTCTATTATGAGTTAAATATACATTTGGTAAAAATTTTGAGATATTTGCCTGCTTTATTGCTTGGCCTGTTTTAACATTCTCTTGTGAAGATTTTATAATATCACTATTATCTAATGCTAATTCTATAGCTTTTTCTACATTTATTAAAATATTTGTATCTTGTTGCGCAAAAACATACTTTTGATAAATTATTAATAATAATATACTATATATTAAAAATTTATATAAAAATAATCTATTATTAATAAATAATAAAGTTTTCATGATGATAATTTATTCATTGATTATAAAAGATTTTAGTATAAAATACAAAGTAATTCTTAGTTTTACATTAAAACTTTAAGTGCTCAAATTTTAATGTCATTCTAATAGTAATACAATATTAATTATGATATAGTTTAATAAATATTATGATGTTTATATGAAATTCTATATATATCTAATATCATTATTTATTAATTAGCATATAAAATAATTTTTATTCTTAAGAATTTTAGAGATTCTACTAATTTTATATTCATAATATAAAGTTATATTTATTTAATAATATTGCTATTAAGCAAAAAATAAGAATATAAAAATAAATTATCTGAATTTTTTAAATGTTAAAATGATAAATATTCATAAAGAAGGATACTTGATTATCTTACTTTTCGTTGTTTTGGATTTAATATTCTTTTCTTTTTCTAATAAATTAGGATGGATAGGTATTATAGGAGTTGTATGGTGTGTTTACTTTTTCCGTGATCCTAATAGATTCACTCCACCTGGAGATAATATTATTGTCAGCCCTGCAGATGGTATAATTCAAATGATAACTACTGCTGTTCCACCAAAAGAATTAAATATGCCAGAAGTTCAAATGAATAGAATTAGTATATTTCTTAATATATTTGATGTTCATGTTAATAGAATACCATTATCTGGAAAAGTCAATGGATCTCATTATAGACCTGGTAAATTCTTTAATGCATCATTAGATAAAGCAAGCATAGATAATGAAAGACAGTCAATTTGGATAAAAGATAAATATGATCAGGATTTTGCTGTTGTACAAATAGCAGGCCTTATAGCGAGAAGAATAGTTTGTGATTTATCTATTGGTTCTGATGTCAATACAGGAGATCGTTTTGGCATCATCAGATTTGGAAGTCGAGTGGATTTATATCTTCCATTAAATATAAAACCTAAAGTTATAACTGGACAAAGAATGATAGGAGGAGAAACAATTATTGCTGAGAATATAAATATAAATAATCTTAAATAATTCTTAAAAACAAAAAGCATTTTATAAGTTTTAGTGGAGGATATCATGGTGATACATTAGGATGTATGTCATTAGGTAAGGAATCTGGATTTCATAATAATTTTACTGAATTACTTTTTGATGTATTATTTATTCCATATCCATCAACATGGAATAATGATAAAAATATAGAAATAAAAGAACAAAATTCTATATTAGTTCTAAAAGATTATATTAACAATAATACAGACTCTATTGCTGCTATTATTATTGAGCCTCTTGTACAAGGCGCAAGTGGTATGAAATTCTCAACTACTCAATTTATTAAAACAATTGTAAAATTTTTGTTAAAGTTGTTTATATAATGAAAAAAAGAAAAAAAAAATATAAAGGAAATATGCCATTACATAAGCTTTTTCCAAGTATTATTACTATGATGGGGTTATGTAGTGGTGTCACAGCTATAAAATATGCAATGGATGGTCAATTCAGTTTAGCTATAGCTTTTATTTTTTATGCAGCTCTTTTTGATATTATTGATGGTAGAATTGCCCGTATTTTAAATGTAGCATCCGAATTTGGGGCTCAACTTGATTCCCTTTGTGATCTTGTGAATTTTGGTGTTGTTCCTGCAATTGTTATTCATTCTTGGTGTGAAAAATATATAACCAACATATCTCCTATTGAAAAACATGCTTTATGGATTGGTGTTTTAGTTTATGTAAGTTGTACTGCAATGCGACTAGCAAGATTTAATATTCAATCTTCTAAAATAGATTTCTCTTCAAATAATCCTATCACAAAAATTTATCAAAAATTAATATCAGAAGGAAAATTTTTTAATGGTGTACCATCTACTATAGGAGGATTATTAGTTTTATTTCCTATAGTTGTAAGTTTTGATATTATTCCAGGTTATAAATTTTCAATTTGGATTATAATGATATACATGATATCTGTTGCTTTATTAATGGTTTCAACTATTCCTACTTTGAGTAGCAAAAAACTTGTTATTCAAAGAAAAAATGCACCTATTATAATAGTATTTATTCTATGTTTTTTTGTAATAGTATTATTAGAACCATGGATTTTAATGCCTTGTATGCAAGTTTTTTATATAATTACATTACCAATAACTTATTTTAAATGTAAAAAAATCATTAAAATTGAAAATACAAAAAATATTATTGATAATTAAATTAATCAATTAATTAAAAAGTTAAAATTAAATTCGATCTCTAAGAATTCAATAAGATTAATATCTTATATTAGTAGAAGTAAGTTTTAAATTATTAAATTCTGCAATAATATCTGAATTTAAGTATTTTTTTAAATTATCTATTTGTTTTATAGTTAATTTCCATGGTATATCTGAGCTCATAAATATGTTAGATTTGTCAATCTTTACAATAATACTAACATCACAATTATACTTATCTTCTAGATTAGAATTAATATCAGAATTTTTATTTTTTAAATCACATATTTGATTAACTAAATTAAAATCATCATAATTTTTAATTATAATATTGCATTTATAATAAGAAGAATTGACAATATCGCTAAATAGCCATACTTTATCTACTATAAGCTTCATTCCTCTATCATCATTTCGAGCATTAATTTGTAACAGAATTATACTACCTTCCTTAGTGATATAATCATATTTATTAAGAATTTCTTCTGAAAAAACAGAGCATTCTATTGTTCCATATTGATCTGCGATTTGAATAAAAGCATATTTCCCAGTTCTTTTTCCTTTTCCTGATCTAATTCTGCTGTTTGTTACAACTCCTGCTATTTTTATAATTTTCACAAAATTTATTGATTCTTTCATAATATTTTCAATATCTGATGAAAAAATGACTTTTTGACTTTTTAAAATTTGCTCATATTCCTGAAGAGGATGTTCAGTCAAGTAAAATCCAAGCGCTTCATATTCTTTTTGCAATTTATTTAATTTATTCCCTGATATTGTTTTTTTTATAATAATTTCTTCATCTTCATAAGAATTTGTATCAAATAATTTCATTTGTTTATTATTAATATCTTTAATTGATAGACGATTTTCATTACTACAATATGACATGATATTTTCGATATTATCTAAAATATCCATATTATTTTTAATAAAAGAAGAAAATACATCTGCTTTAGCTAATTGTTCAATAGCCTTTTTATTTAAACCGAAAGGCAAACATCTTTTTATAAAATTTTGAATATTGGAATAAAATCCATTTATTTCTCTTTCTTTTATTATTTCATCCATAATTTTACTTCCAATTCCTTTAATTCCTACTAATCCAAACGATATTGCATATTCTCCTTTAATATTTTTTACTAAACTGAAATGTGATTTAGATTTATTAATACATGGAGGAATAATATCTATTTTATGTGCTTTAACATCTCTACATAATGTAGAAATTTTATCACTATCATTAATATCAAGATTAATTGATGCAATGAAAAAAGCATGTGGGTAATTGGCTTTTAAGTAAGCAGTATGATATCCGATAACAGCATATGCTGTTGCATGTGATTTATTAAATCCATATCCAGCAAATTTATCAACTATATTAAATATCTCTTCAGCTCTTTTTGTATTAAATCCACGAGAAACTGCTTTTTTAATAAAAATATTACGCTGAGATTCCATTTCTTCTTTATTTTTTTTCCCCATAGCACGTCGGATAATATCAGCTTCTGCTAATGTAAATCCTGCTATAATTTGCACAATTTGCATCACTTGTTCTTGATATATAATTATACCATATGTCTCTGCAAGAGCATCTTTTAATGATGAATGAATATAATCTATTGGTTCTATTCCATGCTTTCGATTTATATAAAGAGGAATATTTTCCATTGGACCAGGACGATAAAGAGATGCAAGAGCAATTAAATCTTGTATTGTATTAGGTTTTAGTTTTTCAATAGCTGTTCTCATTCCAACTCCTTCAAATTGAAAAATACCTATTGTTTTTCCTAAGCTTAAAAGTTGATATGTTTTTTCATCATTAAATAAAGAAAAATCTAAATCTAAAGATTTTTTTTCTTCATATTCAGTATTAATAATTTTACGTGCATTATCAATCATAGTTAGTGTTTTTAATCCAAGAAAATCAAATTTCATTAGACCTGCAGCTTCTGCATATTTCATATTAAATTGAATAGCTATAATATCTTCCTCATCCGGTTTATATAATGGTACACTTTCTATTAATGGATTTGCGCTAATTACAATGCCAGCTGCATGCAAAGATGCATGTCTATTCACACCTTCTAGTTTTAATGCTATATTAAAAAGCTTTTCAACATCTGGATTTAAATTCCGCATATTTTGTAACTCTTTATCAATACGTATTGCCTCCTCGAGTGTTATAGGAAATGCTGGGTTATTTGGAATCATTTTACAAATTTTACCAACAAAAGAATATGGCATTTGTAAAACTCTCCCAACATCACGTAATACAGCCCTAGCTTGTAATTTCCCAAATGTAATAATATGTGCTACTTTATCATTGCCATATTTCTTGCGAACATACCTTATTACTTCATCTCTACGAGTTTGACAAAAATCTATATCAAAATCTGGCAAAGATACTCTATCAGGATTCAAAAATCGCTCAAATAGCAAGTTAAATACTATTGGGTCTATATCTGTAATCCCCATTGACCAAGCTATAATAGATCCTGCTCCAGATCCTCTTCCAGGTCCAACTGGAATATTGTTATCTTTACTCCATTTGATAAAATCCGATACAATTAAGAAGTATCCTGAAAATCCCATTTTTTTTATCACTTGTAATTCATAATCTAATCTCAATAAATATTTATTTCTTTCTTCTATACTTTTTATATATTTTATACGATCTTGGAGACCAGAATTACTCAAATCATTTAATAATTGATCCTCAGTATAATTACTATCGTCATTTATGAAACGTGGAAGACATGGAGTATTCCCTTTTAAAATATAATTGCATTTCTGTGCTATAATTACAGTGTTATATATTGCTTCTGGTAGATCAGAAAATAAATTTAACATTTCTTCATAGCTTTTAATATAATACTCAGGATCTACTTTGTTGCGATCCTTTACATTTATATAAGTTCCTTCTGATATACAATTAAGAGCATCACATGCATCAAAATCCTCAGAAGCTAAAAAAAAAGATGGATTAGTTGCAACTATTGGTATGCCGAACTTATAAGCAAAACTAAGTAAATTATATTCAAGATTAGAATTATTTTTTCTATTATAACGTTGTATTTCTATATAGCAATCTGCTCCACATTCGATCAATTTTTCATACATGAAAATAGCCTCATTTTCACCTAAATTATTATATATATTATTAAAAAGGCTATTTTCTTCTCCCATAAGAATAATTAGATCTTCAATATAAGAACAAAAATCATTAAAATCTATAGGACTGGGCACAGATCCCTTTACACATTCAATATGTGGTTTACTTGTTAATTTTAAAAGATTTTTATAGCCATTATGAGTTTTAGCTAACAATAAAAATGTTCCTGTGATTGATTCATCATTGTGATTTGTTTGGAATTTTATCTCAATAATAGTTCCAGATATTGGTTGAATTCCAGATTTTGTGCATTTTAATGAAAACTCTAAAGCTCCAAACATATTTCCTATATCTGTTAATGCTATAGCTGGAATTTTATTGTTTTTACAATGCTTAACAATTGTATCAATTTTATTACTACTTTTTCCAAGAGAAAATTCAGAATGTACTCTTAATGGAATAAAGATGTTATAATCTGTATAATTTTGAAATTTATTAGAAAATAAAGTTGTTTCCTTATTTTTATCAAATAATTTAGATTTTTTATTTTTTTTATGAGCTATTTTTATTATAGAATTTTCATTTGAATCGTTTTTTAACTGTTTTTCCATATCTAGATTTCTAAATTTTTTATGTATAAATTTTTATTAGTTTTCAAATGATTTATAAATCTTAATAAGAATTCTATCAATAATTATAATTAATTATAATACATATTAATTTATTGAATCTTTTTAGTTTAAGTTAAATGTATATTTATATAATAAATAATAAATGTAGATAATTAGTTGCCCTATTGACAAGAAACTATCAATTGATTTATTATTAATTTTCATACTTCTCATGATAATTTTATATATTAAATACAATGGGTAAACTAAACTCTACATTCATGGCAAACCCTAAACATATAGTAAGAAATAGTGTTGTTGTAGATATTTCTGGTATTTCTCTAGGAAGAGCTGCTGCTAGAATAGCACTTCTGTTAAGGGGAAAACATAAACCTTATTATACACCACATCAAGATTGTGGTGATTTTGTTATAATAATAAATGCTAATGATGTAAAAATCACTGGTAATAAATTAAAAAATAGAGTTTATCATTGGCATACTGGATATCCTGGTGGAATAAAAAGTCGATCTTGGGATAAAATGACTCGTGAGAGAGTTATAGAAACTGCAATAAAAAGAATGATGCCTAAAGATAGTCCTCTATCTAGAAAACAATTTGCAAGATTACGTATATATCCTGGAGAAAAACATCAGCATCAAGGTCAAAATCCTGTTTTATACAAAGTAAATACACATTCACATGGAATTTTTACAGAATCTTGTCAAATGACAGGATGTGATAGATCATTCGGAATGAAAGGATTTTCAGTATCTGCAAGTCAAAATACTTAAATCCTGATTTTTAAAATAAAAATAAAAAATAAGTAAAATGTAATCAATATATATAATATTTTTGCTATAAAAATTAATAAAATAATAATATTTTAAAAAATCTTTAAAAAATTGTAAAATTATATATAACTCTATCATAATATCAATTTAATACCGACACATTAATATTCTAACTGATTCTTTATAAAAATGACAAAAATAGAAATACCAACTGTAACACATATTAATAACAAAATAGTTGCTCCTATCAATAAGTATTCCAGAGGAGTAAGGAATTTTAAGATTTCAGAAGATTTGAAACCAAAAGTTGGAAGAAGGAAAGCATCAATAGCTAGGGTTTGGCTTATTCCTAAATCTCAAATAAATACTAAAATAGAAGAAGGAATAAAGTCAGATTTTATTATAAATGATCGTGATTTTCTATCTTTTTTCCCAATAGGAAAAAAGGATAAATTACAATCAGCTTTATATATGCCATTTAAAATAGCAGGTATCAATTCTAATGATTATGTTATTGTTGCAACAGTAAAAGGTGGTGGAACGACAGGACAAGCAGACGCTATAATTTTGGGTATAGCACGCAATTTAGCAATTATAAGTGATGGTTGTCATACTATGATGCGCAAAAATGGATATCTTACAAGAGATAGTAGATCTGTTGAGACTAAAAAATCAGGTAAACCTAAATCAAGAAAAAGTAAACAATTTTCTAAGAGGTAATTTTTCTTTAAAAAAATTAAGGAAAAAATATTTAAGTATAAATATTTTTATTGTAAATATTTTATAATCAAAATTATTACTTTAACTATTTCTTACTATTTATATTTAATAATATAAGATATTTTACTTAGGTTAAATAAAAGATTTTCTACAAATTTTTTTTATTAATAGTTATTTTTATACTTTTTTATACTTAATATTATAATTAATTTTATATGTTTTTTATTTTTTGTATATTAAAAATCATATAATTGTTGGAATTTAATTATTACTTTAACTATTTCTTACTATTTATATTTAATAATATAAGATATTTTACTTAGGTTAAATAAAAGATTTTCTACAAATTTTTTTATATTTTTTCAGCCAAATACAATCTGTTTTGGTTAAATTTTCTTTTATTATCATTTTTTCATCTATTGGAACAATCGTTAAACATTTAAATTTTAACATATTATTATACTTACATTTTTTTATTACGTATAAATTTTCAATTCTAATACCATATTTATTTTTTAAGTATAATCCTGGTTCAATTGAAACAATCATTCCATCTTCAAGAACTTCTTCTCCATATATACTTATAGAATGAGGACCTTCATGAACATTGAGAATATGCCCTACACCATGACCAGTACCATGAGAGTAATCTTCTCCAATTTCGTGTAGAAATTTTCTTGTAATTGAATCAATTTCTTTTCCATTTGTTCCATATTTAAATTTAGTACTTGCTGCAGCTATATGACAACGTAAAACAGCAGTAAAATATATTTTCTGCTCTAATGTTGGATTCCCAATAGCAATAGTACGTGTAACATCAGTTGTGCCATTAGGTCTAAAAGTATTTTTATTATTTAATTTATATTTTTTATTATTTTTGTATTTATTAGTTATGGATTTCAAAATTGATCTATTATATTTCAAATAATTAGAAGAATAATAATGTGCTCCGGAATCTATAAGTAATATATTATGAAGGCATTTATGACCTTTCTTTAAAATAATTTTATTAGTTTTTTCATTTGGAGTATAATGAATTATTGCTCCATTTTCTGCAAAAGCCATAATTGTTTTAAAGCTAGATCCAGCAAATGTTCCACAAGAAGTTTCAATTCTAAATTCTAATAATTTTTTTACAGCATTTAATTCATCAAGATCTACTAAAGCAATATCATTCTTATCAATTAAACTATTTACCCAATTAATAAATTTAGTAACCGCTATTCCATCTATTAAATGTGCATCTATAAATCCGTTTATTTCATCAATATTTTTAATTGCTTTTCTTTTTGTTAATTTATAATAAAAAATATCCGAATCGTGTTTTTTCTGTTTATTTTTTTTATCATCTTTTAATAAGTATGAGTTTTGGTAAAAACCACGAGTCAGAGTTTTTTTATCAAATAAAGTTATAACTTTATCTATTGATAGATCATATATTTCTTCTAATGGATAAATATCTATTTTTAATATATCAAAATATTCTTTATCAATATATTTTTCTTTTATTTTTAATTTCTTATCAGAAGATATACTTTTTATATTAGATTCTTGAATATTATTAATAAACAAAGTATTTATCTCATTCTTCTTAAGAAAATTATAAATATTTTTATTAATATAAAGATAATGCCTTTTATATTTATTAATTATTAAATATGATAATACAATTCCACTATAATCAATATCAGATCCTCTGATATTAAGTAACCAAGATATAAAAGAAACATCTGATATCAGTGCTGAATCAGCCCACTGTGGCATTAAATTAATAAGAAAATCTAATTTATTTAAAGAATTCTCACCAGCGATATTTGTATTAATAATCCATGGTAAATTTAACAAATCTGATTGATTAGAAGATTTTTCAAATGGTATATCTACAATATCTATATTTTCAAATAATAATTCTAATTTTTCATTACATAAAAAAGGATCACATCCTAATTTTTTTATTTTTAATAATTTTAATAAATTTTGGATAATTTTTTTATCTTTTATATCAATAACTAACCAATTTCCAAAAAGCTCATGATTTACTTGTGTTAAATATCTACTATCTGTTATAAATATATTAAAGTGATTAATTATATCAAATTTTTCAATATCTTTTGAATAATCTATATTAGATATATTAGAATTATCACAAAAAATTAATGCTATTCCATTTGATCCGGTAAATCCGGAGATAAATTTAAGATTATTGATATTAAGATTAGACCATTCATCCCAAGATGGAATTATATATCCATCTAGATTATTATTTTTTTTATAAAATAAAAATTTCTTATAGAAATTATTAAAAATTACATTATTTTCTTCAAAATAAGAATTTTTTTTATTAAAATGATTTTTTAAGATAATAATAGAATTATTACTTTCAATATCTTCTATATTTATTCTATTCATATATTTAATATATTTTTAATTAAATTTAAAAAATAAAATTTATACCGATTGCAAATCCTTGTGATAGATCTTTATTTATATGATTTTTTTTCTGTAAGGAAATATATTCTATATAAAAAATTTTTTCAATTTTATTAATTTTTCCTTTTAAAAGTTTTATTTTTTCTTGTAAAAAAGATTCTTTATTTCTGTAACGAGAATTTATTATTTTTTTAGCATGAATTTTATAGCTTCCTGTAAATGAAAATCTTTTCAAATAATTAGGATTGTAAAAATTATAATAATTTTGACTTAATTTTGCCCACATTTGTTTAGCATTGATATTAAAAGGACCAATTTCATATCCAATACCAAAACCATTACTTATTGATTTATATCCCATAGAAAATGATGTAAAGAATTCTTTACCTCTATGATGTAACAAAATATCTTGTCCAAGAATAAAATTATTAGAATTTATACCAAATAATATATTATTTTTTTTATTAAATCTTAAAGAATTCCCTATCTCAAAAGTTGTCTGTGTTATTATATTTATCCCATCTCCCATAGGTTTTGCTGTTTTTACAGCAAATCTGATAATTTCTTTTTGATCATTAATTTTCCAATATTTTTTATAATAATGATTTTTAGGAGGAAATATATTTTGGCTATAACTAATTCCTATACGATGATATTCTTTCAAAATAGGAGATAAATAATTTATAGAAATAAATTGACCAGTATGCCAAGTTTGTAATCTACCTGTGTCTGCATATTGACTTACATATGGATTTTGATGTGAAAAATTTTTTTCTATAATAGAATATTTATTGTTATATATATTTTTCTTATTGAAATCTCTATCAAGAATCATATATCCACTCAAAACTTCAGGTTCAGCGAAATTAATAAAGAATTCATCTGGTCTCGAATTTTTATTTAGTGTAATAATTCCATATATTGTTTTCATTTTTAATCCATAATTAAGTAACGGATAAAATGCTTTTTCATTAGGGTTTTGTTCATAATTCTTTATATTTCCTTTAAAATAAAGAATTATAGGATTATATTTTTTTATAATATTAATCTCTCCTATGAAATTTCCACGTATAATATTGTAATTATTTATATACAAATTTTCATATATAAAAGTATCAGAATTATTATTTTTTATATTATTTTGATTAATTTTATTACCAAAAAAATTGATTTTAAAAGTTAAATCATTATTAATGATGTTTTTGTTATTATATGGAGTAGCAATAGATTCCTCACTATAAATTAAAATAAAAGTAAATACAAATAATACCACTTTTAATTGTATATTTGTAATATTTTCTTTAAAAAAATTTTTATATTTAATTTTTTTTCTTTCTTTCATAAAAAATAATAAATTATTCTTCCTGACTATAATAGAAATTTTTATTCTATATATTTATTACAATAACTAAATTTTATTTATATAAAAAACTCTATGGATGTAGAATTTCATTATTATATAAACTTTCTAGTTGCTTCAGCAGCAGGTTTTAATCCAGAAGAAGCATATACCATTGCTTATAGTTCACAATATGTTGATGATAATACTGAATTAATAGCTGTTTTAGATGAGACCTGCAAAGATTATTGCAAAAATATTTATTGGTCACAACCAACCCAGGTATATAAATTAGATGTAAAATCAAAAATAATAGATCAAATATATTTAACTACTCATTTTATTCCAGGTAGTTGGAAAAAAGCTTCTAAGCTCCGATTAGATAAAATGGTTAATCTTTTAACTGTAACACCAAATAGTCATATTGCACAGAGTATTCTTAAAAAAGCATTAATTAATCGCAATTTATACCGCATTGGGATAGCTTCACATGCATACTGTGATACATGGGCACATCAGAATTTTGTTGGTCGTCATGATGCTTATAATATATGCAATAAACTTTCTTATCATATAGCACCATATCTTAATAAAAAATTGCTGGCAATTGGACACATCGAAGTATTAGATAATCCTGATTTAATAAATAAATGTTGGATTGATTCAAGATTAGAAAAATATCATATTAATAATAAAAAACGTTTTTATAATGCTGCTTATTGCTTATACATACAATATAGACGTCATTATTTTTATGATTATAGAAAAAGTGATTCATATAAAAAAGATAAAAAATGGAGTGAATTATCCATATGGCTAAAAAAAATAATCACAACTGAATCTATTGATCATAGATATGATATGTATAATCAATCAGTAAAAATATTATATAATACATCTCTTAGAGAATATGACAATCTCGACTGGAAAGTACGCTGCTTAAAAAAAATATCACATTACTCAATAAGTAATATATCAAATTCTATAAAAAATAATATAACCAATATAACGAATATAACAAGTTCTTTTTCTGAACTATATAACGATTGGCAAAACATTGCTATTACTAATAATAAAATCTATTGCTGGTATAATAGACATTATACTAATGATGATTGGTATCATTTTCAAGAAGCAGCACGTGATCATATTAATTATGCTTGGAATATTATAGAAAATCGTATTTGATATGTTAATTATTAAATTATCAGTATATAAATATAAATTTATAAATAAAATATATATTCTTTTTAATGAATAAATAAGTATGTTCTAGATATCCATATATTCGGCAAAAATATAATGTCAATAAAAAAATACATTATAAAAAAAAATTTATTTGTTGAATGGATCCTTATATTTAAGTTATATTCCATTCCATCCAACAACAAATATTATTTAAGAATATGAATCAGAATTTTACTAAAAAATATAATAATCTATTAAAAGAAACAAAGTATTTAATTGAATTAGATAAAAATCGTGATTCTTTGATATCAGAATTTGCTAATAATATGTTGAAAGAGAGATATGTTATACCAGGAGAAGAAGTACAAGACATGTTCTCTAGAGTTGCAACGTATTATTCTAATGATATTTATCATGCTCAAAGATTATATGATTATATGAGCCAATTATGGTTTATGCCAGCTACTCCAATACTAAGTAATGGAGGAACTAAAAGAGGACTTCCTATATCATGTTTTTTGAATGAAGTTAGTGATAGTTTAAACGGAATAGTTTCAACATGGGATGAAAATGTTTGGTTAGCTTCTGGTGGAGGTGGAATTGGAACATATTGGGGAGAAGTACGATCTATTGGTGAAAGAGTTAATGGAAATGGACAGACATCTGGAATTATACCATTTATTTGTGTTCAGGATAGTATGACATTAGCAATATCACAAGGAAATTTAAGGCGTGGTAGTTCTGCTGCATATCTACCAGTATGGCATCCAGAAATCGAAGAATTTATTGAAATGCGAAGACCTACTGGTGGTGATATAAGCCGCAAAGCTCTTAATATGCATCATGGTATTGTTATAAATGATGAGTTTATGAATGCTGTTATTAATGATACAAGTTGGGAATTAAGAAGTCCAATGACTCTAAAACCTATCAGATCTTTAAGTAAAGCTAGAGATCTTTGGATAAGAATACTGACTGCAAGATTAGAAACAGGAGAACCATATATATTATTTATTGATAATGTTAATAAATCTCTACCAGAAACTTATAAGAAATTAGGCCTTAAAATTAAAACATCAAATCTTTGTAGTGAAATAACATTAGCAACAGGATTAGACCACTTAAATGAAGAAAGAACTGCTGTATGTTGTCTTTCTTCTGTAAATTTAGAATTTTTTGATATATGGGAAAAAAATAGTGATTTTATTATAGATATAATGTTTTTTCTAGATAATGTCATAGAAGATTTTATTCAGAATGCAAATCAGAAAGAATATCGTAAAGCAATATATTCATCATATCGTGGAAGAGATGTTGGATTAGGAGCAATGGGTTTTCATACTCTTTTACAATTAAAAGGAATCCCATTTGAATCACAAGATGCCAAAATATGGAATAAAAAAATATTCAAACACATTAGGGAGAAAGTAGATATAGCATCTAAAGAAATAGCAAAGCAAAGAGGTTCTTGTCCTGATGCTCAAGATGTAGGAATACAAGAAAGATTTGTTCATAAGATTGCAATAGCACCTAATGCATCTATATCTCATATAACGGGATCATCTGCATCTATAGAACTTTTACCTGCAAATATATATATAATAAAAGGATTAAGTGGATCAAATGTAGTAAGAAATAAGAATTTAATACCAGTTTTAGAAAAATATCAAAAAAATAATGATGATATCTGGACTTCTATTATAAATAATAATGGATCTGTTCAGCATTTGGATTTTTTATCTCCTGAAGAAAAAAAAATATTTAAAACAGCATTTGAAGTTGACCAGCAATGGGTGATAGATTTAGCTGCTGAAAGAACAGAATATATATGCCAATCACAATCTCTTAATATATTTTTAAAAGCAGATATTCATAAAAAAACACTTCATGATATTCATATTAATGCTTGGAAAAATGGTGTAAAAAGCCTTTATTATTTACGTTCACAATCAATACAGCAACCAGATCGATTAACTATCGATCAAAAAAATATAACATCATCAAGTAATTCAAATAATGTAATAAAAAATATTAAAAATAGTAATGATACTAATTCATTAGTAGATGATATAGAAGAAAGTGAATTATCATTAAAAATAAATAAAAATAGCATTATTATAACTAATAATATACCTAAAAATAATATGTTATGTAATATTTACAATAATAATTATCAACAAACCACATCTAATGATTATGATGAGTGTTTGTTATGCCAATGAAAATTATTTGTTTACTGTAATGATGTTTTTCTCTAAATTAAAATTTAAATACTAATAGGTAGATAATAAAATTTATCTTATTATTAGTAGATTTAATATAATTAAATTTAATATATAAATTAATATATCAATGTATCCAAATTTTGATTTTATTCTAGAAAGAAAAATATTAAATAAAAAACTAGTTTTCTGGAGAATTATAGCGATCATAGCTATTATTATGTCTATGAGCTTTTTTATTAATAAAAATAATCTTAATATTGAGGATAGTGTTACAAATATAGTCAATAATGGTGATTATATTGCAAATATAGAAATAACTGGAGAAATTATAGATAATATGTATAATATTTCTAAAATCTCACAATTATCTAGTGATAATAACCTAAAAGCTGTAATTGTTAATATAGATAGTCCTGGAGGAGCCCCAGTACAATCAGAGCAGATTTATTTAGCTTTAAGAGAGATTTCAGATAAGAAAAAACCAGTTATTGCTCTTATTGGTGGTTTAGGAGCTTCTGGAGCATATATGGTAGCAATTGGTGCTGATCATATATTTGCATATGATATGAGTCTAGTAGGATCTGTAGGTGTTATTATGAGTACATTTGAGGTCACAGAGTTAGCAGAAAAATTAGGTATAAAACCTATTATTATGAAGAGCTCACCTCTTAAAGCATCTCCTAATTTCTTTGAAAAAGATAATCAAGAAGCAAGGTCTGCTATTATGTCTCTTATTCAAAGTATTCAATCTCATTTTATTGAAATGGTTCGGACTAGAAGATTAACAAACTTAAATAATAAGGATATTAATGATATATGTAATGGTAGGATATATTCAGGATCTCAAGCATTAAAAATGAATTTAATAGATCAAATCGGAGGAAATAAAGAAGCAAGAAAATATTTAGAAATGAAATATCAAATAAAAGAAAATACTCCTTTGAGAAAAATAAATATTCTCAAAAAAGATAAAAATAGCTTCCCTTATGAATATCTTAATAATAAAATTAATGATTTACTAAAATTATTTTTAAATAATCTTGAAAAAACCTTAAAAATAACATTATAATCAAAATAATTTATATAATAAATTATATTTATCTTTGAAAATATTTTTTATTTCTTTCTTATACAAAAAATTTTATAAATAAATATTATTCTTTGCTTAAAATAATTACTTGTTAAATATTATATTATATATTTATTTTATTTCTTTTCTTTTATTTATAGATACAATATAAATAACTAATAAGAAAAAAATAACTAATGAGATTTGCCAATAAACATTTTTATCTGGCATTGTTAATAATAAATAAAGTAACATCATAATACATGATCCTGGAATTATAGGCATTCCAGGACATTTAAATTCACGTTTAATATTAGGATAAATTTTTCTTCCTAAAATAGTAGCAAGACAAACAGATATTGTTATTAATATAATACATATATTACTTAATTGTACTAAATAGCTTAATTCTAAAAAATTAGTTACTATAATTATTAGTGATGATACAATAATAGTCAAAATATGTGGTGTTTTATATTTTGCATGGCATTTACCGAGAAATTTTGGTAATAAACAATCTTCTACCATTGCAAATAATATTCTAACAATTACGTATGTTGTAATTAAAACAACTGAGCTTAAACCGATTACTGCTCCTAATTTTATAATTATTGCAAACCAAGGCATACCCATTTTTGTCACTGCTAATGCTATTGGCTGAGCAACATTGAGATCTTTATAATTTACTAATCCAGTTAATACTAATGCACATAACATATAAGTTATAGCTGAAATAATCAAAGAACCTATAATTCCTATAGGAAGATCTCTTTGTGGATTTTTTGTTTCTTGTGCAGCACATGCGACAGCATCATATCCATTAAATGCTGTTAAGACTAAAGCTGCTCCACTTAATATCCCTGATATTCCAAATATTCCCCATTCTCCAGTATTTTCTGGAATAAATGGTCTCCAGTTACTACAATCAACATTAAAAATACCAATTGCGATAAACATAGATAATACAGTCATTTTTACAGTAACAACTATTGCATTAATTATAGCTGATAATTCTATTCCAAAATAAAGAACTATTGCTGTAGTTAAAACTAATCCAGTAGCTGGAACATTCAAGATTCCTATTAATTCATTTCCATTCTCAAGTTTTATAATACTTCCAAATGGATTAGAAAATCTATAATCTAAACTGAAACCAAATGATTCAAGAGTTGAAACAAGATAACCTGACCATCCACTTGCAACTAATGCAACAACCATTATATATCCTACAACGGCAAGAGATCCTATAAGCCATGCAGCAATTTCACCAAATATCACATAATTATAAGTATATGCTCCACCAGATAAAGGAATCATTGTTGAAAGCTCACCATAACATAAACCTGATGCCATACAACATAATCCTGCAATAAGAAAAGATAAAATAACAGCTGGACCTGCTACTGTACTAGCCGCATTACCAGTAACAACAAATATTCCTGCACCAATAATTGCACCTATTCCCATCATAATTAAATCAACAGGACCCAATACTCTTTTAAATTCTGATTGATTTGTATTAGGATTTAAATTTATATCTTTTTTTTTGAAAAATTTTTTGAAAGAACTCATTTTATAAATATATAAAGGAATTATATTTTTATATACATAATATACAAAATAATGAATATAAACTTAAATTACTATAACAAATTCATATATAAATATAAATAATAAAGTGATTTATTTTTATAGAAAATT
Source organism: Lyticum sinuosum (assembly GCF_034471385.1). Taxonomy (NCBI): domain Bacteria; kingdom Pseudomonadati; phylum Pseudomonadota; class Alphaproteobacteria; order Rickettsiales; genus Lyticum; species Lyticum sinuosum. The sequence continues at coordinate 364,806 of NZ_JARGYU010000001.1, read as the reverse complement.
CTAGATTTGATAATCTTTGGTATTAATAACAAAAATAATAACAAAAAGTATATAAATTTGAGAATTATTCTTTTAAAATTGCTTCAAATTTTTTATTAAAAACCATAATAATATTTCTTATAGATTTTTCTATTTCTTCATTAGTTAATGTTCTATCTTGTGCTTGTAAATAAATTCTTATTCCAATAGAGTAATTATTATTATTTTCTTTATAAAAATCAAAGATTTTTTGATCGATAATATTTTTATCTTTTATATTATTTATAGCATCAATAATTTCAATAGATTTTATTTGATTAAAAAAAATAAAAGAGAGATCTCTAACTACAATTTGATAATTATTTATTTTTATATAATTATTATTATTTAATTTTTGAAATAAGTAATAATTTGCACAAATAAATGCAATATCAAGTAAAATTTCTGCAACAATAATATTACAAGTTAAATTATATTCTTTATATAATTTTGGATGAATTTCTCCAATATATCCAACTAAAACATAATTTTTATCTAAAAATATTACTTTTTTATTAAAAAAATCAAAATTCTCAGGAATTCTTATATATATTGCTGCAGATTTCCCTGGATGATAATAAGATGGACATTTATCTAAAATCTTATAAATCGAATTATTTAAGTAAGAATTATCCAAATAACATTTATTATTATTAATAGGAATTCCAATACTTTCTAACAACAACATCACATCATCTTTTAAATCAAAATAATCCCAATTACGTTTAGGACCGTGTATATTTTCCTCTGCCTGACCTGTTCTAATAAAAGATAGTGATTTTTGTTGTGAAATTATTTTATTCAAATTTTGATTTAAATTACTACTTTTTATAGTAAAATATATATCACCTATCTCAAATAAAGATATATCTTTATTTCCTCTACTAAAATTTTTTTCTGCATTCTTAATCAATCCAGGTAATATAGTTCTTCTGAGATAAGTGAGATTATTATTAACAGGATTTGCAATTTCAATATGTTCATAATCTTTTAAATTTTCGTCTTTATAATTATTAATTTCTTTTATACTATACATAGTATAATTAATTGTTTCATTATATTGATAATTTTGTAAAAATGTACGAATATTATCAATATTTTGATCTAAATTTTTATATTTATTAATAATTAATTTATTATGTGATAAATCTGGGATAGGTTTTATGTTCTCAACACCATAAACTCTCATTATCTCTTCAGATATATCTGATACAGAATTTTCTATATTATTTATTCTCCAACTAGGAATTGAATAAGTTACATCTGAGATTTTATCTTTAATAATTTCATTTTGATTTTTTATTTCTTTTATAAATCCTAAATTTCTTAAAATAATATCTATTTTTTCATTTGAAATATCATACACACCAATTATTTTTCTTATGTCTTCATAATTAAATGATATAAATTTTTTATTATTCAAAAAATTATTTCGAAATAGATTATCTTCGAATAATACCCATTTTTCTATAAAAGACTCATTACTTATACTAAAAATTTTGTTTATTAAAGAATTAATACCATTATTAATATTATATTTATCAATTCCTGCGGAAAATCGCATTCTAGATTCTGAATATATATCTAATAATCTGCCGCTATTTATTATCTCTACTTCTGAAAAAATACCAAATTCAATTAATATATTCTTTGATTTTTCATCTATTTTACTCAATTCTCCACCAATAATACCTGCTATAGATAGAACTTTTTCATCATCAGCAATAATAATTAATCCTGATGGAAGAATATATTCTTTACCTCCCAGTGCTATAAATTTCTCACCTTCTCTTGATTTTCTAACATGTGGATTACCAATAATTTTATCTAAATCATATATATGATTAGGATATCCTAAATCATACATCACATAATTAGAAAGATTAATTAACCAATTTTTATTTAATTCTCCTAAAAGAAACAAATATTGCTCTATTTTTTTATATAAATTCGAATTAACGTTATAATTCGTGATATTTTTAATTGTGATAAAATTAATTATTTCACATCCTATTTCTTCTGAAGATATATTTTTTAATTTTTTATCTATATTTGAAATAATTTCATTATTTTCAGCAATATTACTAATATACAATTGATTAGAATCATTAGTTCTACATGATGATATATCTCTTGCAATACCATAAACGCTTGAGCAGTCACTACGTCTATTTGGTGTTAAATTAATTTCCAAGATAAAATCATCAAATCTAGCATATTCAGCGAAAGATTGACCTATTATACAATCTTCTGGTAATATAATAATACCATTATTGTTGAATCTAGGATGATTTTCTAGGCTTAATTCAGAACTAGAACAAAGCATACCATCACTGATTTCTCCTCTTATTTGAGTCTGTTTTATCGCTGTATTGCTTTCAGGGATAATACTCCCAATACTGGCAAGTATAACTTTTGCACCTATAAAAATATTATTTGCACCACAAACAACTTTTAATTGTTTTTCATTTCCAGTATTTAATATACAAATATTTAATTTATCTGCATTAGGATGCTTAATTATATCAAGTATTTCTACTATAAAAAATCCATTGTATATTTTTAATAGATCTTTAGTTTTTTCTACTTCTAATCCAATACTATTAAGCTCATTTATTACAGATTCTTTATCAATCTTGTATGTTAGATGTTCTTCAAGCCATTTTATAGTAGTTCTCATATATTAAATGTGTTAATCCAGATTTATATTACAAGTTGTGTAATAATTTTATTCTACGCAATTATATAATAGATAAAAAATTAGTAAAATTACTATTTATAATTAACATCTATTTGTACATTTACACTATTTAATAATACTAATAAATAATAATTATATAAATTATATTGTATAAATATTTGTATAAATATAGATATAGATAGAAAAAAATAGATATAGATAGAAAAGATAATTTAATGTATTAGTATGTTATTAGTAAATTCTATAGTAATAGAATTATTTAAATATATAAACCTAGATAAACTTAGATAAAATAAATATATATATTAATTTTATTAATTTTTTTTACTTATAAAGAGATTTCTTAACATAATTTTTAATATAAATTTTCATATGCAATAAAAATAAATATTGAATATTTAGATAAAATATTATAAAATTAAACGATGTAAATATAGTAATTTAAATTTTATTTATTTTAATATCACTAACATTAATAATAAAGTTTCCTCTATAAGAATAAATAATGGTATTCTTGCAAGAGAAGTTCGTGTAATAGATAAAAATGGGGAAATGCTAGGTGTTTTAAGAACAAGCGAGGCAATTGCTATGGCTGAATCAGAAGGCTTAGATCTATTGGAAATAGTAAGTAATGTTAATCCTCCTGTTTGTAAAATTGTTGATTATGGAAAATTTAGATATGAACAACAAAAAAATGCCCATAAAACCAAAGCTAAACAAAATTTAGTTCGTACTAAAGAAGTAAAAATTAGACCTAATATTGCTATTGGTGATATGGAAATAAAAATCAAAAATGCAAAGAGATTTATTGAGGATGGTGATAAAGTGAAAATTATTTTATCTTTCAGAGGTAGAGAGATAACTCATAATCAAATTGGATATGATGTAATGAATAAATTTAAAGAGGATATGTTATCTGTATCTAAAATAGAGTCTGATATTAAGATGGAAGGAAAGCATATATTTATGGTTTTAGCTCCTATTTCTAAGCGATCTTCTATTAAAAATTAAAAATATTAAATTTGTTAGGAATTATAAAAGTTATAAAGTTATTTTATATTTTATAATATTTTTCTCATAAATTATTATATTCCATTAATATAGTAAATTATTTTAATACTATCACCAATACTGCTATTATTTAGTTCTATACTATTGTTTTTATATGTATAGTATCAAATTTGTATTTTATAATATTTTATGCTTAAATGTGTTATTATTTATAAATATTCCATAATATTATATATATAAAAATATAAAATGATATTCAATATAATTAACAAAGAACTAAACTTGCTAAAAAATAAATAATATATTTTTAACTAAAATAGGGGTATTTTAGTGTTAATTATTTTATAAATATTTAATAAATTAGTAAAAATAAATGAGTATTACTGGTGCTTTTAGCAAGGATAAAAAATTAGAATGGAGAATAATAACTCCGATTTCTGATTTATCCAAAGAAGCTGTTTTTTATGATGTATTTGATCCAACTCCAGATGAGGTGAGATGTTTTACAGAAAAAACTGGAATTACTGTTCCAAGTCAACAGGATCTAGGTATGAGCGAAGTGATTAGACCTTTTTATAAAGAAAATGGTGTTTGTTATATGACTATAACTGTTATTCATCAAACAGAAAGCAGTGATTATTGGGAAAGTTCTCCTTTAGCTTTTATATTATCTGATAGATTTCTGATAATGTTATCTCACGTAAGGCTTACAATACTGCAAATATTCTTTGAGAGATCAAGGAATAATTTTGAAATTTATCTAGATCCTGATTTACTCTTAACAAGTATTATTGATGTATTAATCAATAATATAGCAGTTATTTTACAAGATGTTGGTAATGATTTAGATGATTTATTAAAAAGATTATTTGTTGATGAGAAAAATGCAAGACCTCTTTCTAGAATTACATCAAATAAATATTATGATGATATAATAGAAGAAATAGGATTAATAGGTAATGTTATTTCTAAGACTAGAGAAAGTTTAGTTAGTATAAATAGACTTATTTTATATTATGATCAAATTGAAGAGAACAAAGATATAACTCAAATAAGAGCTAGAAGAGAACAACGTTTACGATTACGTCATTTATCTAGAGAGATTAGTTCATTATCTGAATATGCTGGATTTTTATCACAACGGAATAGTTTTTTAATAGATGCTACTTTAGGTATGTTATCAGTTGAACAAAATACTATTATAAAAATGTTTACAGTGGCATCAGCAGTTCTTATGCCTCCAACTTTAATAGCAAGTATTTATGGTATGAATTTTAATATTATGCCTGAATTAACATGGAAATTTGGTTACCCATTAGCAATAATAATGATTATAATTTCAGCATTAGTTCCATATTTTTATTTTAAGAAAAAAAATTGGTTATAAAATTAAGTAATTTTATATTAAATTTAATTAACTTATTTTATAATCACTAATCATGAATTATTAGTAATAGAATTATAATCTATTATATTTTTGATCTGAAGTATTAGAATTTAAGTATTAATATTAATATTAATTATAAAAAATTATTTAATAATTTAATAAATAGTATGATTTTTAAATATAACAGTAAAATAATGAATTTACTTACAGTATGTTTTATGATGTATATGATATACGATAAATGCTCAAAAATAAATTTTTTTTCATCTATTGATAATTTAAATTTAGAGAATAGTAAACAAATGCTTAGTATTTTAGAAGAACATCAAAAAAAAGAAGGATCTCTTAGTATTCATGAATCATTAACTACTTATTTTGTAAAAAAAAGACTTGTATCGAATATAAAAGATAAAGAAGAATCAATTGAAAGTATAAAATCAGTGCAAAAATAAAGATTTTTATAATAACGCGTAGAATATTTCAACAAAATGCGTTATCTCTCACAACGTTTTAATGTTTATATAAGTAGTATTTTCATAAAATATATTTTAACAATAATTTTTTCATTCTTCTTTTTAATATTTATCGGCGATTTTATTGAAAATCTACGTAATATTTCTAATACAGGATCTATAGATATAATCACAGCTGTAAAAATGTCATTATACAAAAATTACAGTGTAATGTATAAATTATGGCCTTTAATTATATCATTTTCAACAACAATGACGTATATAAAAATTATAAGGAATGGTACTTTCATTGCTATAAAATCTTTTGGTGGAAATATTAAACAATTTTTATATCCTATAATTTTTATATGGATTGTTATATATATATTACACATTTTTATCTTATTACCAATAAGTGCAAAAATGATAAAAATGGGAATAAAAGATAAAATTGAAGTAATGAAGAAAATATTAAAAATAGATCCAAATAATCAACGTGTTATTAAATTTTTAGATAAAAATAATAAAAATTATGATTATTGGTTTAAAATCGAAGATAATAAAATAATAGAGAAATTTAATAGAAATTTCTACTTAAATTTTATAAAAGAAAAAGATTTTATAGATAAAATTATAGGAAATATATATAAATGTCATAAAAATGACAATTTTCAACAAAATCAATTAAATCAACAAAAAGATTTACAGAAATATTATATATTTAATGTAAATTATTTATGTGAATCATCATTATATATAATTCTAAAATCTAGAAAAATATATAAAATATATTCAAACGAATCTATATTAAAAAATAATAAATTACATTTATTTAATACAATTTTTTTAAATTTTCAGGATTTGTCTTCAATAAAAGATTATAAACATCAACATATAAAAGATATTACAATACCAATAAAATTACAAGAAAATGATATTTTATTACTAAATACTGATCCAAAGTTAATTAATTTATGGGAAATACCTGATTTTATATATAGAATAAAAAATAGTGGATTTTTAGTAAATTTAGTAAAATACTATTTTTTTTATTGGAAAAATATATTATTATTATTTATTAATATAATAATTATTTTAATTTCATATTTTATTGCTTTTTTTAATTTTTCTCGTAATTATTCTACATCTATTAATAAAAGAATTTTTTATACGTTTTTAGTTGGGTATTTCGGATATTCCGTACTAGATTATGGAATTTTGTTTTTATTGTTATAAATTAATTGATTATTGATTAATTAAATATTTTTAGATATTCTATAATAAAATAACATAATAATTTATTAATAATTATTTTAATTTGAATTATCTGAATTATCCCAACTTAAACATAAAAACTTAAAAAGATTACCCATTTTATTAATATCTATAAGCCTATTTTTTTGTCTTTTTAAAATAGAAATTCTATCATTATATATATTTTGTTGTGTAGAATCTACACTTAAATTTTTATTAATTTTATTAAATTTAATAAATTTATCATCAAATAATAATAATTTATTTTTTATTTGTTTAAAAAATTCATTTATTCCATATTTTAATAAAAATTCTTTCTGTGTTAAAAATAAATAATTTTTAGTATCATTATTAGTTATTTCGCTAATATCTTTAGATAAATGATCTTTATTATTTTTTATATTATATTTTTGCATTGATCCATAAAAAAATACTTGTTTTAAGCTAAAAAAATCAACTAAAGAACTAATATCTGCATTACCTAAGTAATTAAAAGGGTTTTTTAATTTTTTATGAAAATGAATAGCTTGAATTGTGCTAGCAAATAATGGATCCCAATATCCATAATCTATGCATAAAAGACTAAAAAATGGTAAAATATTATAACAAAATGATAAATTATCTATTATATAATCAGAAACAGGAGAAATTTCAACTATACCATTTTCTGGGATATTTTTATAATAATTGAAGTTTTCATTATTGTTAAATTTACTAAGAACTAAATTAAAAGATTTAGTTTTTAAGTCTGGTTTGAGCATAACCTCATGAATTTTATCAGAAGATTTATAAAATTGTTTTATAGGTAAAGCATCAAAAAATTCATTAGCAAAACCTATTGTTGGTAGTTTTATTTTTTTTAAATTATTAACAACTTCGTCGATATTACAACAATGTATAAAATTTGTTGTTGATATATTATCATATTGAGAATTATAAGATGAATTCTTATTTTTTATACAATATTCTACAATATTACGTTGTTTTTTAGCTAAAATATTACTAAATTCAAGAAATATAATATGAGATATAGAATTATGAAAACCAGGAATTTCGTATGTGTGATCCCAAATTTGTTGAAATAGCTGTCCTTCTCCAGGTCCCATTTCCAACCAGATGAACTTTTGTAATCCTTTTTGTTGTAAATAGAACCATTTTTCAACTAACCATCGAGATAATGGCAAGGAAAACAATGGTCCAAGATGTGATGCTGTAATATAATCTTCAACTATTCCTAAATCTTTTACATCAGATCTATCATCAATATAGTCTATATCTTCTTTTGCTATTTCTCTTTGACCTAATTCCGAGTAATAAATTTTTGCGGATATAGACATAGCATGATCTATAGGTATCAAACCATTATTATATTGAGCATAATTTGCTAATTTAGTAAATATATCTTCCTTCAAATTAAATTTTGTATAATTTTTATATTTTTATATTTTTTTGATGAAAAATATTGATTAAGTATATTTTTATTTATATATTATTAATATTAATTGATAAAGATAATTTTATTATTTTACCTAAAAATAGGTTATCTTAACATTTTATTTTTGTACACAAAAACATGCTACAAGAAAACGAAATATACCCATATCATATATCTACTTATACTTTATCAAATGGAATACCTTTAGTATGTTTTGAAGATCCATCTTTGTCTGATTTTATCAGTGTAGAAATAGATATTCTCCATGGATTAAGTAATGATGAAAATCAAAAAGAAGGTACAGCACATCTTCTAGAACATATTATAGCATTAAATTCAAATAATAAAGGAGAATATATATATTCTAATTATTATAATGCTTTTACAGAAAAAGATAAAACTATATATATGTCTACAATAGATCAAGAGGATTTCCCCATTTTTTTCAATAGAATTAGTAATTCAATTGCTAATCTTGAATTAGATGAAAAACTCATAAATAATGAAAAAATATCTATAAGAATAGAAGAGAAAATGAATGATGAGATAGAATATTCTCTAGCGGAAGTCGTATTATATAATCAACATGATACTATCAAATATTCACAAAGTATAAAAAATGTTACTTCTGAAGATGTGAAAAATTTTTGGGATAATTTTTATAAAGCAGATGATATAATTGTATTTATATCAACAAGTGAAAGTAATCATGAATATTTTTATGAAATTGTAAATAATTCTGAATTATCTAAAATTAATAAACATAATATTAATCCTATAGATGATTTAAAAGATTTTCATATCGAAACTATTAATAACAAAGAATTATCTGATAATATTAAAGATATTGATAAAAATCAATATAATATCAATATTATAAAAGGAAATAATAAAGATTTATACGAAATTTCATTAGATTTTGAAATAAATGAAAAATCTACATCAGAAAAAATAATAAATAAAATAACAGAGTCATGTTTAAATAATATAAGAAGCCCATTATATGAAGCTACTAGATTTTTATATGGAGGCCTATATAGTATATCAGTAGTAAATTTTGAAAACCATTTCAATATATCATGTAAAACAGAACCTGAATTTATTATACCTTTTGTAGATAAATCTATAGAAGTTTTAACTAATATCAAAAAATGTTTATATGAAGAAAATAAAGATTTTTGGGAAAAAAATGTAACAAATATTTATATTAAATCAGAATGTAATCCACCTTATTATAAGATTATAGATATTATAAAAGATCTCTTAACATCTAAAGACTCAATATCTTTTTGTAATGAAATATCTATTAATGATAGAATGGATGAAGCATTAAAAATTGTTAATAATACAATAGAAGAAAAAAATGAATTTGAAAATCATTTAAAATCTTTAGTATCAGATAAAAACAGTATATTATATCAAGATACAGTTTTAAATAAATTAAATAATGATTTTCAAGAAAATAAACCAACTCTATTTTTGCGTGGAGATATTAATTCTGATTTATCAGAAAAATACCAGACAGAATTTTCAAAAATATTAGAAAAACACTATCCTATAATTTAATATTATAAATTATTTCAATTATATAAAGCTATATTATACATAATTAATACTTTTATTTAAATTAATATTAAATATATAATATAATAACTTATATTTAATATAATACTTATCTTACAATATTATTTTATTGGATCTAATTCATTTGTAATACTTTGACTTTTATTAAAAGAAATAGTATATTTATAGAATAGTTTTTTTCTGTGGATATGGCGAAATTGGCAGACGTACCAGAATTAGAATCTGGCGCCGCAAGGCATGAGGGTTCAAGTCCCTCTATCCGCACCATCAATCCAATACAAAATATAACAAAAAGAATTAGTAATATTAGAGAAAATTTTTCTCAAAATCAGGATATTACTAAATAATAAGTTTTATTAAAAAGTTAATAAAAGTATTAAAATCTATTAAAAATTAGATTAATCTAAGATTAGTATCAAAAATCAATAAAAATAAAGAATAATATAATATAGAATTAATAAATAATAAAAATAATTAAATTAAAAAATAAATATATTAAATTTTATTAGTAAAATCTAAATCTGTAGATTTTTATTTATAGATTTTTTTTAAATCTTTCTTTGTTTTTATATTATTTTAGTAATAAATTATTATTTCTTTGTTTTTATATATTATATTATTCTATATTATTCTTTATACTATTTTATTCTTTATATAGTGCTCTTTTTTTTTATATATAAATTCTTTTATCAAAAATAGATAAAATTGTATTAAATACAATAATAAATTGTTATTTTATATATTTATATTAAATTTATATTGAATTTAATTTATTATATGTTAATATAATATTTATTAGATTAATATGTAATTTATATATATAATTATAATATTTAATATTAATTTAAGTTATAAATTATTAACTTTTTAATAAAAAAAATATTTATGCAAGATAATCAAGATAATCAAGATATTCAATTTACTAACCATGAGGTACTAGGAACAGGGAGCAATAGCACTGACCAAATTCAAGAAGGAACAAATGTTCAACTTGAGGAACTCCAACTTGATAATAGCACTAACCAAACTGAAGAAGAAACAAATGTTCAACATAGTAACAATCAGCAACATAGTGACAATCAGCAAAGAAGACCAATCATAGAAGATGAAAATCAAGTAAATCAAAGCTCTAAAAAAACATTTAATACTATAGCTATAGCTGCAGTTGCTATGATTGTTTTAGCTGCAAGCACTATTATTCTTTGTACAAAAAAAGGTATAGATACAAATTCATTAACTAAATTAGTAAAAAATATAGCAAATAAAATTACTAATGTTATTAATAATATTATAGGAAAATCTGTTAAAAATATTAGTAAATAATATTTTACTAAAAATAACTGTTATTTTTATTACTAGATAATAAGTTTTATTAAAAATAACTGTTGTTTTTATACATTTATCTTAGATAAAAGTTAAATTTAGTTTATTAAGTAATAATATTATATATCATGCTAAAAAATTAATTTTAATTTTTATAATTCTTTTAAAGCTATTAGTAAATAATATTTTACTAAAAATAATTGTTATTTTTATTACTAGATAATAAGTTTTATTAAAAATAATAAAAATATTAAAATCTATTAAAAATTAATTTTAATTTCAATAAAAAAATAAAACTGTTCTGTATTATACAACAGAATATTCAAATAAATCAAAATGATTTAAAAACATTATCATATTTAGATGCTAAATATGAAAAAATCACTAATAAATACAAGTATATTTTCTTTTTTACTCAAAATCTAATTACTTCTAGTTTTCTTGAGATAAATAAAGATGATATTATTTTAGATGATATTTATAATAATAGAGAAAATAACAAAAAAGCAATTATAGAGGATTTAATAAAAAATATGAAAGTTGCTGCTCTTATAGTAGGAGATGATATAAATAGTTATATGAAAATAAGAATATCTCAACCAATTTTTAATTTTATTAGACCTAAGAATAATATTGATAATAATTGTTATGCGAGAGAATTCTAAGAATTCAGCACAGAGGTGAATAAAGGTATAAATCTGGAAAAACACAAAGAGAATATACTAGAAAAATTTAATCAAACAGAACAAAAAAAGAATGAAAAGCGAGCAAATGAGAAACAACAATAACAGCAACAACAGGAACAGATAAGGCTAGCTAGATAATATTAAAATGGTATTCACTGCTATTTTTTGGTGTATAGCTATAGGTATTCTTAGTATTTGTACCAACAAAGTTATAAGCTTATTAAATAAAGCAATAAAAGAATACAATAAAAGAAATTGGTAATATTATAGGAAATTCCTCTAAAAATATTAGTAGATAATCATTTATTAAAATTAGATTTTACTTATAATTCATAATAACATTAAAATCTATTAAAAATAAATAATTTATTAAAAAATTGTTAATTTAATCTATTATATGTTAATATATATATTAATATTAAAAATCAATTTTAATTAAAAACTATTATGATAAAAAATGAACAAGAAATCCAAGAAGATTTAAAAATATTATTATATTTGAATGCAAAACATGCAAAACTCACTGGCAAGGAAGATCCATTTGATGTTAAAAAATATATAAATAATTTTAATATAAATACAAAAAATATTATTTTAGATGATATTTATACTGGTGATATAAACGATTCTACCAAAAAAGAAGCAATTATGGATGATTTATTATTTGATATGAAGGTATATCAAAGCATTAATAATAACACAAATAATAATCTAGAAATTAATAAGAAAGTAATGGATGAATTTCCAGGTGTTTTAACTGCTTGTTTCGGTTCAGATATTGAAGTAACAGAAGATGGTAAAATAGAATTCAATGAAACATTGTGTATGATAGACGATCAGGACTTATTAAAAGACCTCAGACTTTCTATAATTACTCTAGCTGATATAACAATATTAGCACAAAAAAATATACACCCGGAGCAAAATAAACAGACAGAGCAGAAACAACTACTACTGAAACAACAACTACTGGAACAGCAAATGAGACAGCAACAACTACTACTGAAACAACAACAGCAAAGAGTAGAAGAGCTAAAGAGACAACAACAACTGGAAGAGCAAATGAGACAACAACAACAACAACTACTACTGGAACAGCAAGGGAGACAGAAACAACTACTACTGGAAAAGCTAAAGAGACAGCAACAACAACAACCGGAACTACTGGAACAACAACAACAACTACTGGAACAACAACTACTGGAACAACAACAACCGGAACAAATACAATCGCAAGGACAACAATCAAATCTGCAACAGCAAAGACTGGAACAAATACAATCGCAAGGACAACAATCAAATCTGCAACAGCAACAACAGTATAAACAAAGAAATCTAGATATCGTTAACAAAATATTTACTGCTATTTTTTGTACTATAGGTGCAGGTGCTCTTATTCTTTGTACAAAAAAAGGTATAAATTCATTAACTAAATTAGTAAAAAATATAGCAAATAAAATTACTAATGTTATTAATAATATTATAGGAAAATCTGTTAAAAATATTACTAAATAATATTTTATTAAAAATAATTGTTATTTTTATTACTAGATAATAAGTTTTATTAAAAATAACTGTTGTTTTTATACATTTATCTTAGATAAAAGTTAAATTTAGTTTATTAAGTAATAATATTATATATCATGCTAAAAAATTAATTTTAATTTTTATAATTCTTTTAAAAATATTAGTAAATAATATTTTACTAAAAATAATTGTTATTTTTATTACTAGATAATAAGTTTTATTAAAAATAATAAAAATATTAAAATCTATTAAAAATTAGATTAGTTTTTATAATTCTTTTAAAGCTATTACTAGATAATAAGTTTTATTAAAAATAATTATTATTTTTATATATTTTATATTGAATTTAGTTTATTAAGTGTTAATATATATATTAATACAATATTAAATGCTAAAAAATTAATTTTAGTTATAAATTATTAACTTTTAATAAAAAAATTATTTATGATAAATCAAATAAACAAACAGTATCATGAAGATACTATTATATTATCATATTTGAAGGCAAAATATGAAAAGCTTACTCAACAAATAAATCCATTTCATTTCCAAAATACATCTTATTCTCAAGACAGATTTTTTCCTATAAAACAAGAAGATCTTATTTTGCAAACTGAGAGTAAAAAACAAATTCTTGAAGATTTAATAAATGATATGATAGTTATCGATAATATAAATACATATGATCATATTAGTTTTCATGTTAGTATAGAACAAAAGAAAACGATATTTTCTACAATAATAAATCTTATAATAGAAAAAAATGAAATAAAAAATACAGAAGATATAACAGAATCTCATATTAAAATAATAATGAATAATGCTCAAAATAATATGGAATCTCATAGAGCAAAAATATTATCAGAATATCAAAAAATAGTAGAACAAATAGAAGAACAACAAGAACAACAAAGAGAGCAAAGAAGACAAATAGAAGAAGAAAATAAATTACAAGTAAGAATATATAAAAATTTTAGAAAATTATTTAATAATGTTTCTCATTTCTGTAGTCTAGTTACCTCTGCTTTTATTCTTTGTACTAAAAAATGTATAAATTTATTAATTAAATTAGTAAAAAATATAGCAGATAAAATTAGTAATGTTATTAATAATATTATAGGAAAATCTGTTAAAAATATTAGTAAATAATATTTTATTTAAAAAAACTGTTATTTTTATTAGTAAATAATATTTTACTAAAAGGTAATAGTAAAAATCAATAAAAACAAAGAATAATATAATATAGAATTAATAAATAATAAAAATAATTAAATTAAAAAATAAATATATTAAATTTTATTAGTAAAATCTAAATCTGTAGATTTTTTAGATTTTTATTTATAGATTTTTTTAAATCTTTCTTTCTTTTTATATTATTATTTATATAATGTTCTTTTCTTTATATATTGTTCTCTATGTAATTCTAATTTTTCCACAATAAAACTTATTATAATAAATATTTTCTATTAAAAATAGATAATCTATAAAAAATAATTATTGTTTTTATATATTTATATTGAATTTACATTGAATTTAGTTTATTAAGTGTTAATATATATATTAATATAATATTAAATGCTAAAAAATTAATTTTAGTTATAAATTATTAATAATTATTTTTTTTAATAAAAATAAAACTTTTATGATAGAAAATTACTCAATTCAAATAAGTGATGATGATTTAAAAATATTTTCATATTTGAATGCTAAATATGAAAAACTCACTAATATAAAAAATCCATTTGGGATTTATGAATATATGTTTGAGAAAATCGAACCTTCTATTTTGAAGATAAATAAAGATTATCTTATTTTAGATAATATATATAATGATAAAGAAACAAACAGGAACGAAATTTTTGATCGGTTAAAATATGATATATTTTTTATAAAGGAAATTTTAAAAAGGAGCAAAATTATTAAGTCTTATAGGCGTGAAAATTCAATATATGGTCAAGATTCAATAGATAATTATTCTTCTACAGAAGCAGTCCCAGAACTTAAATTAGAAGATATTAAAGTTTTGTGCAATAATATTATTGAGGGAAATATTTCAGAAGACCAGGAATCAACTATAAATAAAATAGTTCAAAATACATTTACTTTTATTGAAAAACAGTTGTATGTATTGATTATAGAAGATGAACGGAAACTGATATTAGCGAAATTTGAAGAGCAACAAAGAATACAACAAATATCTTTACGAAACCAACAAATCAATCAAAATTACCAAATACAACAAATATCTTTACGAAACCAACAAATCGATCCTAGAGCAACCCTCCCAGATATAATAAATCAATCCTTACAAAACCAACAAATTGATCAAAATTACCAAATACAACAAATATCCTTACGAGATCAACAAATCGATCCTAGAGCAACCCTCCCAGATATAATAAATCAATCTTTACGAAACCAACAAATCGATCAAAATTACCAAATACAACAAATATCTTTACAAGATCAACAAATCGATCAAAACTACCAAATACAACAAATATCTTTAGGAGATCAACAAATCGATCCTAGAGCAACCCTCCCAGATATAATAAATCAATCCTTACGAGATCAACAAATTGATCTAGAAATTCCACAAAAAAAATCAATTCTTAAAACATTACTTGATGTTACTATTTCTACTTGGACTATAATTAATAAATATTTAACTAAATTAGTAAAAAATATAATAGATAAAATTAGTAATATTATAAGAAATTTTTCTCAAAATCAGGATATTAGTTTTTGAGATTAAAAATTAATAAAAACAAAAAATAAAGAATAAATTTTTTTCTTAATATATATTAAAGTACAACATATATTTTTGTTTTATAAAAAAAATAGTTTAAAGATAAATAAAATTTATATAAAATATAATATAATAATTTTACTTTAATTTATAAAAATTTTTCTGTATTTCATAAAAAAAAATAATAATGCAATAGTTATTGCAGCAGGTGGAACTGGAGGTCATGTATTTCCAGCTATAGCTTTAACGAAAATCTTATCACATCGTCATAAAGTTATTTTTTTTACTGATAAAAGAGGAGAAAAATATTTTAGTAATCAAGATATTAATAGAATTATACTTCCAATTTCTTCCTCAAATAGAAAAAACATATTACAAATCACAAAGCTTACTGTTAATTTTATAAGAAGCTTTTTTATTTCAATAATAGAAATGAAAAAGAATAAAATTAATCTTGTAATATTATTTGGGAGCTATATTGCACTTCCTGTTGCTCTAGCAGCTTTTATAATGCGAATTTCTATAGTTATACATGAACAAAATGCTATACTGGGGTTATCTAATAGTATTATATCGCACTTTGCTGATAAAATAACTGTTTCATTCAAAGAAACAATAGGTATATCTAAAAAAAATCAGAGTAAAGTTATTTTTTGCGGTATGCCTATTAGGGATAAATTTTATTCAAATTTAATAAAACATAAATATAATCATAATAACGATATTAATATTGTAATATTAGGTGGAAGTCTAGGTTCTGATATTTTATCGCTAAAGATAGCTGAAATTATATTATCATTAGATAATAAAATAAAATCACGTATTAATATTTATCACCAAGTAAAAGAAGAACATTATTCAACTATCAACAAATTATATTTAAAATCTAATCTTAAAAGTTATAAAATTTGTGTTTTTTTTAATGATCTAGAGATAATTATGTCTTTATCTGATTTAATTATATCAAGATCTGGTGCATCTTCAATAGCTGAAATTGAGTTCTTGGGTAAACCATCTATTTTAATTCCATTAAAAAATTCTGCTCGTAATCATCAATATATTAATGCGCAAGTATATTCTAATAATAATAATAGTACAATTATAATAGAAGAAGATAATTTAGAAATAAAATTAATGGAATCATTTGATAATTTATTTATAAAAGATCAAATAAAAAATTTACAAATTGAAGCACAAAAATACTGGTATAAGACTAAAGGTGCAGAAAATTTAGCAACAATTATAGGTCAGATATTAATAAATAAGCATAACTCAAGGAAAATTAAATATTAAATTAAATAATAAACTTAACAAATAAAATTTGATTTGTGTTTTTATATGTTGCTTTATTAAATTGATATAGTTATATACAGATTTGATTCTAACCTATATAATTTAATTTTTAAATTATGAAAAATTATCAAAAATGTAGTAATATTAATTATTTTATTAATAAAAATTATATTTTACATAAAATATTTTTTTTTATTTTTATTTTTAACCTATTTTTATTTTTAAATAATATGCCTTCTTATGCTGATAATTCTAAATCATCAATATCTAAGTATAGTAAAGAAAATTACATTGTTTTAAATATAGAATATGGAACTTTAGTTATTCAGTTATATCCTGATATAGCTCCAGAACATGTAAAAAGAATTCAACAACTATGTAATGAAAAATTTTATGATGGTCTAAAATTTCATCGTGCGATTCCCGGCTTTATGGTACAAACAGGAGACCCATTGGGGAATGGTACTGGTAGTAGTAATTTACCTAATCTAAAAGCTGAATTTAATAGTTTAAATCATGATAAAGGTATTGTTTCTATGGCAAGAAATTCTAATGTTAATAGCGGAAATAGTCAGTTTTTCATCATGCTTGATAAACATAGTTATCTTGATCATAATTACACAGCATTTGGTAAAGTAATATTCGGAATCAATTCTGATGGGAAAAAAACAGATGGTATGGATATTTTAAATAAAATTCATATGGGAAGAGATGATAATAATGGAGAAGTATCAGATCCTACCACAATTAATAAAATGTATTTAATGTCATCAAGTTATGATTCTGAAATGGAAAAGATTATTTGGGATAATATTGAACATAATTCTATATATTAAGTATATATTATTAAGTGTATATTAAGTTTTAATATTTATCTGAGTATACTGGATTTTTATCACAACGAAAATAAATATATCTTTTCTGTATTAGAATTTTGATTTATTTTTAAAAAATCTATAATTTTATCAGAAAAAATATAAACATTAAAATTAATATATATCTTAGTATATAAATATATCTTTTCTGTATTAGAATTTTGATTTATTTAAAAAATCTATAATTTTATCAGAAAGAATATAAACATTAAAATTAATATATATCTTAGTATATAAATATATCTTTTCTGTATTAGAATTTTGATTTATTTTTAAAAAATCTATAATTTTATCAGAAAAAATATAAACATTAAAATTAATATATTAAAAATTTTAATAATTTGATAATTATAAATATTTATAAATAAATTATATAAGTAGCTGTATAAATTTAGAATTTTACATTTAATTAATTATTTTGCATTGTGATAAATTTAAAGAATTTTCTCATTATATTTTTTATAATCTAGGCTTCCCTCTATTTTATCTACTATTAAAGTAATAGCACAATCTCCTGTGATATTTATTGTTGTGCGAACCATATCTAATATACGATCAACACCCATAATCAAAGGTATTCCATCTAATGGAAGATTTACACTTGATAAAACCATTCCTATCATAACTATACCTCCTCCAGGGAATCCAGCTGCTCCAATCGACCCAATAGTTGATGCGAATATAATTACACCATATTGACTATAATTTAAATCTACCCCTGAAATTTGAGAAAAAAATACTGTTGTTATACCAAGATATATAGCAGTTGCTGACATATTAGTTGAAGCACCTAATGGAAGAACAAAAGATGATACTTTTTTTGATACACCCATTTTTTTCTGCATTTCAGAAAGAGCAGTACTGAGTGTAGCTTTGCTACTTGATGTAGCAAAAGCTAAAGCTTGTGTGGGAATAATTTTTCTGAAAAATGGACGCGGATCTATACGAAAAAACAAAAACATTACCCAAAATGCTATATATTGCACAAGCATTGCTACTAAAACTATTAACACAAATTTACCTAAACTAAATATAACTTTAAATCCATACTCACTGACAATATGCGACATAATAGCAAAGACACCATATGGTGTAATTTTTATTACTAATTCTACCATTTTAAATACAGCATGAGCACATGAACTTATTGTGTTTCTAGCTACATATCCTTTTTCTCCTATCATCACCAATGATACACCAAAAAAGAATGCAAAAACAACAACTTGTAATGTATTGCCGTTTGCCATAGCTTGGACTGGATTTGAAGGAATAATATTTACTATAATATTAGTTAAAGTTTGATGTTCTATTTTTTTTACAGATTCTCCAATTAGTGATGGTAAATGAACTCCAACTCCTGGTTCAAAAAGAATCCCAAATCCTATTCCAAGACAAACAGCAAAAACTGTTGAAATAGTATATAATATTAAAGCACGAGACCCTAATCTTCCAAAACTACTTATATCTTCAACGCTCGTTATTCCGTATAATATGGAAAAAAATATTATTGGAATAACAATCATTTTTAACATACTTGTATACATACTTCCAACTATCTGAAGTTTATCTAATATACCTAGTGATATTATAAAGGTATTTCCTAATAATTCCTGTTGTTTTATAAAATAACCTGTTATTAACCCAAAAATCATACCTAGTATTACTTTTTGCCATAATTTCATTTTTTTATTACTTCAATAATTCTATAACAAAATAATATATATGCACTATATCAATAATAATGGATTTAATTATGAGTGCAATCTGTATATCAGAGTTTATAACAGCATTATTCAATTGTCCATCACTCACAACTTTTTAAAATTTATTATAAAGAGGCAAAAATTATAGTTGTAATTAATACAATAATAATTTATATTCAAAAAACCTATTGATAAATTTTATATTTATCAAAATAGTTATCCAAAAAAATTTTGTGCCCGTAGCTCAGCTGGATAGAGCAAGTGCCTTCTAAGCACTAGGTCAGGGGTTCGAATCCCTTCGGGCACGCCAATATTATAATAGATGTATATAATTATAATACCTTCTATCTATAGATATTTCCTATAAACTCATTAAATAAAAAACTTCTTTATATTATCAGATTTTTTAGGCTAAATATAGAGTATATTAATGTATATTAATTAATATATGGTTCAGTTGTTATATAAAATAATTGTTATATAAAATAAAATTATTTTTATTATTTACTTTAAATTTATATTGAATAATTTCCTTTTCTAAGGAATTTTCTGCAACTTCTATATCATATATTGCTTCATTGACTGTAGAATTCTGTATATAACTTTTTGTAAATATTTTGTTATAATCTTTATAAGAATTTATATTAAATATATCATATATCTTATCATATTTGTTATATAACAATTTAAATATATAAAAATACAAAGTAAAATATTTTTATATAAGTCTTCCATAAATATTTTATAATTGCTTTAATTAATTTGTACTTAGATCATAATTGGTTGTATTGCAAATTGTTTTTATTTTATATATAAAAATATGAAAAATAGAAAAGAAGATAAATTCTTAAACGAAAAAATAAGAGAGTTGATTATTAATTCAACTTGTGAAACAATAATAAATTATTTTAATAAATATCAAATTAATTCACTAAACACGATTAATTCTTCAATTAATTCTAATTTTTTAGGGAATTATTTATTAAAAATAGATAATATTAATGATAATATTATATTTGATAGTAATGCATTTAATATAGTAATAATAGCAAATTTTTCTGATTATATATTAGATTCAATTATAAGTCTCTTTGAGGATAAAAATATTATTTATATAAGTAGTAAATATTTAAGAATATATGAAAAAAATGGAGAAATTGATATTTTAACTAAAAAATATGAATCTTTATCAAAGAAACATGAATTTCCTGAAGATTTTTCTTCAATACCTAGAAAATTTAAAGAGGATGAAGTTTTTGTTATACAAATTCTAATAAAATATCATGATATTAATACACTGAGAGAAATTATCGGACATACTATAAATAAATGCATAAAAATCTTAAAAGATATTGAAAATATCAGAAAAAAAATTGATAATATTATTTCACATTTTACAAAATATATTACTTCTTCAGATTCAACAGTAAATAAAACCTATCAAGAGTATAAAGAATATATTGATTTAATTTCTTGGTTGAATCCTAAAAATTTTATATTATTAGGTTATTGCGAATCCTCAATATTAAAAAATGATGACATTTCTATCAACTCATTTGGAATAGAATTAGAAAATAGTGATATAAATCAAATAGAAAAAATAACTAGATTAGCTGCAATAAAAAATATCTCATCTGGGAAACTAAAATCTAATTTATTTAAAAATAAAGAAACAGAAGCAATTTGTATTCAATATCCCGATGATATTAACAAATCATCAATAACTATTATTGGAATTTTTACTGAAAATTCTTATAATTATATATTACAAGATATTCCTATAATAAATAATAAAATTAATAAAATATTACTACTAGAAAGTAGCACAGATAAAGAATTTTTTTCAGAGAAAATTAATAATATTCTACAATACCACCCTAGAAGAGAATTGTTTACTATAGATTATGATGATCTATTAAAAATAGTAGAAAATCTTTTAATAATTGGAAAAATATCTTCTATTTTTTTATATGAAAATAAAAATACTAAAATAACTGGTATATTTATATTTGTTCCTAAAAATGAATTTAATTCAGATATAGAAATAAAAGTCGAAAATTTTTTATCAAATAAACAAAATATAAAATATAGTGCAAAATATATAAATTTTATTAATAATTCTTTAATTAGATTATTATTTATTATCGATCAAAGAGATGATATCAATTTTTTATCTGATGATATTGTTACTGATTTAAAAGAAGAAATAAAAAGTACACTTGATTTTTGGGGAGAAAATTTCATTCAAGAATTTAAAGCAAAAAATAATATATTTAATATAAATTCTTATAAAGATTATAACAAAATATTTACAAAAAGTTATATACAGAATTTTACAGTCAATGAAGCAATATATGATATAGAAGTTGCAGAAAATTCCTTAGAAAAAGAAATTATTCAATATAAATTTAAAGTAAATAATAAAAATAATAATAAATTTGCACTAAGAATATATTCTCCTAATAAACAAATAGATTTATCTGATATTTTTTTATCTGTTAGTAATTTTGAATTAAAGATTATTAGTATTGATTATTATATTATAAAAATTCCAAATATTAATGAAAATAATAATTCTCAATCTTTTAAAAATGTATATTTATATCATGTTTTACTTAAAGTAAAAAAAATAGATAAATTAATTTTTAATGATTTTATTCGAAATATCTGTTCGAATTTAGAAGTAACAATGGCCGCTATTCATTATAAAATTCTTGATAATGATCATTTTAACTCTCTTATTATGTATGCAAATCTCAATTGGCGAGAAGTAAATATAATGAGAGCAATAGCAAGTTATATAAAAAAGAGTACTAATCATTTAAATAGTAACATAAATAGTACATCAGAAATATTACTTGAGTATTGTGATATTACTAGAGATATAATGGACTATTTTTATATAAAATTTAATCCAATAAATGAAATAAGTAATGATGAGAGATTATTAGAAATAATAAATAATATTAATGCAAAGATATCAGTCATAGAAAATAAAATAGCAAAAATAGAACTAAATAAATATGTAGATTTGATTCAATCTATATGTAGGACTAATTATATGAAACTAGATCAATATGGATATTATCCATTACATATTAGTTTTAAAATAGATACTAAAAAATTAAAATGGATTACAAATATTGAATCAAATATAAATTATGAAATATTTGTATTTTCTAAAGAGTTTGAAGGAATTCATATTCGCCTTGGTAAAACTTCTAAAGGTGAAATAATTCTTATTAATAATAATAATGATTTATATATTAATAACTTACGTAATAAAGTTATAGAATTATCTCAACAACAAATAATTAACAATTCAGATATTGTTCCTACAGGGGCAGGTGCCGGAATTATTATTAAGAATATAAATAATGATAATTCAATACAAAATAATTTATCTCATTATAAAGAATTTATTAATGCGATGATTGATATAAATGATATTATTATCAATAATAAAATTATAAAACCAACAGATGTTGTATGTTATGATCAAGATGATCCTGATTTATATCTAGATGCAAAAAATCTAATTATTTCAAATGATACGCATCAGATATCATATAAACTTAATAAATATAAAATAATTGCACAAGGAGCTTGGATATTATTAAAAAATCATTTATATAATATGAATACATGGCCTATTAATGCAATGTCTGAAGAGTTACCAATAACAATAATTGGTATTGGTAATATGTCTAATAAAACATTTGCATATGGCATGATCCTACAGAAAGAAATTAAATTAATTGCGGCTTTCGACGATAAATATATATTTTTAGATCCAAATCCAAATATTAATCAAAGTTTCATTGAAAGACAAAGATTAGCTACACTTAATTCATCGGAATGGATAGATTATAATAAAAGTATAATCTCTAAAGGTGGTGGAGTATATTTAAGAAATTCTGATGAAATAATTATCACAGAAGAAGTTCAAAAAATATTAAATATTCCAGAAAAAATTTTAAATAATAATAGAAAATTAACTCCTAATAATTTAATTAAATGCATACTACAAGCATCTGTTGATGTATTATGGATAAGTAATAATAATCTTTATGTTAAAGCTTCTTTTGAAAATATAGAAAAATATAAATTAAATTTCGATAATGATAATAAAATTGATAAAAATACTTTAGTAAATGCAAGTGATATTTCTTCTAATATTATTATTGAAGCATCTGAAAAACCTGGTTTTATCACATATTACGGATCAATAGAATATGCTAAATCTAGAAATATCAATAGATCAAACACTATTGGATCAATTAATATGCATCATATTGATAGTTCAGCTGGCCCTAATTGTATCGATTATGAAAATAATATTGAAATATTGCTTTCAATTTTAATTGAAAATAGAGAGATAAATGAAGAAGAAAAAATAGAAATTTTTAATGATATTAAAGAAAATATTGCAGAAAATATTTTATTTAATAGTTATCTTCAAGGGCAAATAATTAATATAGACTATAATCATAATATAAAACATATTGAATATTTAAAAGATGATATAGATAAAAAAATTTTCGAAAAATTAACATTAAATGATAATTTTAATAAAAATAGTTCTATAAATAGATATACTAGACCAGAAATATCTATATTGATTGCATATGCTAAAAATAGTATAAAAAAAATACTTGGTAATATTGATAATATGGTCGATAATTCTTTTTATCGACGTGAAATGTTGATGAGATATTTTACCAAAAGATTGAATTCAAAATATTCTGCATATATTAAAAATCATCCATTAGCCAATAATATTATCGCTATAATGCTAACAAATGATTTTGTTAATACTATGGGAAGTACATTCTTTCATCGTCTTATGAAAGAAGAATGTGACTCCCCAGATCTTATAATATCAAGTTTTATTATTAGTAAATATGGAACTAAAATCAATATATGTTGGAATGCTGTTCAAAATATATTTGGTAAAATTGATCAACAAGAATGCATTTTACTCTTTAAAGAGATGCAGGATATTATAATGAAAAGTATGATTTTATTATTACGTGATCAGATAGAACTAATTAGTAATGAAACTCTTGATAAAACAATTCATATGATTAATTTATATGTGGATTCTATATTAGAAAATTTATCTGTTAATAAAAATTTAGATAATAATTTAATTAATAGTAATATTTATAAAATTATTGATAAAAATGCTATAAAAATTTTATCATTTCTTAAAGAAATAGGAAAAATTTTCTCTATTAATAAAATAGCAAATATAACTAAATTAGATATAAATATAGTTATAAAAAAATATTTTCTTATAAGAAAAGAATTAAATATTGATATAGGAATAAAAATATTTGAAAAATTTAGTAATTCTCCAAAATGTGATCTTGGTACTAAAACTATTATTGATAATGCAATATATGAATTAGAAACTGAAATAGAAAAGGTATGTATAAATCAATTAACTAACTATAATCAAAATAATAATTATTATTATTCAGAGAATAGTAATACAAAAAGCTTATTTTCAGATTGTTTATTTACTGTTGAAGATTATGAATTTTGTGAAGAAACAAGATCTATTATCTTATATAATATTGCCTTATTGAAAAAACAAATAAAAAGATTAGTGAATAATTAATATATATATTAATAAAATAGTTTATAATTTTAATTTATATTCATTAAAATAAAATATTATATATTTTTATATAAAATAATAAAATAATATAAAAATTAATAATAATTATATCAAATTGGCTGAACGAAAAGAAAAATGACTATTTTTAGACACTATAATATGATCATGAACTACTACGTTTATAGATGCTAAAGCATCAACTACTTTTTGAGTCATAATTACATCCTCTTTTGAAGGAGATGAGTCTCCACTGGGATGATTATGAACCATTATAATAGCAATA
This sequence comes from Lyticum sinuosum, assembly GCF_034471385.1. NCBI lineage: Bacteria > Pseudomonadati > Pseudomonadota > Alphaproteobacteria > Rickettsiales > Lyticum > Lyticum sinuosum. The sequence goes on along the minus strand of NZ_JARGYU010000001.1, from coordinate 338,899 downwards.
GCACCATGAATAAGAGAATATCGTGCTATCTCACGAGGATATATTGTAATTCTATCTACTGTTCCTATATCAAAAAATTCATCAGCAATAAGTGTATTTTTTTTATTTAGAAAAAGAACTCTAAATACTTCTCGGGTTTTTGATCCCATTGTGAGCTGACAATAACGAAGTACAGTTACCCAATCGCTTAATATATTAATTTTTTCAGTTTCTATAGGTAAACAAACACGAATTACAATATCAGCTATTAAATGTAAATAGTCAATTGTAGCCTCACCTATACCATTTACAGTCGACAATTCTGATCTTTCAGCAAAGAAAACTCCACTCAAACTATTAAATCTTTTTAAAAGAAGTTTAGATAATATTTTTGTATCACGCCTTGCAATAACATAAAAAAGTGCAAGTTCAAGAATTTCATAATCGGAAAAACCCTTTCCTTTTGATTTTCTAAATCTTTCTTTTAAGCGTTCTCTATGACCTTTATGTTCAAGAATAGAAATATCATTATCTTTATTATGCATAAATTAGATATTAGTTAAAAATAAACGCTTATTTAAAAAAAATAAAAAATGCTATGTAAAAAATGATAGAAACCAGGATTTTATTAAAAAAATCATAATATATAATATTAATTATAAACTAATATAACAAAGAATATAATAAAAACAGTAGATTTAATAAGTAATATAAATAACTTTTCTACAAAAATATTAAAACATTATAATTCTATTAGATAAATAAATCCTTGTAAAGATTCCGATCTTAAATACTATATAAAGGTAAAATCTTAAAAAGTTATATTTTTTACAAAAAGACTTTTCACAATTAATAATTTATGTAATTATCTTGATTGTTGTTAATCATAAACAAAATAAATTTATTACATAATCCTGTTATATAAATTATAATACATGAATGTAAATATAATCATTTTTTGTTTTGATCAAAAAATCTTTTAATATGGTATTTATATAAGATTATGTAATGATATACAGTAATTATTATTAATTAGTATTTTTATTTATTTTATAATTTTATTTAATGATTTAAATAACTTTTATATTTTTTTAAGAATCTTTTTCAAAATATTTAACACTCTTCAATTAATAAAAATATGGCAGGACATTCTAAATATGCTAATATAAAACATCGCAAAGAAGCACAAGATGGAAAAAAAGCACAAATTTTCACAAAAGCAGTAAAAGAAATAATAATTGCAGCTAAAAGTGGATTACCTGATCCAAAACTGAATAATCGTCTTCGCACAGCAATATTAGAAGCGCGTAAAATTAACTTACCTAATGATAGAATTGATGCCGCAATAAAAAAAGCTAGTTCTAATGAGATAGATAGCAACTATGATGAAATAGTATATGAAGGATATGGAACATGTGGCATTGCATTTATTATTGAAGCTCAAACTAATAATAGAAATCGTACTGCAGGTGAAATTAGATCTATATTTACTAAATATGGTGGAAATTTAGGTGAAAATGGTAGTGTAAATTATTTATTTAAGCATGCTGGAGAAATTATTTATAATATAAAAAAGAATAATTTTGATAAAGATTTAATAATGAATGCAGCAATTGAATATCAATCAGAAGATTGTATTTTTGATAAAGATACATGTCACATTATAACAACTGTTCATGATTTCCATAAAATTAAAGATTCATTAGAAGAGAGATTTGGAGAACCTGAATCATCAACATTGACGTGGCTTCCATTAAATCCTAAAATTTTAGACTTAGAGGAAACACATAAGGTTTTAAAGTTTTTTTCTATTTTAGAAGATAATGAGGATGTAAAGAATATTTATGGAAATTGTACATTACAAGATATACCTCAAGATTAATATTTATTTTCTAAAAATTAATATATTTATATTTGTCTTATTTCTAAAGTTTTTATATTTTTCTTATTTTTAAAGTTTTTTCTATTTTAGAAGATAATGAGGATGTAAAGAATATTTACGGAAATTGTACATTACAAGATATACCTCAAGATTAATATTTATTTTCTAAAATATATTTATATTTTTCTTATTTCTAAAGTTTTTATATTTTTCTTATTTTTAAAGTTTTTTCTATTTTAGAAGATAATGAGGATGTAAAGAATATTTACGGAAATTGTATATTACAAGATATACCTCAAGATTAATATTTATTTTCTAAAAATTAATATATTTATATTTGTCTTGTGATTATTAAATATTTTACATTAGAATCCATAATATCTTTAACATTTTTAATTTGATTAAGACGATGATTTTTATTATCAACAGTCCATATATGAAACCCACTTCTTGAAAGTTGATAAAAAAAATCTTCAATATTAATATTATTTTTAGCTATATTTGTATTCCAAGTTGTAATAATTTTTATTTTTGGAGAATTCATTAATATCTTATTAGCGCCATATATTATATTTGCTTCGTTTCCTTTTGAATTTATAATCAAAACAGAAATATCTTTAGCATCAGGAATAATTGTATCTAAAGATGTAACTGTTTCTAGTGCCATATTATTTGTTCTATTTTCAAGTTTTATCTTAAGATTTTTTGTTTCTCCAATATTTGCAACACTAGCTTCAGCTGTTGTTGAAAAAATTATAGAATTGAAAAGATATACATTTTTTATATTATTAATAGAGAGTGATTTTTTAAGTAAGGAGCAAGTCTCTCTATCTGCTTCTATACTATATACTTTTCCATTACTACCAACTATTCTTGACATGTATATAGTATAATATCCATATCCACTACCAACTTCTATGGAAGTTTCTCCAGGTTTAAGGAATTGATATAGTAACTGACTAATATTACTATCTGTATAACCATTTTCAATTATTTGTTTTGATTCATTTTCATCATTGATATTAAGAATTAGACTATCTCCTGTATGTATTTGTGCAAGTACATATTTAGATCCAAAGCATGATTTATTATTATTAAACTGTTTATATCCTAAGTATCCTGATGTGATACCTAAAATTATAACACTTAATGATAACGAAACTAAAAGTTTTTTATTTATTGGTTCTTTTTTATCAGAATTATCATTATTTATATGATTAGATTTTTTTCTAGAAAAAAGTTTTTTAAAAAAATTTAATATTAAATTATTTTTTGTCTTTTTATCTGATATTAGATTATTAGATGATGTAACAATACTTGGTTTTTTTATGTCTTCAACAACATCCCAAGTTGCAGAATCTATTTCTTTTGATTTATTATCATTTAATGAATTATTTGAAGAAGATGTTGACTGATTATTATTATTTTCTGGCGTTTTTTCAAATAAACTCTCATATTCTTTTAAATCTTTATTATTTTCTGTAGATTTAGATTCACTTTCTTCTTTATTTTCTACATTTTTTGCCTTATCATTATCTTTATTATTAGGACCTCCAAAATGTTTCCAAAAAAGATCTTCTGCTTCTTTTTTTTTCGAAGAAACATCTTCAGAATCTTTTTCTATATCAAACCACCAGTCTACATCTTCTAGTCCGGGATCTTTTTTATTATTATTTTCAGCCATGTATCAGTAGAAAAAAATAAAGAGTTATTAACAAATTAAATAAATAGATTTTTAAATATATATTTCAGATTTTGTATATTATTCTCAATAACAAATGATAAACATTTTACGATTGATTTTACCAAAAGAGATCTTAACTTTCTATTTATTAACAGAATAAATTAAGTCTATCATACATTGTAAATTAAATAATCTCAATAAAGTATTTACAATAGTAATAATTAAAATTTTTATACATAAAAATTAATAATCATAATAAAATTAATAATCTATGAGTGATTTTATAAAAAATTCTAGTTTTTATCATAAAATTAAAATAGTTTTTATGGGAACTGGAGAATTTGCCTTACCTACTTTATATACTTTATTAGAAAATAATTCAAAAATTGATATATGTGAGATATATACTGCTATTCCTGGTAAAAAAGAAATAGGAAATAAAATAGGAAATAAAATAGGAAATAATAAATTTTCTCTTGAGCAAAAAAAAAATTTAAACCAAACGATATCAAGTGTATATGAATTTGGTATTGCAAATAATATAAATATTAAAACTCCATTACGTATAACTGAAGATGTAATTAATCATATTCGATCTATTTGTCCTGATTTGATAGTTGTTGTATCTTACGGATTAATTTTACCAGAAAATCTTTTATCTGTCCCAAAATATTATTGTATTAATCTTCATCCATCTTCTTTACCTAGATGGAGAGGAGCAGCTCCAATACAAAGAGCAATTATGGCTGGGGATAATATGACTGATATTTGTGTTATGATAATGGATAAGGGATGTGATACAGGTCCTGTCATAAAAAGAGAGAATTATAATTTAGATAATACAAAGGTTTTTGGTGAAATTAGTAAAGATATTGCAGAAATTGGAGCAAAAATGATGTTATCTGTTATTGAAGATATTATTTTATATAATGGTATAATTTTATCATCTATACAATCAAATGAAGGATCTTGTTATGCATCTAAAATTACTAAAGATGACGAAGTAATTAATTTTAAAGAAAGTGGAAGAAATATTCATTATAAAATTAAAGCCTTATCACCAAATCCCGGAGCATATTGTTTATTTAGAAATAAAAGATTAAAGCTATTAAGAAGTCATTATTTTTCACTCAAAGAAAATAATAATATAAATTTTAATCAAAATAATTTATTTTTTTTAGATGAAACAAGTTTAAATAATATTTTTTTCGATTTTTTAATATCCGCGGAAAATCAACATAACATCAAAATTGATCAAAAAAAAGATGATAATAAAATTATACAAGATAATTTAGTACTATCTGCACCTATATTTAGTCATAATAATCGTATTTTTATAATTTGTTCATCTGATGATGATATAAATTTAAATTATTACAATAACAATTATTTTTCTAATATTTTTTCTAATATGTTTAATTTTTTCTCTTTAAAAACGAAAGAAAGAGGTTTATTATGTTGTGCATTTGGAGAAATTATTGAAATAATAGAATTACAAATAGAGGGTGGAAAAATACTATCTGCAACACAATTTATAAATGGATATCTTAAATCTAAAAAGTAAAATCTAAAAAGTAGTATAAATAATATCTCACTGAAAAATAATTTTAATAATACTATTAGATATACTATATAAATATACTATATAACATATACTAGCTTCCGGACTTTAATAATTATAAAGCAGTATTAAGAAATACTTAAAACTTTATTAAAATTTTATTAACAGATTAAAATTATCGATAATAATTAAAAATTTCAATTAAAATTAATATTTTATTAAATTTTCAATATAATTAATATATATATTAGATAAAATAATATAAAACACAATATAGATAGTATGGAAAATAGTATAATAAATTCTACAATAAATGATATAAATCATCAAATTAATAAAAAATTATTCATTATAGATACAAGTGCTTTGATTTTTAGATCACATTATGCATATCCAACTTTAATTAATAAAAATGGTATGGCAATTGGCGCTACATACGGATTTATTCATAATATAATTAGATTTTTATCATCCTTTGATATAAATCAAACTAATTATATTGTTATGGCACTTGATATTGGTGGAAAAAAAACAATACGACATGAAATGTTCTCAGAATATAAAGCAAATAGACAACCATGTCCAAATGAAATTATAAACCAATTCCCTGGAATTATCAGTATAATAAATGCATTTGGAATAGCAATGGTAAAGAATGAAAAATATGAAGCTGATGATTGTATTGCAACATGTGCAAATATTGCTAAAAAAAATAAAATAGAAACATTTGTAGTAAGTGGCGATAAAGATCTTTTACAATTAGTAAATGAGACAGTAAAATGTTTTGATCCATTTAAAGATATTATAATAGACCAAGAAGGAGTAATGAAAAAATTTGGTATAAAACCATCACAACTTGCTGATTATTTAGCTTTGATGGGTGATGCTACTGATAATATTCCAGGAGCAAAAGGAATAGGACCTAAAAATGCTCAGAAACTTCTTGAAAAATATCTATCAGTTAAAGAAATATATGATAATATAGATAATATAACACCAATAAGAATCAGAGAATTATTAGAAAAATCTAAAAAAAATGTTGATTTATCATATAAATTATCTTCTCTATATTATAATGTAGATATAGAAAATTCATTAGATGATTGGTTATGGTGTGGATTTCCAAATAATGGAAATGATTTAATAGAAATATTTAAATTTCATGGATTTAAACAAATTAATAAGAGAATTGATAATTTAATTAAAAAATTCAATAAATTTTCTACAAATATATAAAATTATTTATAATAAAAAAATTTAATATATTAATATATTAATATAATATATAAATCTAATATTTTAATAAAATTATTAATATAAAAAAATATTATATAAAGCTTTTATAGTTAAATCTTTTTTAATTTTTAATCTTTTTATAGTTAAATCTTTTTTAATAAATAGATACCTAGAAAACATGCCAATAACAATAATATATGATATTAAATAATTAATTAAAATTTATTTTTAGTTATTAATTTTATACTATGTCAAAAAAAATTATTATTCAGAAATTTGGTGGAACTTCTGTAGGTAGTATAGATAAAATAAAACAAGTAGCAGAAATTATTGCTGATTCTGCAAAAGATAACATTATTTTAGTTGTTGTATCAGCTATAGGAAATACAACAGATAAATTATTAGCAAAGGCTTTAGAAATTACACATCCAAAGAGTATAGAAGAATTATCAGAATTAGATACAATTCTATCTGCTGGAGAACAAATTAGCATAGGATTATTATCTTTAGCATTAAGAAAAAATGGATTAAAAGCTAAATCATATTTAGGATGGCAATTGCCTATCATTACAGATAATTCTTTTTCAGAAGGTAAAATAATTGATATAAAATTAGAAAATATAAAAAATTCATTAGAAAATAATGAAATCCCAGTTATTGCAGGATTTCAAGGAATTTGTAATGGTAGAATTACTACTTTAGGTCGTGGTGGATCAGATACAACTGCTGTAACTATTGCTGGTGCATTACAAGCTAAATGTGAAATATATACCGATGTTGATGGTGTATATACTGCAGATCCTAGAATTGTATCTAGAGCTCGTAGATTAGAGTATTTATCATATAGCGAGATACTAGAAATGGCATCATCAGGCGCAAAAGTACTTCATCCAAGAGCTGCAGCAATAGCAATGCGTTATAGAATAGATGTACGTATATTATCAACTTTTATAAAAAATAACTTAAATTCTGGTACAACACTCGTTTTAAAAAGAAATTATATGGAAACAAATAGTATAACTGCTGTGATTAGTGATAATAATTTAACAAAAATTACATTATGTAATATTAATATAAAAAATAAAACAAATATTCTTACAAAAATTATAGAAAATATCAATGAATGTAATATTGTTATAGATCATATTTTTCATCAAGAAAATTCTACATCTCATAAAAGCGATTTTACATTAATCTTTGATAATGATCATCTTTTACGTATACAATCAGTACTAGAATCAATGAAAAATAAATATTATGATGAAATAATTATATTAAAAAATATTGCATCAATATCTATTATAGGAATTGGAATTGGGAATAATTTAAGCATTATTTCTAAAATCTTTCTTATTCTTAATGAGAATAATATAAAAATTAACAGTTTTACAACATCAGAAACCAAAATTATTTTACTAATAGATGCATTTAATAGTGAAATTGCTGTTAGAACATTACATTCAGGACTAGATCTTGATTTAACTATGTCAAATATCGATAAGTAAAATATTCTATATAATTTTATTTTTAATAAAAAATACTTGACGCTAATAAGGTATAATTTTATAATATTCAAAATCCGTTATATATCATAAAAAATTCTTATATAATAAAAAATTTTGTATAATCTATAACTACAGTCCATTTAAATTTTATTAAATGACTTATTAATTACTAGATAATTTGTAAAATGATGTATAAAAATGACTTATAAATTTATAATATGACAACAATTAATCAGCTAATAAGAAATCCTAGAACAGATAAAAAGTTTAAAACAAAATCACCAGCACTGCAATCATGTCCTTTTAAACGAGGCGTTTGTACGAAGGTTTATGTCACATCACCTAAGAAACCTAATTCAGCACTTCGTAAAGTTGCAAGAGTTAGACTTAGTAACGGATATGAAGTTATAGCATATATTCCTGGAGAAGGCCATAATCTTCAAGAACACTCAGTAGTTCTTATACGCGGAGGAAGAGTAAAAGATCTTCCTGGGGTCCGTTATCATATTGTTAGAGGTGTGCTAGATACTCAAGGAGTTAAAAAACGTGCAAAAAGAAGATCTCTCTATGGGGTAAAACGTCCAAAAAGTTAAAAATAATAAAAAAGCTGAATAAAACTAATCTTAAATATCATAATTTAATTTATTATACTAATTTCTATTAAATTTTATGACTTATAATAAAATTTGCTAAATAAGATAAAGAATTCTTTTTAAATATTAAAATTTAAAAATATGATAAAATTCCTTTATTAAATTGATATAAAATAATAGCAATTAGTATATAATTAATATATTAAATTAGTAATAATTATTAAAAACAAAAAATCAAAATTATTTTTTAAATATGTCTAGAAAAAAGAGAACAAGAAGTGATTTGTTAAAATATCAACAGGGTCATAAAAAACACTTTGCTGATCATGCCTATGGTGATGCTAATTTAGGGAAGTTTATAAATTATGTTATGTGGGATGGAAAAAAAACTATAGCTGAAAATATAGTTTATAGCGCTCTTGAAAAAGTTGCGGAAGATTTAAAATCTAATGTAATTGATATTTTTTACGATGTTTTAAATAGAATTGCTCCAGTTGTAATCCTCAAATCTCGTCGTTTTAGCGGTGCTACATATCAAGTACCAACAAGTATACGACCTGAAAGAGGTATGTCTCTTGCAATGAAATGGATTGTTAGTTTTGCACGTAAGAAAAGTCAATCTGGAAAAACAATGATAGAAGGATTAATTCTGGAATTCTCTTTGGCTCATAAAGGAGATCCTTCTAGTGGTGCATTAAAAAAAGCAGAAGAAGTAAAAAAAATGGTTGAAGCAAATAAAGCATACTCTCATTTATCTGATGTTCCATAATATCAGAAATATTGGTTATAATAATTAATATTTAATATAATTTTTAATACATATTTATATTAATAAAATTATAACGATAAATTAATGTTATGCTCTAATATTTAAGAGAATATATATATAATTGTTATATAATAAATATTATAGTTATTTTAGATATTTTTAGTAGATTTAATATTTATTTATATAATAAATATAGAGATATAGTTTTTTCACTAAAAAATAATTTGATTATAATAAAATATTTATAATATTTATAAAATACTTATATTAACTGTAAGTGTATTTACACTTATCTTACAAAATAAGTCTTTTTATTCATAATTTAGAAATTTTATAATATATTAATAAAATTATAACGATAAATTAATGTTATGCTCTAATATTTAAGAGAAATATATATAATTGTTATATAATAAATATTATAGTTGTTTTAGATATTTTTAGTAGATTTAATATTTAAATATATAATAAATATAGAGATATAGTTTTTTCACTAAAAAATAATTTTTTACAATAATTTTATAATAAAATTACAGTATTTGCAAAATACTTATCTTATAAGATAAATATTTCTATTTATAATTTATTTTATTATAAATGTATGGATCTTGAATATGCTGCCATACTTGCTTCTGGTAGCATTTCAGATATTGTTGGATGCGGGAATATACTTGAGATTAAATCATCAGATATTAGCTCTGAATTCATAGCAATAGATATACTATGAATGATTTCTGTAACTTCTTCACCAATCATATGAGCACCAAGTATTTCTCCTGTATCTTTACAAAATATCATTTTGCTCATACCAGAAATTGCAGATTTTCCTCCCATTGTTAGTGCTTTTCCATTTGCATAAGATGGAAAACGTCCAACATTTATTTTATAACCTGCTTCAATAGCTGAATCTTCTGTATGTCCTATGCTTGCAATTTGTGGAGTTGTATATGTACATGCTGGAATATTTTTCATATTAATAGAATGTGGTGGAGATTTAACTAATCCTTCTATATAACCTATATTATCTATACAATGTATAGCTTGATGGCTTGCTTTATGAGCTAAACAAGGTGGTCCAGCTACATCTCCTATAGCATATACATTATCTGCAGATGTCATACATTTTTCATTTATATTTATATAATTATTTTTATCTAATTTTATTCCTATATTTTGTAGACCTAAATCTAATGAATTTGGTGTAATTCCAACTGCAGATATTATATGTTCGCATTCTATAGTAGTCCTAATAATTTCATCATTCTTTCCATTCTTTTCATTTTTTTCATTCTTTTCATTTTTTTCATTCTTTCCATTTTTTATAGTATTTATTACTAAAGTATTATCTGTAACTTCATTAATTGTTGAATTAGTATATATTTTAATACCATTTTGTATAAAAGATTTCATTGCAATAGAACTTATTTCTTTATCTTCATTTATTAAAATTCTATCTGAAATCTCTATGATACTAACATCAACATCTAACATTGCGTAAAAACATGCAAATTCAACACCAATAGCACCACTCCCAACTATAGCAATAGATTTTGGTAGCCTCTTAGGTGTCATTGCATCACGATAATTCCATACTCTATTATTATCTATTCTTAAATTTGGTAACTCGCGTGGTTTTGCTCCAGTTGCAATAATAATATATTTTGCTTCATAAGTTGATTTATACTCCTGTTGTGTGAATTCAATATTTTTTTTGTTAACATCAATTTGATACTTTAATAAATTATAATCATTTTTCTCTGAAAATTTCTTCTCTGAACATAAATTATTATTATAATTATTTGATTTAGTAATTTTTATTACCTCTCCATTAATTATTGTAACTTTATTTTTTTTCATAAGAGTTTGTATCCCTTGATTAAGTTGACTTGATATATTTCTAGAACGCTCAACAATTTTAGATATATCAAATTCAATATCCGAACATTTTATTCCGTATTCTGCTGAGTTTTTCATTTTATGATATAATTCAGCACTACGTAATAACGCTTTTGTGGGAATACAACCCCAATTTAAACATATTCCACCTAAATTCTCTCTTTCTATAATTGCTACTGAAAAACCTAACTGAGCTGCTCTAACAGCAGCAACATATCCTCCAGGACCAGATCCTATAATAATTAAATCAAAGAATTGAGAATTATTTTGATTTGATGTAGATATCATAATTTTTTAGTATTTTTATAAAAAATATTATATTTTTTTTATTTATAAATTATTTTTTTTATTTATTAAAAATAGATTTTTTCATAAATCAATATTTAAATAAGTAATTCAATAGGATTTTCTATCATATCTTTTATATAATTAATAAATTTTGCTGCTATAGTGCCATCAATAACTCTGTGATCACAAGATATAGTTATATTCATAATTGAACAAATTATAATATCATCATTAATTACAACAGGTTGTTTTTTTATACTTCCAATCGATATAATTGATGAATGAGGTGGATTTATGATAGCTGAGAATTGATCTATACCATACATTCCTAAATTTGATATAGTTATTGCTCCACCTGTAAGATCTTGAAGATGTAATCTACCAATTTTCGCTTTTTCAGCTAATTCTTTGACCTCAGTAGATATATTCAATATACTCTTTTGATTTGCTTTTCGAACTATAGGAGTAACTAAGCCATTTGGAATTGACACTGCTACTGCAATATCAATACCATCCGTAAATCTCATCATTTTATCATCATCAACCCATATAGTCTTTGTTTCTGGAATAAGATCAGAAGATTTTGCAATAGCTTTTATGATAAAATCATTAATTGATATTTTAATATTTTGATTATTATTTCTATTATTTTCTAAATTTATTCTATTATTCTTAATCATATTTCCTATAGAAATATTCACTTCTTCTCGCAATTTTATTAAACTATCTACATTACAACTCACAGTTAAATAAAAATGTGGAATATTTCTTTTTGATTCAGTTAATCTTGAAGCAATTGTTTTACGCATACCAGAAATTGGTAATTCTTCATAAAAATTATTTTTCTCTGGTATAAATTGAGATATAGATTTATTTGTTAGAGTATTTGTATTTTTTATAGAAATATTTGCATTATCTAAATTAAGTTTTGAATTTTCAATTTCTAACAATCGATCTTGTTCTTTTATTTTACATGATTCTATAAATATATTATCAGATGTACTATCTGATTTATTATTGATCTTTCTGATCACATCATCCTTTATAATTCTTGAATTTGGACCACTACCACTAATTTTACTTATATCTATATTATGCTGTAGTGCGATTTTTTTAGCTAATGGGCTCGCTATTATTCTTTTTTGATCAGAAAGTAATTGATTACTATCAATCAAAATATTTAATCTATTTATATCTTTATTTTCTTGAGAATTATTACTAATTAAATCATTTTTTATATAATTATTATTTAATTCATCAAAATTATTATGATTCATAGAGTTTGATTCTTGTTTTACAGCATTTGGTATATATGGCAATAAATCATCTTCTGTATCATCTTCTTCTTTAAGAATTGCTATAACTTCACCTACTTTAATATGACCACTCCCAGATGGAAATAAAATTTTATAAACTTCCCCTTCATATGTAGATTCAAATTCCATTATAGCTTTATCTGTTTCTATTTCTGCTATTATCATGCCTGGTTGAATGATATCACCTTCTTTAACTGTCCATTTGACTATGCTAGCCTCAGTCATGGTTGGTGAAAGTGCTGGCATCATTATTTTTATTGACATTTTTAAAATAATTTAAATAAAAAAATAAATAGTTATATTGATTTAATATTTTGTATATTCGATATTTATTTTATATTTTATTGAATTTTCAGTAATTTTTACACTATTTACAACTTTCTGTTTTTATTCAATAACAATTAAAATTTATTATATAGAATAATATAAATTAAGCTAATATTGATTTGTATTTATCGCTTTATATGCATCTAAAACAGTAAATAAAATCATTATTGATATTTAATAATTAATTACGCATTATGATGGTCAGTCAAGTGTTTATTTATATGTTTTTAGATTATGTATCAATACTAATATTATTTTTGTTATTTTCATTTTATATCATATCTGTACTACATAAAATGCATTAAAATGACTTTAGTTATCTTAAAAGATAAAAAATATAATAATATACATTCAATATAAAAGTGGAAGTTATTAATATAAATTAATTTATATAAAAAATATAGAATCAAATAAAAAAAATGTTGCTTTATTAATATAATTTATTTATGATAATAAAAATAGGCCTTCCTATAGTTGGCCCCTTCGTCTAGAGGCCTAGGACATCACCCTTTCACGGTGGTAACACGGGTTCAAATCCCGTAGGGGTCACCATGACTAATATCATGGTTTTCTTTTTCTATATACTAAATTCTTGCAACAAGTTTTTTATATAAAAAAATAAATTCGACTAATTTTTATTATCATATTTATTATTAATATGATGATGAATTTAATATGGTTTTAATATCTTATTCTAAAATAATAATAAATTATAATGTTTTATCGATAAGTTATTTTATGAAAATAACTTAAAATATTATAAAATTATTTGCGTAAAACAAAAAAATGATTTATAGTGGTTTCATGGCAGGATAGCTCAGGTGGTTAGAGCGTCGGAATCATAACCCGTAGGTCGTGGGTTCGAATCCCACTCCTGCTACAAATTAATAAATCAGGATTTGTTTTCTCAATTAAATTAATTGTTTCTAATTTAAACTATAATGTTTAACATTGATTAATAATAAGAAATTAAATAATTAAATAAAATTTACTGTTTTTCTATAATCTTTAGATAAATCAGGTAATTATTTACTGTCTTTCTAAAATTCTCAATTAAATAATTGTTTCTAATTTAAACTATAATGTTTAACATTGATTAATAATAAGAAATTAAATAATTAAATAAAATTTACTGTTTTTCTATAATCTTTAGATAAATCAGGTAATTTTATTCTTATAATTGCAAGAATTTGCTCAATTGTTTCTTCTTGTGATATTTTACTAGTATCTATAACAATTGTATCTTTAACTATAATCATTGGATCTCTCTTTCTTGAACCATCTCTGCTATCGCGTAAAACCAAACTATCATGAACTCTTTTTTTCTTTATTTCTTCTTGGAAATCTTCTGTGAAAGTTGATCTAATTTGTTCAAATCTTCTTTGAGTTCTAACACTTCTTTCAGCTGTAATAAAAATTTTACATCCAGCATTAGGAAAAAGTACACTTCCTGTGTCTCTGCCATCAACAATACAACCAACTACTTTATTACTTCCTAGCATATCATATATAAATTTGCGCATAGCTTTGTTTAAAATTTCTCTTACCTGTGGGATCTCAGCTATAATAGAAGAAGAATCACTTATTTCTTGTGTACGAAGCAATTTTTCATCTATTAATATAGATTTTTCAACAAGATCAGGAATTTCTTTTAAAAAAACTACATTTTGATTAATTTTATTGAGATTAAAATGATTTTTGTTTATTAAAAACTCATACATTAAACCTTCATCTATAATAGTTTTAGCTATATAGCGAAAAATATTACCAGTATTAAAATAATAAAAATTTATCAAATGAGATAGACTTAATGCTATTGTTCCTTTTCCTGCTGCTGCAGGTCCATCTATAGTTATAATATTCATTATATATGAAAATTAATAAAAATTATAATTATTACTATAAGTAATTTTTAAATCCATTTTTAAATATATTGTTAAAAATTATTATTGACTTTATGATATAATAAATAAAGTTATATTAATTTTTTTAATATTTATTATTAAAATTCAAATTATACAGATAAATGGCATATAATCAATTAAATTTATTTGCAGTTAGTTTTATAAAGCTAATATTATAAAATATATAATCATAAAATATTGTTAAAAATAATAAAAAATAATAAAAATTATATTTTTATATATAATAAATGATACAAATAAATTAAAAATAAATAATATAAGTAAATGAAATTTAATTTTATTATTGATAATCTAAATAAAAAAACATTATTCTTAATAAATACTTTTTATCAAATATTTATTAAATCAATTAAAGATACAATCAAACATGATGGCATAGAACATGCCGGATACATATCTTTCTTATGTATTATATCTCTTTTTCCATTTATTATGTTTGTTACAGCAGTAGCTGGGTTGATAGGAAAGATATATGTTAATCATCATCTTAATTTAAATATTTCAGTATATTTCAAAAAAATTATCATACAAAGTGAATTTTCTCACTTTATAGATGCTTTATTACCACGTATGATAGAAATTACAAGCACACCTCCTTCTGTTCTCATGACTGTAGCAGTAGTTAGTATGATATGGTCATCGTCTTCGATATTTGAAGCTTTAAGAACTATTTTAAACCGTGCATATAGAATAAAAAAATCACCTTCATATATTTTAGGTAGATTATTAAGTATATCGAAATTTTTATTAGTTGTACTAATAATATTAATAGTAATGATTATTTTTTCAATTTTACCACACGTATTATCTTTTTTTGTATTTAATATAACTCCTACTAATATTTTATATTACATAAAAATACTAAATTATCTCACAGAAACAAATTTATATAGTAATATATTTAAGTTATTAACTTGGGGAATAATAGTTAATGCATCATATATGTATTTTTCAAGCATTAAACAATCTTTCTATGTTGGATTACCAGGGACAATTTTAGTTATAGTATTTTTTTCTATTTTTAAGAAAATATTTATGTTTTATATTGAAACTATGCCACAAATTAATCTTATTTATGGCAGTATAGGAGGGATAGTAATAGCTTTGTTATTCTTTTATTTTTGTGCTATTACTTTTATATGGGGAGCTGAATTTAATTACCATTTTGCAAATACTCTATTTAGCAAAAATATATCATAGAATTTTATTAAAGTTCCTTATTTAATATAAAAATTAATAAAAAAACTGATAAAATATAAATTATTGAAAAATAATATATCAACAAAAATAAATGAAAATATTACCACTACATCAAATAAAAAATCCTAAATCTATCATATTAGATTGGGATAATACAATAGTACAAAGTAGACATGTATTACGTAAAACAATTATTGATCTTGCTGATGAAATTGGTTTTCCTCATGAAAAAATAAAAAAAAGTGAATTATTTTCTCATTCATTTAATCGTCCTGTAGTTGAAGCATTTCCTGAGCTATTCGAAGATAAATGGCAAGAAGCATGGAAGCATTATGTTAGAATTATGAAGAAAAATCGCTTTCAAATGATGAAATTGATTGAAGGAGCACTGGAATTTATAAATTTATTATCAGAAGATAAAATTCCAATGGCAATAGTAAGTAATAAAGAAGAGGAATTTTTACATGAAGAGGTAAAACATTTTAGTATATATGATAAATTTTATAATGTAATTTCTTCAGGAAACAACAGTAAACCAAATCCAGAAGCAGCCTATAGAGCATTTTCTCCTCATCTTATTCCAGAATCAGAATATGATGATTGTATATGGTTTATAGGAGATAGCTCAGTTGATATAGAGTGTGCTAATAATTCTAAATGTGCAGGTATTTTAGTTGGTGATACTAATTATTTAAATAGCAATTTTCATGGAAAAACTGGATTTATTTTCAAGAATTTCTATGAATTAATATCTTTTTATAAAAGTTTAAAAAATTAAATTAATTATAATAATATTAATAATAAAATTTTTTTAGAAAATTAATTAAATGTAAGTTTAAAAATAATTATTACAATTTATAAAGATTTTAAACTATTATAATATTAATTTGTTTTATCAATTAAAAATTATACTTACATATTGTATTTACATACACTATTTAATCTTTAATATATTGATATCTTAGAATAGACATTTCAACTTGATGCATTTTACTCTTGATTGATATATCAAATAATATTTCTACCTGAAATTCATTTCTATCAACAATTTGATTATTTAATGTATTTTCAGTGAAGTAGTAAATAATTGCTCTATCTGGTTTAAATAAATAAGGTAAAAATTCCACTTTTTTTATCCTAATTTTTCTTGTGATAATATCACGATATTGTAAAACAGGACTTTCAGGATTGCTATTAGGGGCGATAAAATTTAAAAAATCATTATAAACTTGTCTAGACGATAATTTTTGTACTTTATTAAGATAAGTATTATAGCTACTAGAATCAGTACTAATTATTGGATTATATTCTTCACGTAGTTTGGTATAATAAGAAATAAGATAACGTGCAACAGATACTACCATGTCTTCATCTTTATCACTTAATGCTGATATCCTTGGGAATTTTGTAATAGGATCAATAGCATAAATTGAAAATGGAATTTTTTTAACCTCATAATTCATTTGAGAGGCAATAATAATCAAAGCAGAATTTATCATAAAAACAATTACAAGAATGACGGAAAAAATATGTTGTGTATAAACAAATAAGTATTTCTGAGCGAACCATTTTTGCGCATCAGAAAAATAACTCCCATCTTCAAGTTTTTGCGAAATTAAATGGTAATATTCATTATTATCATTCCTCATTATTAGTAGTTATTTAAAGTATTTTTTATATTTTTACTTAATTTAATCTTCAAAATAATTATTGTATAATTTTTTATAAATTAATACATTATTATGATTATATTTGATTTCATTTTATATTATATACATATATATAATTATATATTAAGATTAATTATTGAATCATTATATATTTTTTTACTTAAAAAAACTTTTTGATATTAAATTTTATATATAGATTATATATTTCAAATATTGTACTTAAAATGCTGCATTATTATCACTCTAACAAATTCATAATTTAACTAATGGTTTGGAATACTCATTATAGAAAAAGATACATCAATTTTGGAATTATATCAACCACACATTGTTTACAAGGAGCTGTAAAATTAAGAATATTTTCAGATCTTATAAAAAAGATAGATAGATTTTCTTTTCTAGAAAAAGAAATAGATTATAAAAAAGCTAATATAAATTTTTTTAATAAGAATTTAGAAGATAATTTTCTTTTTCAAAAAAATCCTGTTGATAATCTCAATAGTAGATTAGAATCAATATTTTTACATGAAGTGATTGATTTATCAGAAAAGGTTTTTTTTCTTGAAAAAGAAGGAATTTATAAAAATCTTGGATTTATAGTTAAAATAAAACATATAGATAATTTAGTATCAGCAAAAAAATTAATAAATAAAAAACTTTATATAGATAGAAAATATTTAGGAAATGACTTTATCAGAGCAGATTTAATTGGAATTCCTGTATATTGTGATATAAATTATTCTCAAATTGGAGTTATAGAAAATGTTGTGAACTTTAATGCATCAGATATTTTAGCTATTCAGTTAAATAACAATAAATTTTTTGATATCTCAAATAGCTCACAAAATATTAAATGTTCTACATTTTTAGATTATGATTATTTACATAAACAAGAAAAAAAAAGTGTATATTATCCTATTAATAGAAGTAAATTAGGTATAGTAGATAAAGAACTTTGTATTTTATTACAAAAAGATTACATATCTGATTCTATATAAAAATTAAGAAATATAGCATATAATAATAATAATATTTTATATTTGTATAGACAAATATTATATGATATATGATATCAAACAATTGTTATATAATATAAATAAAAATATTAATAAAATTAAGTATGATTAAATTTTTACATAAACTATTAAATACTAAAATTCCATTATTTATTATATTTTTTTGTATTTGTGGTTTATTGATTGGATGCAGCAATCAGTTAGATAAAGCTAATACTATAAATAGTAATATTAATTATACATATCCTGTTTCTCCACGTGACGAAAGAGATAATGATGGTGGTAAAGTTTTTAATGATAAATTGACTTTAAATATTGAATAATATTTTAATCGCTAAAATTGATAATAATTATTTATATTCATTATATAAATCAAAATACTAAAAATTTTAATGAAAAAATAATAAAATATATTTTAATAAACTAAAGATTATATAATATCAAAATTCAGAAAAAATACTAATAAAATTAGTAAAAAACTTAATCTTAAATTAAAATAAAAACTATTTTATTTTATTAATTTCAATTGATTAAGTTTTTAATAAAAAATCTGCATACCTAATGTAATATATATTATTATATTATTTTTATAGTGTATTTTTTTAATTTATATAATTTTTATTATATATATCTATTATAAATAATTGATTTTTTTTTATATTCCATTCAAAATAGACATTGAAACATAATATATATGTTAGCTCAATAATGCTAATATATTCATGTATAAAGTATATATATGTCAATACAAAATACAAAATTATCAAATGATGATATAATATCAGCTTATGAATTTATGCTTTTTATAAGGCGTTTTGAAGAGAAAGCTTCTGAACTATATGGACAAGGTAAAATAGGAGGTTTTTGTCATTTATATATAGGTCAAGAAGCTGTTGCATGTGGAATTAAGTATGCTAAATCAGCTAATGATAAAATTATTACAGCATATAGAGATCATGGGCTTATTTTAGCTTGTGATTGTGATCCAAAATCTGTGATGGCTGAGCTAACTGGACGTATTGATGGGACTTCATTAGGTAAAGGTGGCTCTATGCATATTTTTGATATAAAAAATAATTTTTATGGCGGACATGGTATTGTTGGAGCACAAGTCTCAATAGGTACAGGCTTAGGTTTTGCTGCTAAATATAAATCAGATAATAGTGTTTCTATAACATTAATGGGTGATGGAGCAGCTAATCAAGGACAAGTCTATGAATCATTTAATATGGCTAAACTATGGAATCTCCCAGTATTATATATTATAGAAAATAATGGGTATGCTATGGGTACATCTGTTAAGAGAAGCTCATCAACTACCAGTTTTTTTAATAGAGGTATATCATTTGAAATACCAGGTTTTGCAGTAGATGGTATGGATTTTTTTACAGTCTATGATGCAATAAGAATCTCTCTTGATAAAATAAGAAATGGCTCTGGTCCACAATTGATCGAAATTATAACATATCGTTATCGTGGTCATTCTATGTCTGATCCTGCGAAATATCGAACAAAAGATGAAGTTGAGCATTTTAAATCTAAAGATCCTATTCAAACACTTAAGAAACATATTTTAAATAATAATATTGCAAATGAAATTATATTCAAAGAAATAGATAAAAAGATTAAACAAAAAATAAATGATATTGAAAAATTTTCTTTAGAAAGCCCTCTTCCAAATGAAAATTTATTATATGAACACATTTATAGTAATTAATTTATTTAATTAATAAGTTATATTATAATATATAAAATTTTATAAAAAATATGAAAAATGATAGAGTATTTTGTAAAAAAAAAATTGTAAATCATAATAGTATTAATTTTTTATCTAACTCTGATGGTAATAATTTAGATTCTTTTTCTGATGATAATTTAGATTCTTTTTCTGGTAATAATTTAGATTCTTTTTCTGATGATAATTTAGATTCTTTTTCTGGTAATAATTTAGATTCTTTTTCTGGTGATAATTTAGATGATTCACTAGATACAATAACACAAAAATTGCATAAAAAAGTTGCAATTATATATTATAATCATCCATCTAGACGGCATTATTTAAAAAAAATTGCGTTAAAAATCTCTGAAGGATTAAAAACAGTTAATATAATACCATATCTATTTACTGTAGATGAAGCAAAAAATTATATTCATGACATAACAAATAATATGTCTGGTATTATATTCGGAAGTCCAACATATTTTGGTGGTTGTGCTAGCCAAATGAGATCATTTTTTGAATTCACAGATCAAATTTTTATTCAAAGATTATGGAAAAATAAAATATCTGCAGGATTTACTCATTCAGGAAATTTAAGTGGTGATAAATTATCTGTATTAAATGAAATATCTATTTTTGCTTTGCAACATGGTATGATTTGGACAGGTTTAGATGTTATTTCTATGTTTGAAATATTAGATAATGATGCTGAGATTACTGGAATACCTAAAAAATCAATCTTAAATAGATTAGGATCATGGATGGGTATGATGAGTAGTTCAGAGTATAATGTTGATGATTTAAATGAAATTGATTTAAATACAGCAATATATTTTGGATATCGAATTGGGAATATTGTTAAATCATTTTATATAACATAAATTTTTAATTAAAAAAGAATATATAAAAATTTAAATATAAAAATAATAAAACACATAAAAAAAATAATAATATGGAAAAAATAACAGTTAGGGAAGCATTATGTCAAGCAATAGCGGAAGAAATGCGTATCGATTCTTCTGTATTTGTTATAGGTGAAGAAGTTGCAGAATATGATGGTGCTTATAAAGTTACTAAAGGCTTATTGCAAGAATTTGGAAATCAAAGAGTTGTAGATACACCTATTACAGAACACGGTTTCGCTGGGTTAGCTGTTGGTGCTGCTTTAGCTGGATTGCGTCCAATAGTAGAATTCATGACTTTTAATTTTGCAATGCAAGCTATAGATCATATAATTAATTCTGCTGCTAAAATATACTATATGTCTGGTGGTAAAATTAATTGTCCTATAGTTTTTCGTGGACCAAATGGTATAGCATCTAGAGTAGCAGCGCAACATTCACAATGTTATGCAAGTTGGTATGGTCATATACCTGGATTAAAAGTAATATCTCCATATGATGCTTCTGATGCTAAAGGATTATTAAAATCTGCTATACGTGATCCAAATCCTGTGATATTTTTAGAACATGAATTATTATATGGAGATTCATATGAATGTGTTGTTAAAAACGAAGAAGAACTCAAGAAATATAGGTTAATACATCAAAAAGATGATGGTATTATATCTACATTCAGCGATATAGTATTACCTATAGGGAAGTCTTTACTTAGAAAAACAGGAAAAGATGTAACTATTGTAGGATTTTCAAGATCTGTAAAATTATCTTTAAAAGCTGCAGAGATACTAGAAGATATACATAAAATATCTGCAGATGTTATAGATTTAAGAACAATACGACCAATTGATATATTTACTATTATTACATCTGTGAAAAAAACAAATAGATTAGTTGTAGTTGAAGAAGGATGGCCATTTTCTGGAATATCTAGTGAAATTATATCTCAAGTCATAGAGTTGGCATTTGATGATTTGGATGCACCACCACAAAGAGTTTGTGGCAAAGATGTACCAATGCCTTATGCAGATAACTTAGAAAAAATAGCTACTCCAAGTATAGAAAATATAATTGATACAGTAAAAAGTATCTGTTTTAAAACAATATTTTAAAATAATGTATTTAGTTTGTTTTTAATTAATTTTAAAAATTAAGAGGAAAAATAATATTTCTCTAGAAAATAATCAAAATTCTATTTTTGTTATAAAACACAATTTATATTGTAATAAACAATTAAAATTATTAATATATTAATATTACACAAATATTTTATCAAAGTGCAAACTTTAATTGATAAACAATATATAAATATATAAGAATAAGAATTTATACAATCTTTTAAAAATAGAATAAATATTTTATAATTTCAGTGAAAAATCAGTGTAATTATTGTTTTATTACAACTAAATAAAGATTTTATTCTGATTCTGCTATGAGTACTATAAAAACATCATTTTCAAATGTATTTTGATATTTTAATGATGTTTTTACCAACCAAGTTAACACTTCTGTATCTTTACTACTAAGATAAAAAACCGGAGATTGAATATTATTAATATCTATATCTGGATGAATTTCAGATTTTTTTGATATAATATGAATTCTTTTTTTAAAAAAAGAAGATTTATAAAATAATTCAAGATTTATTTTATTTAAATCATCATAAATTAAAATTAATGTTTCTTTTAATAAGAATTCAGATAATAATTTTAGTTTATCTATAATAAAATCTGAGTAATTGTAAAGAACAGTATATTTTTCTTTATCAAAAAAAACTTTTTTGCTAATAATACAATCTCCAATTAGATTATTTATTATCTCATTAGATAATGAATCATAATTATCTTGATTAGAAGTTTTATTCTTATTAACTAATTTATTATTATTGTTTGAATAACTTAATGAATCGAATAATAAATCAGTTATAAAAGTAACATTATTTGTACTTAAAATCATATTAAACGTATTAAATGGAATATCATTTACTGTATTTAATAATAAATTCTCTATTTTTAATCTTTCATCTAATTTCTTTAAATTTATGGAAGAATTTTCTATACATGATATAATTCTTGCTGAATTAGATAAATTTTCTATGTTATTATCTTGTATATTCTTATTTTTTACATAATATAAAAGTTGTTGCGGCCATTTATTTTCATTAAAATTACAATTTTTTATTCTAGTATTAGTATAACTTCCGAGATTTATCTCTAAATTTTTTTGCCACCATAAGCGTTCATTAGGTTGTATGTTTACAAGCTTACTACCCATTTTATTACAATATGTATAATATGCAAACTGACAAATATCCATTATGGAAGATTGATGTACTGCACCAAAATTAGTTAAAACTCTTGATATTGGGTTTTCATTTGCGTATACATCAATATTTTCACAATTTATAAATAAATCGTAATTTTTCTCATCAGAAATCTTTTTTAATTCTACAAATTTCTCTTTTTTAAATTTATCATTGTTAAATTCAATTTTAAATATTTTCTCACAATCATTAATATTTCTTAATTTATCAATAACAAAACGATATCCATATGAGCGAAAATTATCAACCATATTTTGGCATATTTTCGACATAGAACTATCGGCCTCTAAATTTTTATGATTAACATATATTGATAGTTTTTCATTAACTAACCAACTATTTAATAATCTTGGATTAACATTTGATGGATTATTAAAAACATAATTATTACTTTTTACCATAATATTTATAATTCAATTAGTTATTATTTAATATAATTATGTATTTATTGAATTTATATAAAATTTTACTTATATAAAATAAATTTTAATGATATGGTATTGCATAATTTATATTTAACCAATATAACCACAAATAAATCTAATCTTAATAATGAGTTTACACTTATAAAAATAAATGTTCAAGTTTTATAAAAAAATGGCTAATTACTTCACACAAAATATAGCAATAGATTTAGGTACAGCAAATACTTTAATTTATACTTCAAAACGAGGAGTTGTTCTTGATCAACCATCTGTTGTAGCTTTAGTACATAATAAAGGAAATATGATCCCATATGCATTTGGAAAACAAGCAAAAATGATGGTTGGAAAAACACCTGGAGATATATCAGCTATTAGACCACTTAAAGATGGTGTAATAGCTGATTTCAAAGCAGCAGAAGAAATGATAAAATATTTTATTAAATCTGTTATAGGGAGTAGTTTTTTTTTAAGACCAATAGCTATTGTTTGTGTACCATACGGATCAACACCAGTAGAAAGAAGAGCTATTCATGATGCTGTAGAAAGTGCAGGAGCAAAAGAGGTATTTTTAATAGAAGAACCTATTGCAGCAGCAATAGGGGCTAATTTACCAATAACAGAGCCAGTAGGATCAATGATTGTAGATATAGGTGGTGGGACAACAGAAGTTGGTGTTATTTCTCTTGGTAGTATTGTAGTAGCTACATCAACTAGAGTTGGTGGTGATCTTATGGATGAGTGTATAATAAATTATATAAGGCAAAATTATAATATTCTTATTGGTGAAGTAACTGCTGAAATGATAAAGAAAAGTATTAGTAATATTGATCCTGAATTAGTAAATGATGAAACAATTGAAGTAGGAGGAAGAGATTTATTACGTGGTATTCCTAAATCTTTTAATTTAAATCAAAGAGATATAGCAACTAGTTTACAAGATCCGATAGCATCTATTATTAATACTGTAAAAAAAGTCTTAGAATGCTCTCCACCAGAATTATCTTCTGATGTATTTAAGTATGGAATAACTGTTACAGGAGGCGGTGCTCTTCTTTGTGGTATTGATAGAAAGCTAGAAACAGAAATAGGAATAAAAGTAAATGTTGCAGTTGATCCATTAAATTCTGTAGTTTTAGGAACAGGAAAAGTTTTAGAGAATTTTGATGGGTTAAAACATGTTTTATTCAAACAAGAATAAGATGTATTTATTTTAATTTTCATATTTAATATTAGAATTATAAAGCATATACTTTATGCATTTTTCTTAATATCTACTGCTTTACGAACTTCCATACCTCACTGTGAAATTCACTTTCTTAACAGAAAAACTAATATTTTTTATTGAACTAATATCTTTTATTGATATTAATACTAGATTTATTTTAAAAATTTTTATATTTTAAAGGGTTTTAATTTTTTTTGAGAATAAATTATCTAAAAGAAATTAGATTGGTAAAATTAGTCACCCAAAAATATTTTTTTATATAAATATTAAAATACTTGTATATCAACATAAATTGATATAATCTCAACACGGATATGCTTATTTTATCTAGTATATTTTTTGCATTCCTAAAGGAAAAATTATGTATTTTTTATTTTACTTGTCTGTAATTTAAGAATTACTCTAAAAAAAATATACAGTGAAATTATATTTCTGAATTAATTTAGGAAGGATGGCCGAGTGGTCTAAGGCGCACGCCTGGAAAGTGTGTTTACCAGTAATGGTAACAAGGGTTCGAATCCCTTTTCTTCCGCCATGCTATGAGTTTATATCCCATTATTTAGTGATATTTAATTCTCTTGGAATTGCTTTATTAATACAATTACGTAAGAATCTTATATTGATACATATTTATTAAAGAATAATAATACTATTTATCCCATCATTTAATGATATTTAATTCTCTTGGAATTGCTTTATTAATACAATTACGTAAGAATCTTATATTTATATTGATACATATTTATTAAAGAATAATAATACTATTTATCCCATCATTTAATGATATTTAATTCTCTTGGAATTGTTTTATTAATACAATTACGTAAGAATCTTATATTTATATTGATACATATTTATTAAAGAGTAATAATACTTAATAATACTATTTATCCCATTATTTAATGATATTTAATTCTCTTGGAATTGTTTTATTAATACAATTACGTAAGAATCTTATATTTATATTGATACATATTTATTAAAGAGTAATAAATATTGTTATATATCTATATAGATAGCACAAGGAAGTCACCTTATCTAATTTTTATTTCTAATATTTATTAGATAATATTAAAACGGTATCTCATCATTAAGAACATCACTATCTAAATCACCTGTATACGAAGAGATACGATTCTGATTATTATTATTGTTGTTATTGCTATTGTAACTGTCTCTTTCCATATTATCTAGAAAAAGAATAGTATGCATGTAAGATTGAACTACAATTTCAGTGGTATATTTATCAGTACCATTCTGATCAACCCATTTTCTAGTTTGTAATGATCCTTCAATATATATTTTACTTCCTTTTCTACAATATTTCTTAACTACTTCTATTAGCTGAGGAACAAATATAACTACTTTATGCCATTCAGTACGCTCTTTTCTTTCTCCTGTATTTTTATCTTTCCAAGATTCAGATGTTGCAACAGAGATATTTGCAATTTCATTATTATTTTGTGTTAATCTTATATCAGGATCTTTTCCTATATTTCCTATTATTATTACTTTATTTATAGTTGCAGCCATTTGATTTTTATATTTTTATTAAAAATTATTTATAATTTGATCTGATTAGTAGATAAATAAACAAAGCTTTTTATATAAGTTAAATTTTTCTATAAAAATTTTAGAACTAAATATTTCTTATAATTTATTGCAAGTAATTAAATACAAATACATAAATTTATTATTTATTTAATACTAATATTAATTTATTTAATTTTTTATAGAAATTATAGTAAATTATATCTTAGCAATATTAATACATTTTATTTATCAGATTATTTTCAATATCAAATAAGTAATAGAAATCTTTAAGTCAACTAAAAATATTAAAATATATTTAAATATTATTGCCCTTAGAGATTAATAAGGTTATTATTAACATTGAGCAAATTAATATTATAGTACATAGAATAAAAATCAATGACTTATATCAAACTGAAGTCTATCAGATATAAAAAAAAATTTATGATTACTATAAGTATGTTTTTTTTATTATATAATTTAAATATAAATAATAAAATACATAGTAATAATATTGTTTTAGCTGATGTTTACAAAAATAACAATATTGATAAACAAGAAAATAGTTATGATAATAATATTACTAATACAGATAAAAAATCAGTTGTTTTTATAGAAAAACAGCTAAAAAAAATTTATGCAATAGTTAATGATAATTCTATTCCAAAAGAAAATCAGCTTAAAAAATTACAAGATATATTAAAAAATTCTTTGGATATAGAATGGATGGCTAAGTTTGTTCTTGGTCCAAAATGGAATACTCTTAACTCAGATAAACAAAAACAATACGTTAAAGCTTACTGTAATTATCTTATGAATTCTTATGCTCCTAATTTTTTAAAATACTCTAGTCAAGAAATCACAGTTGTAGGATCAAAACCAGTATCACATGGTCAATATATAGTATTAACAAAAGTTACAGATCCTAATAATTCAAATTCTGAAATTTTAGTTTCATATCGGTGTAAGCAATATCAAGATAGTATAATGATAAGAGACGTGATAGGAGAAGGAATAAGTATGATATCAACTCAAAGATCAGAATTTTCTGATGTAATAAGGCAAGGAGGAGCTGATACCCTTATTGACACATTAAGTAAAATGCCAGCTAAAAAATGATAGTAATATAAAATTATTACAAAATTAATATAAAAAGAAAGTAATAAGAAGATTTCTTGAAAGAAACTTATAAATATTACTTTTTAATCTAAAAATAATAATCTAATAATATTTAATCTAAATAATTAATATAATTATTTAAAATTGGTTAAATAAATATAAAATTATATTTTTATTTTTAATATTTTTTTTACTATTTTTTAGTAAAATACTGATTTATTTTAGTATCATCTAAAATTCACATATAACTTAAGCATATAAAAATATGAAAAGTTTTTCTCAAAATTAGCAACTGCTAATTTTGAATGTTTTATTAAACTAAGTCTGATAAAACATCACCAAACATAGATTTAAGACTTGCAACATTTTCAAATCTATCATCTGCTACAAATCGACGATCTTTATTCCATGCTGGATGTCTATTACGATCATCAAGTACAATCTTATCATCTTTATAAGTAGATAAAACTTTTTCTTCAGTTCCATCAGGAAAAATTAGAGTTATTTCTCTCAGCTTTGGATGAAGTGGTCTTCTACCTTTTATTTTTTGTTGTTCATTAATCGCCAATGTATTTCTACTAGAGCTAGTAGTTTTTTGAAGTCCTTTCTTTGAATTCGTTGTTTTATTTGTAGACTTTATTGAATTTTTATTATTTTTATTTGGTGTCTTATTTTTTGTTTTAGATTTCATACTTTAAAATTTTATAAAAAAGTAATTTAAAATAAATATTTCTAGCTTATTTTATTGATTATTACCAGTTGAGTATTTACTATCTTAATTAAAAATTGAGATTAATTCAAATTTTAAATATTTTTAAAATATATATATATTAATTTTAAGATTCCATAATTAAAAAAATAAATTTTTAACAAAAAATCATAAATACATAAATATTATTTCTGAGAAATATTTTAAGAGTATACTAGTTAATTATAACACAACTTAGTTGAAAATAAATAATATCTTTAAGTTGTTAATAATGCAAGTCTGTATTCTATATTTACTAGAAATTTTTCTTATTTTTAGTAATTTAATATCAATCTTTTTAAAAATCTTAATCTTTGCTATTTTTTTAATTAATATTAAATTTATATCAAAAACGAATAAATAATAGTTATCGTTTAATAAAATTATAAATAATTAATAAAGATAATTTTTAAATTTATTCAAGAATACATAACTTTATGTAATAAAAATTTTAATATAATATAAATCTCTTTAATTTTTAAAAATTCTTCAAAAAATAACAATATTTATTTATTAATAGGTAATTTTTAAATTATATAAAAATATGCAATCTTATAATAATTATAAATTTCTATTCAAATAGAAAAATTTTAATTATTACTATGAATATATAAAAATTTAAATATATCAGGTTTAAGTTTATTAAAACAAAAATTAATTGAAATTATAAATAAATATATATATATTTTAATTGATTTAAAATAAATATTTTATGAATAAGATTTATAATAAATTCCATCGAATATCAATTAAGTAGTTGTTTGTTTTTTTGTCATATGTTATAAGAGAATATTGATTGGTTTTTTATAAAAAGTTTTATATGATAAACAATACCAAGTATAAATATTTTCACTACTGTGTTAATTGGTTATTTCTTATTTCATATTAAACAAAATATAAAATTTTTTACTGTAAAGTACTTATAAAAATGAAAAAATATGAAATTTTGCTAGTTTTTCATGAAATGTCTCACATGGATGCTAGTTCAATATTAAATGGATATATAAATGTAATTAACACCAACGGTGGAAAAATTATTCAAAAAGAAGATTGGGGAAATAAACAGTTTGCTTTTCCTATTAAAAGTAGAAAAAAAGGAAAAAAATATAATCGTGGATATTATAATTTTCTTATTATTGAAGGAAATGCTAATATAATTAATGAAATGCATAGCAGATTTAAAGTAAATCGAGAAAATGTATTGCGCTTTAATGTTATAGCATCTCCTCAAGAATTAACGAAAATACAACCTGCCGATGATGTCATAGAGGAATCTAATTGATTAGATTAATTTTATGAGATTAACAATTTTATAAATAATAAATAAAAACTAAATCTTAATAATTTTTAAATAAAATAAGACTATTTAATTTTTTAGATTACAATAAATAAAAATTTTTATTGATGATACTTAAGATTTAATTAATAATAATTATTTTTTTAAATTAAAACCAAATTACTAAAAATGTACATATAAAAACCTTTAACTTTATGAGTAATACACAAGATAATACAATAAAAGATAATTCTAATGAACTTTCTAATACTAATAATAATGAATTAAAAACTGAATCAGGATCACTACCATTAGTTAGTAATTCAATTTTATTCAATAAAATAGGAAACACAGAAATAACATCTGGAAAAAAGAAAAAAGGCCGTAAAAATAGAATAAAATTTAATTATAAAGATATTGATACCTTAAATCGTTATGTTTTAGAAAATGGAGGAAGAATACCACCAGCACGTATAACAAAATTGAGCAGATCAGAACAAAGATCCTTAGCAAAAGCTATAAAAATAGCTCGTCAGTTAATGTTAATGCCTCATAAATGTGCAACTGTAGTATAGTTTAAAAATCAATAATTTATATTTTTTTGCAATATTAAATTGAAAAATACTTATAAAAATTTGAATTTATATGATATTTATATCATAATATTTAATTTTTGTATTTGCAATTGCTAATTTATATTAAATTATTTTTTTACTGTATTTATATTTTTATTTATTGAAATAAATTTGAATTTTTTATTATTTATAATTTTATGGGTTTATTGAAAGTAATTTTACTAAAAAATATGAACCGTATTGGATCAATAGGAGATACTGTTCAAGTAAGAAGAGGTTATGCTAATTATCTAATAAGAATAGGATATGCTATCAGGGAAACCTTAGAAAATATCGAATTTTTCAAGGAAAAAAAAGCATTAATTGAAAAAACTGAAAATGAAGCAAGAGCTTTAGCACATTCTATAAAAGATGAAATAAATGAAAAAGTAATAGAAATGAATGTACATGCTGATGATAATGGTAACTTATATGGATCAGTAACAAGCAAGGATATTATTGAAAAATGTAAAGAATTATTTAATATTGATATTAAAACAGGAAAATTTCTTAATATTAATCGTATTAAACATATTGGAGATTTTAAGATACAAATTGAATTATATATTGGCATTATCGCGGAAATATATTTATTTTTAAGAAATGCTGATAAAAAGTATTATTAATAATAAATAATACTCAAATTTTTTAGAAGATATCAGTATTTTATTATGAAATTATATATTTATATATATAACAATATATAATATAATACTGTCTTGATTATAATAAAATTATAAGAAATTATACAAAAAACTCATCATATTCTATTGATTTAGCTAATAGATTATAGCTTTCTTGTAAAGAATTATAATCTTATAAAATCTTATAAAAAAATTATTAAAAATATAGCAAATATTTATTAATACAAACTTTTAATTAATATTTATTATTTATTCTGTATTATATTATTATTACAGAAATATATTAATAATTCACAAAAATATTTTAATTTACTGTTATTATTATTTTTTATAATAAAATTATAAGGAATTATACAAAAAATTCATCATATTCTATTGATTTAGCTAATAGGTTATAGCTTTCTTGTAAAGAATTATAATCTTATAAAATCTTATAAAAAAATTATTAAAAATATAGCAAATATTTATTAATACAAACTTTTAATTAATATTTATTATTTATTCTGTATTATATTATTATTACAGAAATATATTAATAATTCACAAAAATATTTTAATTTACTGTTATTATTATTTTTTATAATAAAATTATAAGAAATTATACAAAAAATTCATCATATTCTATTGATTTGGCTAATAGATTATAGCTTTCTTGTAAAGAGTTATAATCATCAGGAGCTTGAGTCATAAATTTACTTAAAGATTCATAATATTTTATTGATGTATCAACATCTTTATCTGATCCTTTTTTATATGCACCAATTCTGATCATATCTTCCATATCAGTATATATTGATAGATAATTTTTAGCTATTTCTATTAATTTATTTTCTTTGGGAGTATTACACCTAGGTATCATTCTTGATATACTTTCAAGAATATCTATTGCTGGATATATACCACGACTTGCTATTTTTCTTTTTAATATAATATGACCATCTAATATACCACGAACAGCATCAGCTATTGGTTCATCCATATCTCCTCCTTCTACCAAAACACTAAATAGACCTGTAATATATCCATTGACTCCTGGTCCAGCTCTTTCAAGTAATTTAGGTAATTCATTAAATACACTGGGTGTATAACCACGAGTAGTTGGAGGTTCACCACTTGCTAATCCGATATCTCTTTGTGCCATAGCAAATCGTGTTAAACTATCTAACATACATAATACATGCATATCCTGGTCTCTGAAATATTCTGCTAGTGCTAATGAAGTATATGCTGCTTGTCTACGTAAAATAGCCGATTCATCAGATGTTGCAACTATAACAATTGATCTTGCCAATCCAGTAGGACCCAAATAATCTTCTATAAATTCTTGTACTTCTCTTCCTCTTTCTCCTATAAGCCCTATAATTTTTACATCAACCTTAGCAAATTTGGCAATCATAGCTAACATCATTGATTTACCAACTCCTGATCCAGCAAATATTCCCATTCTTTGGCCTATACAACAACTTAAAAAAGTATTAATTGTTCTAATTCCCATATCTACTTTACTACCAACACGCATTCTAGTATGAGCTGGAGGTGGTGTATTATGAATAGAATATGGTTGTGTTCCAGCTAGAAGTGGACCCTTACCATCTATTGGATGTCCCAAAGCATTTATCACTCTTCCTAACCATGATATATCTGGATATATTATATGGCTTTCTCCAATTAACATAACTTCACACCCTGCAGCAATACCTATTGTATTTTGTAAAGGTATAAGAAGCGTTGTTTCATTATTAATACCAATAACTTCTGCATCAATTATTTTATTATCTCTATTTTTTATTTGACAACAAGATCCAATTGTTGCTTTTTTCTCTAAACCAACAACTTCTATTAATAATCCTTTAACACTTTTTACATAACCAAAATATAATACCGGCTTAATAAGATTAACTTGATTTATAATCTTATCTATTTTGTTATAAGTAATATTTTTACTCACTTAAATTTCTATATAACTATTATAAAATAAATACATTTAAACTACAAAAATAAACTAACTGAAATAAAATATCAAAGTGTTTAAACTGTTGTTGCAAAAAATAATATTAGTGTAATATTATTTATTAGAAATAAATCTTTAAACTTATATTATATAATTTAAATTATTAAAAATTAATATTTAATATTATAATTTTACAGCTATTACTTCAAATTAATTAATAAAATATATAAATAATACATAATAAATGCATAATCTTTATCATATCAACGATGTTTTAATACTTTTAGGTGTAGCAATATTTATTGTTGTTTTAATGTATAGGCTAAAAATTAGTCCAGTTCTTGGTTATTTAATTGCTGGAGCAGCTATGGGTAGTCATGGATTAAATATTATAGAAAATCAAGAATTTGCATTAAAAATAGCGGATTTTGGTGTTATATTTCTATTGTTTGTTATAGGAATTGAATTAACAATAGGAAGATTAATAAGTATGCGAACACATGTATTTGGTCTTGGTGGATTACAAATGTTAATATCAACTATTCTTATTGCTATTTTGGTTTTTTATTACTTCCATTTGGATAAATTAATTAGTACAATTATTGGAGCTGCATTATCTTTATCATCAACAGCAATTGTTCTTCAAGTATTATCAGAAGAAAAAAATCATTCTAATCGAATAGGTCGTATTTCATTATCTGTTCTTTTAATGCAAGATTTAGCCGTTGTACCACTTTTAGCATTAGTTCCAATATTATCACTTGATAATAAAGCGGTTTTAAGCGCAATTCTTACAACAACATTTAAAGGAATAGCAATGATTGGTATAATTATTATTGCTGGTAAGTTAATTTTACGTCCTTTTTTCTCACTTATAGTTTCTGCAAAAAAAGATGAAGTTTACGTAACAGCCGCTCTTTTCATTGTATTAGGTGCGGCTTGGATTACAGCTTATATGGGATTATCTCCTGCAATGGGTGCATTTTTAGCTGGATTATTGATTGCAGAAACTGAATACCGCCATAAGATTGAGGAAAGTATTATGCCATTTCAAGGATTATTTCTTGCTTTATTTTTTGTTACTGTAGGAATGTCAATTGACTTTAATTTTATCGTAAAAAATCGTTATTTTATTGCTATATCCTCACTTTTATTAATTACAATTAAATCTATAGTGATCTTTGCAATATGTAAAGTATTTCGTTTAAATACAGGAAGCTCAGTTAGAATATCATTACTTCTTTCACAAGGCGGAGAATTTGCATTTATCTTATTTTCGATGTTGACACATGCTCAAGTTATAACATATAGTTTCGGCCAACATCTTTTAATGATAGTTGCTTGCACAATGGCAGTTACACCAATATTAGCTATTATAGGTAAAAATTTAGAAAATATTATTAATAGAGATCAAGTCTTTGAATGTAAATCAGAAAATACAGATGCAGATCGTATACATAATCATGTTATTATTGCTGGATTTGGAAGAGTGGGTAGGCTTGTTGCTTTTATGCTTCAAGAAAATGGAATAGATTATATAGCAATAGATGGGAATTCTTCACTTGTTAAAAAAGCTCGTAAACAAGGATTTAATGTTTATCATGGTGATATATCTCGCAAAGAAGATATGGATGGAGTTAATCTTGCTAGAGCAGTTGCAACTGTAATTACAATAAGTGATACATTAACAACTGCTCGTCTAACTAAAATACTTCATCGTAAAATGCCTAAAATGCCTATGATAGTAAGAGTTGAAGACTATAGACACTCAAAAGCTATTTTAAAACTAGGTGCTACAGCAACAGTACCAATGACTGTAGAAGCTGGTATAGAAGTTGGTAATGCACTTCTAAGAACTCTTGAAATAAGTGATGAACATATGCAAGATACAATTAATAAAATAAAACGTAATCAATATTCTATAATTAGTGAGATAGAATTATTCAAAGATATAGAAGAAAACAATAATAAAAATAACTAAATAAAATATAATTAATAATTAAAATATAATAAAAAAATATGTCTATATTAAAAAAAAAAGATTAATAAATTATTCTCCTGATGATGGTTCTATAATAATATTGCTAACCATTATAGCAATTGCATTTGTTAATAGTAATTTAGATATTTTATATGAAGCTATAACTACTTTTAAGTTATTTGAAATAAAATCAATTAATTTAGAAATTAATACACTTTATATTGTAAATGAAATACTAATGAGTGTATTTTTCCTAAATATCGGAATTGAAATAAAAAAAGAATTTCTTTATGGAAGTCTGCAAACTAAAAGTCAAATGATACTTCCTATATTGAGTGCTATTGGTGGTTTTATATTTCCAATGATAATATATTATTTATTTAATTATGATGATGATGATGCAATGTATGGAATTGCAATTCCTTCTGCAACAGATATAGCATTTACAATGGCAGTAGTATTATTTTTTAGAAAGAGAATACCTATATCAATCAGAGTATTTGTTATGGCATTAGCAGTTGTTGATGATATAATGGCTATTATAGTAATAGCATTTAAATATAATAATGGGATTAGCTATATTTTTATATTTGCTAGCATTATAGTAATTTTATTTATTTATTTATTAAAATTTTCCAAGAAACAAAAAATATCATCTTATATTTTATTAGGAATTTTACTTTGGATTTTTATTGAGCTGTCTGGAATTCATGCTACAATTTCAGGTGTTATATTAGGTCTAATTATACCAACACATAAAAATAGGAAAAGAAATAAAGAAAATAATGTTGAAGATCGTGATATTGCTGAAATAATTAATCTTTATATAGAAAAACCAGTAAATCGTGTTATTCTTCCATTATTTGCATTTTTTAATGCTGGAATGAAATTAGATTGTACTTCTTATATACTAGAACCAATTACACTAGGAATAGCATTGGGATTATTATTTGGTAAACCTATTGGAATATTTCTGACATTTTTAATATTAATGCGCTTAAATTTAGTAGAAATGCCATATCAAGGAACTTATGGTAAAATGTTTGCTGCATCATGTTTTTGTGGAATTGGATTTACGATGAGTATTTTTATGTCAACATTATCTTTTGATATAGACTCAGATTTATTTTTGATGTCAAAATTAGGTATTATTCTTGGATCATCGGCATCAATAATATTAGGGACTATCAGTATAGTATGTACAAAAAAGAATATAAATATTTAAACTATTTTTCTATGTTGATTTTATAAATTTCTTTATTAAAATTGTATGTTTTTTAAAAAATGGGAAATATCTCTTGCATTACGCTATGTATTTACTTCACATAAAGATCGTTTCATTTCAGTTATAAATCTTTTTTCTCTTATTGGAATATCATTAGGAGTTGCAACACTAATTGTTGTGATGGCTGTAATGAATGGCTATGAAAGTGAACTTATTGATAAAATATTAGGATTTAAAGGTCATTTAACTATTATTACTATGAATAATAATAAATCTGATCAAAAATCTTTGTATAAACAAGAAACAGATAAAAAATTATCTAAAATAGATGATATAACTGATATCTCAGAAATTTTATTTTCTGGATATTTTACTGAATCACAATGTATAGTAGCGAGTAATAAAGCAATGAATGGTGCAATTATAAAAGGTGTAGATTCAGATTATCTGTTAAAAAAACCTGGAATTTCATCTAATATTGATATTATTTTTAAAGATGGAATAATTTTAGGAGTAGAATTAGCACGCAAATTAGGAGTAAAAGTTGGTGACGATGTAAAAATTATTAGTCCTAGTACAAATCATACAATTATAGGTAATTTACCAAAAGTTATTACTTTAAAATTAGTGAATACAATTGATTTTGGAATTTATGATTATAATGCCGGTATAGGATTTATACCTTTAAAAATATCTTATAAACTTTTTGATAATCAAAATAAAATGATAGAAATTGTTTTAAAATCAATAAATTCTACTGATAATGTAAAAAAAATATTATTAAAAAGATTTCCTGATATTAGTATAATTGATTGGCAAGAAAATAATCAGTCTTTAGTCCAAGCTATAAAAATTGAACAAAATGTTATGTTTTTAATATTATCTTTAATAATTATGATTGCTACATTTAATATTATATCTAGTTTAGTTATTTTAGTTAAAGATAAAAGTAAGAGTATTGCAATATTACGTACCATGGGTGCTACAAAATGCAGTATTATAAATATATTTATATTCACTGGTTCAATTATAGGAATCATGGGAACATCCGCTGGAATGATAATTGGTATTATTTTTACTAATAATATAGATAAAATAAAAAAATTGATTGAAAAAATATCAGGAAATGAATTATTTGATCCAATAGTTTATTTTTTAACAAAATTACCAGCTAAGATAATTTGGACAGAGATTTTTTTTATAGGAGGATTAAGTTTATTTTTTTCTTTTATTGCTACTATCTATCCTGCTATTAAAGTAGCAGAAATTGACCCAGCAAAAACATTAAGATATGACTAAAATTTCAAATCTATGAAAAATATTAATATCATAAAAAAACCTCAAATATTATCTCCTTTTTTATATGAATTGCAAGAAAGAGGCTATATTCATCAATCAACTGATCTTTTTGGATTAAATAATTATATTTTAGAGAATAAAAAAATAATCTCAGTAAAGTATTCATATATTAATCAATAAAAATATATACAATAATTAAGTATTATTAAATTAATATAATTAAATTTCAAATCTATGAAAAATATTAATATCATAAAAAAACCTCAAATATTATCTCCTTTTTTATATGAATTGCAAGAAAGAGGCTATATTCATCAATCAACTGATCTTTTTGGATTAAATAATTATATTTTAGAGAATAAAAAAATAATTGCTTATGTTGGATTTGATTGTACTGCATCGTCATTACATGTTGGAAGTTTAATGCAAATTATGATTATGAGAAAATTACAACAACATGGACATCAACCAATTATCATTTTTGGTGGTGCAACAACAATGATTGGTGATCCATCTGATAAGCAAGAAATGCGTCGTATGCTTTCAATAGAAGATATTGAAAATAATAAAAAATCTATATCTAAAGTGTTTTATAATATTCTTAAGTTTGATGGAAGCAACCCTGCTATTATACTTGATAATAGAGAATGGCTCTCATCTATAGGATATATAGAAATGCTTAGACAGTGTGGGAAATATCTCTCTGTTAATCGTATGTTAGGATTTGATAGTGTGAAGACTAGACTAGAGAGAGAACAACAATTATCATTCTTAGAGTTCAATTATATGGTTCTCCAAGCATATGACTTTGTTGAGCTATATCGTAGGCATAAGTGCATATTACAATTTGGAGGATCTGAGCAATGGGGAAATATTATTAGTGGTATAGATCTTGGACATAAAATGATGAATATTCAGTTATTTGGAATAACAACACCACTTATAACAACTAGTGATGGAAAAAAAATGGGAAAAACAGCTCAAGGAGCTGTTTGGCTGAATGCGGATATGTTATCACCATATGATTTTTGGCAATTTTGGAGAAATACAGATGATTCTGATGTAGAAAAATTTCTTAAAATATATACAGATATTCCATTAGAGGAATGTAAATTATTAGGTAAATTAGAAGGAAAAGAAATAAATGATGCTAAAATAATTTTAGCAAATGCTGTAACAACAATTTGTCATGGTAATAAGGCAACAGAAATGGCTATTCAAACTGCTGATAATTTTTTTAAAAATAGAATAGCTGGAAGTGGAATTAAAAAAATAACTATTTTTCATAATTTTCAAAAGGAATCATTATTTTTATATAAACTATTGGTTGATTGTAAACTAGCAAAATCTAATAGTTCAGCTCGTCAACTAATAAAAGGAGGAGGAGTCAGTATAAATGATATTATATATAAAGATGAATATTATAAAATTAATAAAGATTTAATTACAAAAAACGATGATAATGAAATAAAAATTATTATTGGTAAAAAAAATTGTATTATTATAGCATTTGGAAATGAAATTGAGATTTCAAATTAATATTTTCAATGTGATATTTTGATTTTATTAATTTTTTATTAATTTTATCAAATTTTTTATCAAATATTATATATTTTCATAATTATAATGAAAAATTCAGAATTAAATAATATAATGTTATCAAATCAGATATTATTTGATAGAAATAAAAAAATAATGTGGCATCCGTTTACTCAAGCTCAAACAAATACAGATATTATACCAATA
This sequence comes from Lyticum sinuosum, assembly GCF_034471385.1. Taxonomy (NCBI): domain Bacteria; kingdom Pseudomonadati; phylum Pseudomonadota; class Alphaproteobacteria; order Rickettsiales; genus Lyticum; species Lyticum sinuosum. The sequence continues at coordinate 299,324 of NZ_JARGYU010000001.1, read as the reverse complement.
AAAAAAGGGATTGGATCATATGTATATGATTATAATGATAAACCGTATCTTGATTTAATATCAAGTTGGTGGGTAACACTACATGGCCATGGACATCCAAAAATAGCAGAAGCCATTTATCAACAAGCTATTAATTTAGAACATGTTATATTTGCTGGATTTACACATGAACCTGCGATTATTTTATGTGAGGAATTACAAAAAAATCTCCCAAAAATGCTTAAAAGATTCTTTTTTTCTGATAACGGATCAACTGCTGTTGAAGTAGCAATAAAAATGGCATATCAGTATTGGAAAAATTTAGGTTATAAAAACAAAAAGCATTTTATAAGTTTTAGTGGAGGATATCATGGTGATACATTAGGATGTATGTCATTAGGTAAGGAATCAGGTTTTCATAATAATTTTACTGAATTACTTTTTGATGTATTATTTATTCCATATCCATCAACATGGAATAATGATAAAAATATAGAAATAAAAGAACAAAATTCTATATTAGTTCTAAAAGATTATATTAACAATAATACAGACTCTATTGCTGCTATTATTATTGAGCCTCTTGTACAAGGCGCAAGTGGTATGAAATTCTCAACTACTCAATTTATTAAAACAATTGTAAATATAGCAAGAAATAATAATATATTAATTATATTTGATGAAATTATGACTGGATTTTATCGTACAGGAAGCTATTTTGCATTAGATGCTATTAATATAGTTCCTGATATATTATGTCTTTCTAAAGGTATAACAGGTGGTTTTTTACCTCTTGCTCTTACTATTGCTACTGAGGAGATATATAATGCTTTTTTAGGAGAAAAATTTGAAAAAGCATTAGCTCATGGACATTCATATACTGCAAATCCATTAGCATGCAGTGCAGCGATAGCTTCTTTAAAACTTTTAGCTTCAGCAGAATGCCAAAAGTCAATATATAACATTAATCTAGCACATAAAAATAGTATTGAATTATTAGAAAATGTTAATTTTATTGAAAAGATAAGAATATTAGGAACAATATTAGCATTTGATATCAAAAATAATAGTAAAGTATGTATGTTACAATATATGACAAAATTAAAAAAACAATTTCTATTAGAAGGCTTATTATTAAGACCATTGGGAAATACTATATATATTCTGCCACCTTATTCAACATCTTATGATGATTTAATAAATAGTTATGAAAAAATCATAAAAATATTAAATAATAATAGTTTATAATGATTAATATATACAATAAGCTAATTTAATATAAAATTATATTATAATGTTCAAATCGGTAAAAAAATAATTGCTTTTATATAAAAAAATGTTAATATTTATTATATTTTTTAAATAATATTAAATTATTTTTAGATATAGTTAAAGTATTCAAATTTCTTAAGAAAAATAAAAAATAATAGATAATCAAAATAAATAACAAATAAAATTATTATTATATGAATCAATCAATAGAAAATACAACAAATCAGATTATTCCAAATGAGATTATTCAAATTAATAAAACACTTATAAATTATATAGATGTATCAACTACAATTATTGAAAATCTTAATAATAAATTAAATACAGTAGAAAAATCCAATCAAAGTTTAGTTAGAAATGAAAATGCAAGGAGATTTGCTGCAATTATTACAAAAATATGCGAAGTAGCAGTTTTAGGAGTAGCATTATTTACAGCAGGTATTTTTTTGAATAATCTTTTTAGTAATATGTTTAATTTTTCTTCTAATATCCAAAAAGCAATGGAGAAAATTGATAAATTTGGTGGAACAAAAAATATAGCTCTTTTTACAACAGGATTTTATTTATGTGGAAGTGTATTGGTAAATTATACTTCTTATTATTTGTATAAATTATTATCTATCTTTACAAAAAAATTATTTAATTCAAAGGGAAAATCTTTAGAAAATACTAATAATATAGAAACTTTAAAAAATAATGGAGTAAAACTCAAAGAGCTAATTCAAACTTATAATAGTAGAATAACATCACAACAAATTGCACCTAATTAATTAATCAATATATCAATATAATATTATTTATTAGAAAATTTTGATAAAAAATTCAAAATTACCATATTATACTACAAATTCTGAATTTGTTGATGTTATTATAAAATCTTTTGATAATATTTCTGATAATATAATTTCTAAATATTATTTATTTGGAATTGATTTAGGATTAAAAAAAACAGGTGTTGCATTTTTTAATTTTTCATCAAAAATTATATTACCTAATGGTGTTTTTGATACAAATTATTTTTTAAATGATTACAATCAATCATTAAATTTGGATAAAATATCTATACAAAAAACAAATAAAAATACAGAATATAGAAAAGAAAAACTATTAAATAAATCTATATATTATAACAAACAATTATTAATAAATAAAAAAAACAATAAAAATTATAAAAATTTTAACGAAATTTTTAATAATAAAGAAATTATTGGAATTATAGTTGGAAGTGCAAAAAAATTGGATTATAACGGCATTCCTAATATAACAGATATTGAAAATAATTCTTTTTTTATTCATATAAAATTCGCATCTTTCATTAAAAAATTATACCCTAATATTGTTTTAACTTTATATGATGAAAGATTCACAACATGTATGGCACATACTATAATGAAAGAATACGGAATTAAAAAAAGATATGAAAATGATGATGCTATAGCTGCAAGTATCATACTAGAAGGATTTTACAATTCTTATTTAAAGAATATGAAGTAAATTTTTATTATAATTTTAAATATTTATTTAATGACCTGTATTATTAGTATTAGTACTTAATTGATTTTTTTTATCTATTTCATTAATTCTTATATTTGTTGTATCTATATTTGTATTTGTTGTTATTAATTTTATCTTATTTTGTATTTTTTCTTCGTTTATAGAAGGAAAAAACTTATCAATAAATTTATTTACACCACTATGTTTAGGTGCAATTGGTTTAATTTCAAGACTTTTTTTAATAGAAAAATCTTGCAAAAATGGATATGTCATAGTGAACACATCTTGATTATCTAATAAAGCTTTAAGAATAAAAAATACCATTTCATCACTAACATCAGAATTACTGATTAAAGATGTATTAAGCGATATAGATTTAACATTAAATGGCACACCTATATATAACCCTGGTTTTATATTATTATTTTGATATTCTGAATAAGTTTGTATTAATTTATCTATAATATTATCATCAAGTGGTATTATATCTATTTCACAACTCCTACTAATATTTTTAATATATTCATTTGGATGTTCAATTAAAGCAATTGTTCCATCTATTTTATCTGTACATATATTGTTATAATGATTTTCAATTGGTGAGTCATCAATATCTTTGAATTTATTATAATTTATTCCATATAATCCTATGATTTGATCGAATAAGTAACGAGAACTAGTTTTTTGTGGTGATATTGCAATTTTTTTATCAAAAAGATCGTTTATTTTTTTGAAACCTGATGATGATTTTACTAAAATAGTTAAAGTTTCTTTATATAAAGGTATAATTGATCTTAAACTCTCAAATTTTCTATTTTTAAATAAATCAGAACCTACTAAAGCTTGTTTTTCAAAATTTTCTCCAACAATTGCAAATTGTGCATATCCGTTTTGTACAGCTATTATACTTTCTAGGTCTGAATTTGTATTTATGTTACTACATCTTCTATATTTTTTTAAAGTTACATTGTTAACATATAGACAAAGCAACATTGATATCCGGTCCTTGGATGTATTAACACCTGCAGCTGCTATTTTTATTTCCTTATCATCAATAATTAGTTTTGAAGAATCATATTGACTTCTATTTTTTATTGGTATTTTAGATTTATTATCAATTTTATCAATCGCATTATTAGATTTATTATTACTAGTAATAGTATTTAAATCATTATTACTACTTTGTGATATTGTTTGAGTTTTTGTATCTAAAGATGGTTCTTCTGCTATTACTTTAGACAAAAATCCGAAATTCAAATATATAATATATAAATGAATTGTTACAGAGATAGTGTAAAGTATATTCTTTATACTGATCATTATAGAATCTAGTGATTATAAAAAAATAGTGTGCCGAAAAGAGGGTTCGAACCTCTGACCTACTGATTACGAATCAGTTGCACTACCAACTGTGCTACTTCGACTCGATTTTAGAATAACAATTTTTAGAATAACAATCTTTAGAATAATTGTCAAAAAATTATATTTTAAGACTTTTAGATTAAATTTACACTAATAAAAATTATTTATATTAGTATTAGTATTTAATATAACTTGAAAAATTATAAAATCTGAAATATATAGTCAGTATCATATACTATTCTATTAAAATATTTTTGAATATCAATTCATTTCTAATAATACTACTACTAGTTTATAATTTTAAATAATGTTTTATATAAGTAAAATAATTTATTAAAATAAATTGAATAGAATTAAAAATTCATATCATAAATACTCTATTACATGATATAATAACATATTTATAATTTATATAATATTTTTATATAAAACACATTTAATTATGAAAGGATTTAATATTTTGATGATAAGAAAAAATAATAAAAAATAAATATATATATAAATATTATAATATAGTTATGAATATACAAAGTAATTTACATAAACCAGTTTTATTAAATGAAGTAATATCTGCTTTATCTATTTGTGATAATGGAATTTATATTGATTGTACATTTGGTGCTGGTGGTCACAGTAAAGCTATTTTAAATCATAATTCAAGTGTTTGTTTATATGCATTTGACAGAGATGAGTCTGTATGTGATATAGCATCTAGTTTTGATTCTATATATAAGGGTAGATATAAGTTTTATAATAATAAATTTAGTGATATATATAATGTTTTGAGAGATGAGGGTGTTAATTCTGTCGATGGTGTATTATTTGATATTGGATTTTCCTCAATGCAAATAGATAATCCAGAAAGAGGATTTTCATTTATGAAAGATGGTCCGCTTTTAATGACTATGGGAAAAAATGATATAACTGCATATGATGTTGTTAATTATTGGTCAAAAAATAGTTTAAAAGAGATTTTTGTATTATATGGCGATGAATCGCCAAGAAATGCTGAAAAAATTGCAGAAATGATTATAAATGAAAGGAAAAAGAAGAAAATTTCTACAACATTTCATTTATCTGAAATTATTAGTACTGCTTTAAATTTTAAAAAAAATAAAAAAATACATAAAGCAACTTTATCTTTTCAAGCAATTAGAACTGTTGTTAATAACGAATTATACGAACTTGAACATGGTATAACATCTGCAATGCAGTTACTACGCATAGGTGCTCCACTTATAATAATAAGTTTTCAAGGAATTGAAGATATAATCATCAAAAAAAAGTTTAGAGAACTAAAAAAAAATGAAGAATGTTACTTTGAAAATAAAGGAAAACCAATTTTTCCATCTGAAGATGAAATATTTTTAAATCCTAGAGCACGATCTGCAAAATTACGATGTATTTATAAAAAATAATTATTTTTATATTTTTATTGCAATTTTTAATTAAATAAGTTATTTCTTATGGAAGTTACAAATATTTTAGAAAGAAAGAGAAATAATATATTATTTTTTTTCTTTTTAAGTAGTATATCTATTTTTTTTATAGTATTTTTATTTTCATTTAAATATGAATCACATAAAATAGCAAAACAAGAAAGAATACTTCAAAATAAAATAGAAGAACGTAAGAAAATAATTCAACTACTTGAAGTAGAAATATCTCATTTAAGTAGACCTTATCGTATTAAAAAGATTTGTGAATTAGAGTTAAATTTAGAAAAAATAAATAAAGATAAAATACATTTTTATAAAATAAAACTGAAATAAAAAAATTATATAAAATTATATAAATATATTATTCATTATATAAAAATATACGAAAATATTGATAAATAATTCATTTAAATGTCGGCATTATACCATGATAATAATAAATTCAATTGCATCAAAAAAGAACGTATTACTATAGTAATATGTTTTTTTATTGTATGTTATTTTTTATTATCTTTCAGGTTGATAGAATTATCTTTATTTTCGATAGAAAAATCTGAAGATTTTTTTAAAAAAAATGATGATTTTATAAAAAGAGCAAGTATTTTTGATATTAATGGCATAGTAATAGCAAAAAATATACCAACTTCTTCTGTTTATGTACATCCATATCAAGTATCAAATATCAAAACAACAGCAGAATTATTAGGAAAAATACTAGATATAAATGAATCATCATTATATAATAAATTAAAAGAAAATAAACGATTTATTTGGATTAAAAGGCATATTTCTCCATTACAAAAAGAAAAAATTAATAATTTGGGAATAAATGGAATATATATAACAAATGATGAAAAGCGCTTTTATCCACAAGAAAATCTTTGTTCACATTTAATTGGGTATTTAGATATAGATGGTAATGGTCTTGCGGGTATTGAGCGTGGACTTGATGAAAAATTGAAAAATTATCCAAATGAACCAATAATATTATCATTGGATTTAAGAGTTCAAACAATTGTTCGTTCTGAGTTGATGAAAACAATTAATACTTATGAAGCTTTGGGTGGTTCAGCTATAGTTCTTGATTTAGAAAATAATCAAATAGTTAGTATGGTAAATCTTCCAGATTTTAATCCAAATAGAATTAAAGATGTTAAAGATCGAGCACTTTTTAATACATCTACAATGGGAATAACAGAAATGGGATCTATTTTTAAAGTTTTTACTTTAGCTATAGGATTAAATTCTGGATCTATTAAGTTAGAAGATTCTTTTAATATTTCTAAGCCATTAAAAATAGGTCGTCATACTATTAATGATTATCGTGGTAAGGGAGGAATAGTTAGTGTACCAGAAGTGTTAATGTATTCATCTAATATAGCTACAGCACAGATCGCTGATCATATAGGACATCTTAAACAAAAACAGTATATGAAAGCTCTTGGGTTGCTTGATCCAATTAAAACAGAAATAAAAGAGACTGGTCATCCTATTTTTCCTGATGAGAATAGATGGAAGGGAATTACTATGACAACTATTAGCTATGGACATGGGATTGCTGTCACACCATTACATGTAGTTCAAGCTTTTGCTTCTGTTGTTAATGGAGGTATACTTTTTCCTATCTCATTTTTAAGTGAAAAAACAAATTTTCAAAATAACGAAATTATATATAATAATGATAATAATGATTATTATTTATTAGATATAGAAGATAATAATGATTTTTTTAGAAAAATTATTAAAAATTTTGTAAATGAAAATGAAAATAAACCTGTATCATATAGTGATTGTATAAGTCAAAATAATTTTAATATTAATTCCAGTAGTATATGTAGAAAGTTGAAAAGTAAAAAAATATTTTCTACTGAAACATCAAAATTAATGAGAAAAATATTACGTCTAACAACACTACATGGTTTTGCTAGTAAATCAAATATTCCAGAATATTTTGTTGGTATGAAAACAGGAACTGCAGAAAAAGTTATCAATACAAAGAAAAATGAAAAATCAAGATTTTCTTATAGCAAAGAAAAAAACATTGTATATTGTGTAGGTGCATTCCCTATAAATGAGCCCAAATACGTTATATATATAAGTATTGATGAACCTAAAAAAAATAAACTAAATCTTGGTTTTGCAACTGGAGGAATGGTTGCAGCCCCACTTGCTGGAAAAATAATTCAACAGATAGGACCAATTTTAAATGTTGAAATACAAAACAAAGATGATTCAAAGATCATAGAAGCTATGCATCTTAACTTTAAAAATTATCATAGTATGGTAGTAAAAAAAACAGAATAATATATTAATTTTATTATTTGTTTTTTATATATAAAAACTTAAAAAATAATTAATTATTTAAATGTTTTTTATTAGATTTTTATTAATTATTTTATATTTTTTTACTATTTTGATGTTGAGATGTTTTTTGTGCTATTTGTGTAACTCCTATTATGTTTTTTCCTGTTATATTATGTTTAATAACTTCTTTAATTCTTGCTTTTTTACCACGTAATTGACGTATATAATAAAGTTTAGCTCTACGTACACGACCTCTTTTAACAACTTCTATTTTCATTATATTAGGCGAATACATAGGAAAAATCCTCTCCACGCCATATCCAAAAGATATTTTTCTTACTGTGAAACTAGATCCTGTTGATCGATTTCTTATTCTTATACAGAGTCCTTCAAAAATTTGTATTCTAGTTCCAGTATTAGTTGTTATTTTCACATGTACACGTAGAACATCGCCTGCTTTGAATTCTGGTAAAGATGATTTGACATCTTGTATAATTTTATTGTTAAAAACTTCTAATAAATTCATATTTTTCACATTAAATTTATAAAATATATATTTAGTAATAATTATAGTATACTTTGTAATATTTACTATAATTCTACATAAAACAACATACTGTCACTTAGATTAACATGTTATCTATATAACAGCAATGATATTTCTTTATACATATTATATTTTTTAGAAATTTGAAATTTTAACAAGTCATTTGTAATGAAATATTCATTAAAAAGTAAAACATAAAAAATATACAATAAATTACAATTTTATTAAAAAATAAATTAATTATTAAATAAATATTTTATATATTTATCAAAAATAAAAATAAATACAATATTATTTGTAATTTAAAAAAATTTCTTAATCAATTATATTAATCAAAGTTTTTTAATTTTATTTATATAATTTTTGTACTTATACAATATTTATAAAAATAATATAATATTATGTTTAGTCCTTCCTAATATATCCATATATCTATAGTAATACTTAATATAATATTTTGATATATATATTTATTATATATTAATCAATTTATCTTAATAAAATAATAATTCTAATATAAAATAATTAAGTATTATGAATAATATTAATAAAAAAAGTAATAATATAAATATATCTCAAAATATATCTCAAAATTTTGTTAATCAAAAAAATCTTCAACCTATAATACTTCTAATTACGGAAACTTTATTAGAGAATTCTATTCAGAAGTTTTTGATGGAAAAAAAACCATATAACATAATATTAAATCAGAGTGATAAAAATATTTCAAATTTATCTCATAATTTAAAAGATATTTTAGACTTTATTATTCAATCAGATTTTAAAAGTTTTTTACAAAAAGTATTTAATACATTACATCCTGTTGATAAATTTTCTAACAATTGGCATATAGACTTAATGTGTTCTTATCTAAAAAGAATTGAGGATGGAAAAATAACACGTCTTCTTGTTAATATTCCCCCTAGATCATTAAAATCAATATGTTTTAGTGTTGCATGGCCTGCATGGCTTTTAGGTCATAATCCAGGATTAAAAATAATTGTAGCAAGCTACAGTGATCATATTAGTTATAAACATAGTAATGATTGTCGTTATATTATGATGAGTGATTGGTATAAAAGATTATTTCCTAAAACTATCATAAAATTAGGTGAAAATCGTATTAATAAATTTATTACAAGCAAAATGGGATTTCGTTTTGCAACATCAATTAATGGATCATTAATAGGAGAAGGAGCAGATGTAATAATAGTAGATGAACCACATACACCATTACAAGTATTAAGTACTAAAATGAGAGAAAGAATTAATTTATGGTTTAAACAAACACTTTTATCGCGTCTCAATGATAAAAAAAATGGAATTATATTAGTAGCTATGCAGAGATTACATCCAGATGATCTTTGTGGTATATTATTAGATCAAAATAATAATTTTGATAATCAAGAAAATAATAATAACTTAGAAAATAATCAATGGGTCCATCTTAAAATACCATTAGTTGCAGAAAATAATGAGGAATGGAACATAGATAATTTTAAATATAAACGCAAAATTGGAGAATCTATTGATATATCTAGAGATAAAAATATATATAAAATAAAAAAAGAAGTAGGATCTTATATTTTTGCATCACAATATCAACAAGATCCATCATCCATATCAAATAAATCGTTTATAAGAAAGCAATGGATAAGATATTATGATTATGATAAACCACCACCATATTCAATCATTTATCAAAGTTGGGATTGTGCAATTAAAACAGATAATATACATGACTTTAGTGTTTGTACCACATGGGCTCAATATAATGGATATTATTATTTACTCAATGTCTTTAAAGATAGATTAGAATATCCATCTTTATTAAAAAAAATATATGAAATGGCAGAAAAATTTCACCCATGTGCTATTCTTGTAGAAGATAAAGCATCTGGTCAACAGATATTACAAAGCATAAAATCTCAGTTAATATTTAATACTAATAATAAAAATAATAAAAAAGATAACTATATTAATAGTATTAGTAAAAATTATATTAGTCAAAAAAATATTGAAAATGATTTCGATAAAAATAATTCTATTGATAATCAAATCTATAATAATGATGAATACAATCTTAAATTACCTATTATACCATTTAATCCCAAATATGATAAAAAAACACGTGTTATGCTTATAACACCATTATTTGAAGCTGGACTTATCTTTTTACCTAAAAAAGCAATATGGTATGATGATTTAGAGTATGAATTATGTAATTTTCCTAATACAAAATATGATGATCAAGTTGATTCAATCAGCCAATTTTTACTTTGGAAACAAAATAATAATACATCAAATAATACGAAATCTATAGTGAATGCTAATAATAACGATATGGAATTTTGGAAAGCTATAGAAATATAATTTATTTTTTATTATTTTATTATCTTAGTTAATTTTAAAGATTTTAAATAATTTATTTTATTATTAGCATTTTAAATATTTATTTTATTATCTTAGTTAATTTTAAAGATTTTAAATAATTTATTTTATTATTAGCATTTTAAATATTTATCTTATTATCTTAGTTAATTTTAAAGATTTTAAATAATTTATTTTATTATTAGCATTTTAAATATTTATTTTATTATTATCTTATTATCTTAATTGATTTAAAAGATTTTAAATATTTATTTTTTATTATTTTATTATCTTAGTTAATTTTAAAGATTTTAAATAATTTATTTCCCAGGCCATGTTGCAATAGGTGGTAGTGACATTAAAATAGCATCTATATTTCCTCCAGTCATTAAACCAAATCTAGTTCCTCTATCATAAAGAAGATTAAATTCAACATATCTTCCTCTTTTCTGCAATTGAATTTCTTTTTCACCTTCTGTCCATCCGAATGTCATATTTTGTTTTATAATAGAAGAATAAATGCTTAAAAAACTCTCACCTACTGCCCTATTAAATCCAAAATCATGATTCCATTTATTTGTATTTAAGTAATCATAAAATATCCCACCAGCACCTCTTGGTTCATTTCGATGGCGAATAAAAAAATATTCATCACATTCTTTTTTAAAACAATTATAATATCTACGATTATATTTATCACAAGTTTTCTTCATTGCATTATGAAAATCTTCCACAAGTTGAATATTACTTAAACATGGTGTTATATCTGCCCCACCTCCAAACCAAGATTTTTGTGTTACTATCATTCTTGTATTCATATGTGCTGTTGGAATATGAGGAGATAAAGGATGTGCAACTAATGATATTCCACTTGCCCAAAATTCTCTATTATCATTTGATGTTCCTGGTATTTCTTCTGCAAATTCTTGCGAGAATGTACCATAAACAGTAGATATATTAACACCAACTTTCTCAAATACTCTACCATTAGTTAATAAAGATATTTCACCACCACCACCTCCATTTCTTTGCCATATTTTTCTCTCAAATTCTGCTGAAGAATGAAGATCTCTTTCTAAATTGACGAAATTTCTACATATAATATCTCTCAAGTCTCTAAACCATCTTTCTGCTAAGACTTTTCTTTCTTCTATTTGGGAATAAACACTAAAATTATTTTGAAATAAACCATGAAAAATTTTCATAAAAGTAATTTATAAAATAAATATATAAATTTTAATTATTATTAACAATATCTTGTGTAGCATATAAAACAAATACACTATACAAATCTACATCATTTTATTAATAAATTATATAGAAAATGAGCTTCCACAACCACATTTTGCATTAGCATTGGGATTTGTTATATCAAAATATTCTCCTTCTAAATTTGATATATGATCTAATTTACTGCCTTTAATAAATTCAAAAGAAAGTTTATCTATGACTAATATAGATTTTTCTGAATCTTTTTCTTCATCATTAAAATTTCTATTTTGATAAAATATATAATCATTTTCTATACTATAACTATTAGAAATTATAAAATTATATTTAAACCCTGAGCATCCACCACCTAATATTTCTATTCTAAAAATTTTTGATGGATTTTGTGATATAATTTGAGATATTTTGCTCCAAGCTTTATCAGTTATATTAAATATAATATCACTCATCATACGAATTTTGTTATCAATAAATTAAAAATTATAACTAATAATAGAAAAATCTTATATAAAACATTAAATAATAATTATTATAAAATAATTAGTCATTTTCAACCTCAATTGAATAAGTACCACATTCAGATTTCAAAGAATAATGTTTAACATAAGGTAATGCGCCTTGAAATTCAATAGAATTAATACTTCCAGTATTTTTCAAATCTACTATAAATGCTTTTAAATTCATTTTTGCTTCTTCCATATCTTGATTATTAATTAAGTTTTTAAAATTCTTATTATTTTCTTGTATGTAAGTATTAATCTTTAGATAATTTTTACCAACTGATAAATCTTTATAAAATTGAGAATTTTCACTATCATCATAATTGTCATCATTTTCATAATTATAGAAATGATAATTGACATTATTATTATCATATTTATTAAAATCAAATTCTAAATTACAATTAGAACCTTTAAAAATGCATCCATATACATTTAATTTTTCTATTTGACTTTTTATTGATAACTTTTGCATTGATTTATATTTGTGTATCATCTGAAGTATTGAAATACATTCATCTCCTATTTTTTCAAATACCTTATTAATACTCTTAACTGAATAAATATCTTGAATTAAAGATGGCCAGTTTCCTCTTTTATGTATTGATTCCGGTGGATTATTACGCATTGGAGATATATAAACTTGAAATAACTCTTCTGTTATATATGGAAAAAATGGCGCCAAAAGTCTAAGTGTTGTTTCTAATACATACATTGAAATTCTTATAGGATCTGATTTTAACACTAAAGAATCTTTATTCATAAATACATCATACATGTCATTTATTGTTTCTATATTATCATCTTCATCATTATTATTTGTATGCAAATCATAAACGCGGACTTTAATTAATTCTAAATAATAATCACAAAATACTCTCCAAAAAAATGATTCAATTCTATTAAGAGCCTCAGAATACTCAAATTTATCAAAATAACTAGTAGCTACTTTAATAGTTTCATTTAGCTTTAATAAAATCCAATAATCAAATCCAACAGATTCATTCATTAAAAATTCTATATCACAATAATCTTCTTTTTTTAAATGACCAGCATGAGATGTTATAAATTTTGTTGCATTTCTAAGTTTATTTATAAACCTTTTTCCTGTCTGAAAAGATTTTTCATTATATATTGTATCATTACCAAGAGATGCATTACCTGACCAATATCGCATAGCATCTGCTCCCCACGTATTTAATAATTCATTTAGTGTGAATGTAATATTTCCCTTTGATTTAGAAATTTTCTTTTTATCATCAGATAAACACCAACCACTCAATAATATATTTTTCCATGGTTTGGTTTGTTGATGATAGAAAGATTTAACAACAGTACCAAAAGTCCATGTTCTTATTATTTCATGTGCTTGTGTTCTAATATCAAATGGAAATATTTTATCATGTATTTCTTTTGAAGAGATACTACATAAACTATTATCTAAACTATCATCTAAATTATTATCATCTTTATTTTGATTATAATTATTATTATAAGATATTTCTTCTGTTATATATCCACTTAAAAGCTGTGGAGTTAAAGCACTTGTAGCCCATGTATCCATAACATTACAATCTGCTTCAACTTCATATCTTTCATATCCTTCTGGCAAATCTACCATTGGATCAACTGGAAGCTGCTTAGGAGAAGCAATTAATATTTTACCTTCTTCTCCACTTCTTTTTGAATACCATACGGGAAATGGTACTCCTAAATAACGTTGTCTTGATATACACCATTCTTGATTCAATCCATTAATCCATGATTCATAGCGATTTTTCATATTTTTAGGATACCAATTGATATCTTGTCCTATTTTTATAAAATTATCACTATTTTCTATAATTTTAATATACCATTGATCACTAACTATAATTTCTAAAGGAAAACCAGATCTTTCACCACACTTAAGAATTTGTTTTGTAGTTTCTTTTTTATAAATTTCATCATCTAATTTACATAACATTACTTTTCTTGCTTCAATAACACTTAAATTATCAAAAACCTGTGTATTTTTCATCAGCCCATCTCTTCCTATTATATCGATAATTGGTAATTTGTGTCTACGCCACCAAACTATATCTTGAATATCACCGAATGTACAACACATCACTACTCCTGTTCCTTTTTCTGGAATAACATCTTCATCAGGTAATATTGGTACTATTTTTCCTGTAAATGGAACAACTGCTTTATATCCATTGAGATGTTTATATCTATCATCATCTGGATGATATAGTACTGCAACACATGCAGGAAGCATTTCTGGTCTTGAGGTACTTACAATTATATCATGCATTACAACATCAAAAGCATTATTTGATACTGATCTTACATACTTAAATAATATATCATACATTATACCAATTTTTTCTTTATCTTCGATTTCTCCTTGCGATAAAGCGGTATTATCTATTACATCCCAGAAAGATGGTGCAGATCTTTTTTCTATTAATCCTTTATTATAAAGATCAATAAAAGACATCTGAGATACTGATATAGATTTTTTACTGATTGTGTCATAATGTAAAGACCAGTCTATGCTCAATCCCATTAATTTAATTGTTTTTCTAAATTCTTGCTCATATTTATTTATAATTTCTCTACATTTATTTATAAAATTGGATCTTTGCATCATGTTTATATGAGTATCTAATTCCTTTTCCGTCAATCTTTCTGTTGGCAGACCGTTATTGTCATATCCTATTGGATAAAATACATTTTTTCCTATCATACGTTGATATCGTGCAATAATATCACATTGTGTATAACTAAAAAAATGACCTATATGTAGTGATCCTGATATAGTAGGTGGTGGTGAATCTATTGTAAAGTTTAATGATCTTGGTTTATTACAATCCCATTTGTAAACATTATATTTTTCCCATAATAAATTTATTTGTTCTGAATTTATTTCGTTTAAATTTGTTTGTTCTGATTGTTCTGAATTTATTATATTTGATACTTTCATAAAATTGAATTAAAAATGATTTCTAATAAATAACCGTTAATTTTTTTCAATATTCTCAATATTTATAAGGTTTGTAATGTTTTTTAATTTACCTAAAATAGTTTCTTATTCAGAAATAAACTCTATTCTGAAAAACATCTTCGATAATATAGATATAACTAATGAATCCTGGAAGTACAATTATTACTTTTATGAGAATTATTCTGAATGTGCAATGTATGTTATATTACCAGACTGGATGGTGGATAATATTAATCTAGAACAGCAAGATTTAAATTATAATAACTCAAATAATTACAAAGAATTTGAAGATTACACAAATCTAGAATTATCCAATAATAATTTGAATAATATAAAAAATAAAATATCTAATCAAGAAGTAAAAAGAAAACTATATTTTATAAATTATTCTGATTTTTTACTAAAAAAAGAATATTTACTAGATAAATTATTTCCAAATAATAATTTTAATATAAATAAATATAATTATAAAATAGCAACAGAAGATGATGAAAAAATAGCTATAGCGCAAGCTTTATTGATTATTGAAAATGATAATTTGAATAAAATAAAAGAGAGATTGAAAGAGGAAATAATTCATTTTTGTGATGAAGAATTTTTATCTTATGATCGTGATATAGAAATTAATCATGATGAAATAAACGAAATTAGGTTATTTTTAAAAGAATTTTATAGTGATATTAGAAATTTTAATGATTATGATTATAATATAGAATTCATATCTTTTACTACCAATAGCAGATTAAAACAAGCTATAATGGTAGCTGATAAAATTCTGAATCAACAAAATTTAGTATTTTCTGCAAAATACAAATGGGATGTTTTTCACAAATTTTTTTCTTCTTCACAAAATTCCAAATTTTCTCATAAGTCCAATAGTTTTGAAGAAAAATTGGTTCCAAAATTTTGTTTTATTAGTGATCCACTTTGTTCAAATCTTAGTTTTGCTCTACAAGAATTAGTTTGTAATTCTAGTATGAATTTTATTTTTTTATTTTGGGGATTAAATCATTCAATTATTAATATGATAAATGAAGATAGAATTTTATCATCAAATATAAGAAAATGGAAAAGTTCTAATATCGGGTTTTTTCTAAATTCTCAATATAAATTTAAATATAAATCAATTCCTTATCTTCAAATATATAACTGGTTTGTTATTGATAATAATAACATATTTCTTGATAAAATCGAAGATTTATCAATATCTCCATATCATAGAGATAATAATTTAAAAATGCGTTATAATTATGAGATGTTTATAACTAGTAATAATATATTTGATAATAATTATGATTATTTGAATATTATAAAATTTTTACCAGAATCTAATAGTATTATATCTTACTTATCAAATGCATTTTCATATATTTTGGAATATAGTAAAAATACAATAATATCAATAAATTCTGTTACTTTTGTTGTTCAAAAAAGAAAAGAAGATTTCAATAAATATATATTATATTTTATTGAAGATAATAAAGAATTATTTAATAAATCTGATGAAATTTATAGTGATGATATTCAAAAAACTAAATATCATAAATTAGATGATTTTCTATCTTGTTTTTTTTCAATAATAAAAAGTCCAATTCAATATATATCATTTTTATATAAAAAGATAAAATTATTGTATAATAATGATAAAAAAATAGATAATACTAAAATTGATCAATTAAATAATCTTGAAATAATAACAGATGAAGAAAATAAACATTTATTGAATTTTTTACATATATTATATACATATTCTAATTATAATAGATATTTATTAGATATTATAAATAAAATAGATTTAAATAAAAATTTTAATATATATAATTATTGGCAAGATTTAGTGATATCTGAAATATCAGAAGAAGAAGATAAATATCAGAAAGATATTGCAATATTTCTCATAAATCAATTAATAGATTTTAAGTCAAAAATTATTTTCTTTATTTCAAATATATATTTAAATAATGAACTATTTGATAGAAATAGTATCATTCAACTCTCTTATATTCATATAAATTATATCAAAGAACTAATGACAAAATTAAATTTTTTCTTTGAAGATTTTAGAATGAATAATAATGGTAAACTTTATATTAATGATAATGATAATTTTAATTTTGACGATGTAATTTTTTATTTAGAAAAAATTAATAATTTAATAAATAATTACTATTTTGATATAAATTCAGATTTAATATCTGAAAATTTTATAGTATTTTATAAATTTTTTGTTGAATTCACTTTTAATAAAATTTCTAATAAAATAGATAATAATTTTAGTCCTAATTTAAATATTTCAATTAATAATTATAATATTGATAATAAAAAAATTGATAATAAAAAAATAAATATAAATATTTTGACGATAGAAGAGTTTTTATTAAACAATCCTGAAAATAGTTCTGGTTTTAATTATAACAATAATATCAATAATGATATAAATTATACAAATAATTTAATTTTTTATTGCGATTCTTCTGAATTTACTAAAAATAAAACAATTCAAATTCAGCAAATAGATAATATTATTATATGGATGCTTAGTTATAATAATTTATATATTAATAAATGTAAAAATAATATTCCACTTCAGTTTTTTTGCCAAAAAAATAACATTAATACAGAAATATTATATAATAAAGAAAATAATGTAGAAAAAAAAGATGAAACACCACCAGCATCTGTATCACCACCTTTTTCTATGCGTCCTCTATACTTTAATTATTACAGTATATCAAAACTAATACTCAATCCTTATTTATATTATGTAGAGAATATTTTACAAATTAAATCTTCAAATATTGATAATCATAAATATATTTTTAACAAAACATTAAAAATTGCAATTTCTGAAACAAATTCATATTTAATAGATTGCATTAACTTATTCCATGAAAAACAAAATTCTTTAAAAATTTATAATTCTAATTTTATAACTAAAGATATAGATAATAATACTGATTATTCTAATAACTATTTAAAATTAAATGAGATTGAAAATCCTATTAATATCATAACAAACGATTCTATCGAAAGTATTAATGATTGTTTAGAAGAAACATATATCAATTATATTAATTCTTTAGAAACTAATTTTTATTTATTACTTGAAAAATCAACAAAATACGTTTATTTCACATGGCGTGAAAAAATTAGAAATATAGGAAAATGGATTCTTTTAATAGAAGAAAATTTTTTAAGAGATTTTAAAATACAGAAAAGTTTAGTAGAACAAAAATTTTCCTGGAAATTTGATATAATAGTACCAAATAATATTATACGAAAATCTGACGAAGAATTTAATAATGAAGATTATTTTGCTAATAAATATTTTAACAATAATTTAGAGAATAAAAATTTAATAAACAATTTGGAAAATAACGATCATTCTACTATACCGTTTAAAATATATGGATATGTAGATAGAGTAGATTATATTATAAATTCTGATAAAAATGAAATTATATTTACTAAATATAAAAATAATAATGTAAAAAAATCAGAAATAGTAGAACAATTATCATTAGCAGTGATCACAATGTTTTCTGGAGATCTTACTGCTATAGAAAATGCAAATGTTAAACTTCGTATACTTGAAATAGATTATCAAGATTTTCCTGTAGTAAAAGAGATATATGTGAAAAAACCATTGTACAAATCTTTAATATACAAAATAAGTAAATTATTAAAAATATATTATGGGGTAGTAAAAATTTTGTGGGGGATAGAAGAAAGCTTATATAAAGACCAAGATAAAGATAATGAAATGGATGGAAATATAGGTTTATATAATGATTTTTCATATAATATGACTGATAATTTATGGAAAGATGGATATTTATTGTTAACATAAAAAAATTTAAATATTTTTTAATATAATGATTAATATATTACTTTTTACATGTAATCTGAGATTATCAGACAATCATACATTAAATGAAGCATCAAAATCTAATTTACCAATATTATCTCTATATATTTATGATTTTGCTATGTATTATCCTAATTTTTTTATAGGAGAAGCTAGTAGATGGTGGTTATATAATAGTTTATTTTCTTTAAATTCTGATGATCAACTTAATGGTAAACTCAATTTTTTCTCTGGGCATTATGATATAATTATAGAAAAAATTATACAAAAATATCAAATTAATGGATTATATTGGCAAAAAGATTACTCAGAATTAGACAATAAATTAATTTCAATTGCTAAAAAAAATAATATTAGATCCAATCCTTGTATTGGAAAATTATTATGGGAACCTAATAATATAATGAATAAAAATAATGAATTTTATAAGATTTTTACACCATATAAAACACAATGTTTAAAATTTATTCCAAATAAACCAATAACAAAACCAGATTTTATTATGATTAGAGATAATCAAACATTATCTCTTGATGATTTAGATATTCTACCAAAAAATAATTGGCACAAAAAATTTGATAAAATATGGAAAGTTGGAGAAAAATCTGCACAAATTAAATTAAATAATTTTATTAATTTATATATATTGCAAAATAGCTCTATACTAAATAATTTATCTATAAAAAAAGATATAAATAAAATTAATAATATAAAAACAGAAAAAAATATCAAAAAACTCTTTGATAAAATTATATATAATAATATATATGAAGATAATATACTAGGATATAAGACATTACGAGAATACCCAGGAATTCCCGGAACATCATATTTATCTCCTCATATTCATTTCGGAGAAATATCTCCACATCAAATATGGTGGGAAATTCAAAATAAAATCTCACATGCAAATCAAAACAATATAATACATTATAATTGTTTTCTTAATGAAATAATTTGGCGTGAATTTTCATATTATTTGATATATCATTTTCCAAATCTTTATAATAAAAATTTTAACGCAAAATTTGATTTTTGGGTAGATAATTATGATAAAGTAAAAGAAAATGCTTGGAAATATGGAACAACAGGATATCCTATAATAGATGCTGGAATGCGTCAATTATGGAACACTGGATATATGCATAATCGTGTTAGAATGATTGTAAGCTCTTTTTTAGTAAAAAACTTATTTATTGATTGGAGATATGGCGCTGAATGGTTTATAGATTGCTTAGTTGATGCAGATATCGCTGTAAATAGTAATAATTGGCAATGGGTTGCAGGTTGTGGAGCAGACGCAGCACCGTATTTTAGAATTTTTAACCCTATATTACAATCAAAGAAATTTGATCCATACGGCCAATACATAAAAAAATACATACCGGAACTAAAAAATGTGTCAATAGAATTTATTCATGAACCCTGGAAAGAATATAATTCTTCATCCAATTACCCATCTCAAATAATAAATATAGATGAAACGAGAAAAATAGCATTGTCAAAATACAAATTATTAAAAAATATAAATTAATTAGAATAATAGTTTAAAATATTAATTGTTAAATTAAAGAATACAAATTAATTTAATATTAATTAGAATTATTTAGCTCTATAAGCAATATCTTTTTCAACATAATCTACAATCATTCCAGCAATATCTAAACCAGTAATTTTTTCTATACCTTCTAATCCTGGAGATGAATTCACTTCAATTACTTGTGATCCATTTTTGGACCTTACTATATCAACACCACTAATCTGCATTCCAAGAGATTTACTAGCTAATTTTGCCATAGATATTTCATCTTTTGTTAATTTTACGGATAATGCTTTTCCACCAAGATGAAGATTTGAGCGAAAATCATCGATATTTGCTTGTCTTTTCATGGAAGCAACAATTTTACCACCAATAACAAAACAACGAATATCTTCTCCATTTGCTTCTTTAACAAATCTTTGTAAAATAACACTGGCTTTGATACTTTTAAATGCATCCATAACACTTTTTGCTGATTTATGTGTATCTATAAGAACAACACCTTTACCTTGTGTTCCCTCGAGAAGCTTGAGAATAAGTGGTGTTCCATCTACAATATCAATAAGATGTTGAGTATCTAATGGAGAATTAGCAAATGCACTTACAGGAATTTTTACACCTTTTTTTGCTAATATCTGAAGAGCTTTTAATTTATTACGAGCATTTGCTACAGCCTCATCTGAATTTAAACAATAAACACCCATTGCATTAAATTGTCGTAATAAGGAACAGCCAAAAAATGTTACTGATGGACGAAATCTAGGAATAACTATATCAACATTATTAAGTTGATCACCATTGTAAAAAACGTACATACCATCAGAGCATATTTTAATATAACACTTACTCACATCAACAAATAATATATTGTGTCCACGAATCTTAAAAGCTTCAATTATCCTTTTATTAGAATAAAGATGAGGATTAGAAGCTAATAAAATTACTTTTAATTTTTTTTTATTATTCAAATTATGATTTATCTTCGATTTATACATACGATGTATTTTTTTTATACTAATATTACCTAATATAAATTTACGTGACATATCTATAAAAAATTTTTCCATTGCTTCTCTTCCTAAAAGCATACGATATTCCATATTACTTCTATTAGCTAAACTTAACTCAATAGGCCATTTTTTACCTGCCATACTAACATTCACTAATATTATAATTCTTTTTTCAGAAATTCCATTTGAGCTTTTTATAATTCTTCTACATATGATTTGAGACCTACATTTTATTTTCAGTGATTGATTATATTGAATTGGATTAATGTCAAAATGAGCATATTCTGTACCATCATTATCTATTTCTACTGATATATTATGAGCATTTATTGAAGATGTTAAAGCCCCAGAATCTATCTTCGCTTTTATCGCCATTATTCCTATATCAGGTAATGAACACCATTCTTCACAACCAACTATTATTTTATTAAGCACTTTTTTGTAAAACTTTTAATCTTGATCAGTTTAAAATCAATTTTTTAAACATTATATCTTTCTTAGAGGGAATAAATAATTTAAAGATTCTTTTTCTAAAGATCCTCTTCTAATTATTGTTCTCATTATACTATTATTTTGTTTAGGACCACTTCCAATTATGCAATGCTGCTGTGCTTCTAATAAAACAACCAATCCTTCTGGTTTTAATTCTTCATCAATAATATCTGCTATTTGTTGTGTCATCTTTTCCTGAATTTGTAGTTTTTTTGCTGCATTACAAACTAAATCACAAATACTACCTATACCAACAATAAACTCATTAGGTTTATATATTATTGTTGCATATCCATTCATAGGGGTTAAATGATGTTCACAAAGAGAATAAAAAAATATATTATCTACACAAACTAAACCATCGTATCTATCTGCAGGTATTTTTTTTCCAGATAATAATGATTTTAAAGATTGATTTTCATTTGATATAGTTTCTCTCAAGTATTCCATGACACGATATGGTGTTTTTTTCATACTTGGGATATTTTCACAATTATATCCAAAATAATTTAATATAGTGCTAATTGCATCACAACAATTATTATAATCTGAATTATTAAAATTATTATTCAATTTTGATTTTTGTAAATCTGATTGTGATAAAAATGAGTCTTTTGATATTGTTTTATTATTATTAAGATTTATATCATTCATTTTATATTATATTTTATATTAATTGGAAATATTATTGTTTTTTATAGTATTATATAAATCAAATAAATTGCTTATTAGATTTTTGATATTACTTCCTGTAACCCCAGAACAACAAAAAATATCAAATTTAGATTCTTGAGATTCGCAATATTCTTTAAGTATATTATATTTACAATATAATTCTTCTTCATTGATAAGATCGATTTTATTAAGCGCAATAATTCTTCTTTTATTAATTAAAATATCACTATATTGATGAAGTTCATTTATTATAGTATTATAATCTTTTATAATGTCATCAGATGTAATATCTATAAGGTGTAATAATATTTCACATCTTTCAATATGTTTAAGAAATCTGTGTCCTAAACCTACTCCTTCATTTGCTCCTTCTATAAGACCTGGTATATCGGCTATTACTAAATCATCATAACCCCTACTAATTATTCCAAGTTGCGGATGTAATGTAGTAAATGGGTAATCTGCTATCTTTGGTTTAGCTGCCGTGGTTATAGCTAAGAAAGTTGATTTTCCAGCATTAGGAAGACCAACTAATCCGATGTTAGATAGAACCTTAAGTTTTAATTTCACAATAATTTCTTCTCCATTTTGGCCAAGAGTTCTTTTACGAGGAGATCTATCGATAGAATTTTTAAATACAGCGTTTCCTGCTCCTCCACGTCCACCTTTAGCTATAAGAAATTTTTCTCCTTCTTTTACCATATCATAAATTATCTCATTGGAGTTATAATCATAAATTTGAGTACCTACCGGAACATCTATAATTAAATCTTCTCCTGATGCTCCAGCTCTTCTATCACCACTACCATCTTTTCCAGATTTTGCTTTATAATCTGCTTTATAACGAAAAGAGCTTAGGGTATTTATATCTTTAGTTGCATGAAAAAATAAGTCTCCTCCTTTCCCGCCATTTCCTCCATCTGGGCCTCCAAATTCAAGAAATTTTGCTCTATGAAAAGCTATAATACCATTTCCTCCTTTACCTGCTTTTAATATAACTCTAGCTTCATCAATAAAATCCATAACTGTAATTATTTATTTTAGTTAATATTTATTTTAGTTATTTTATTAGTATTTAATAATAATTTGATTTAGCTTTTTTACTAATTGTTATTAATAATGATAATTTTTTTAAAATAACAAACCATACATTCTTTTACAAGTTTCACAGTAAAAAATAAAAATTCATTTAAAAATAAAAAAATAATTAAATAATATATTTTATTAACTAGATAAAAAATTCAAAATAATATAAATATTAAAATTAGAATACGAAACTAAAATTTTTATTTTTTAATAAATCTTTAATAATATATTTTTGTTTTTTATATATTTAAAATATAATTTAACTTTATATACTAAAAATATACATTTTTAAATAATGAGTACATTAACATTAGAAATTGCATCATTAGAAATGCCATGTTTCATCCAGGAAACATCTGCTGATCAATTATTAAGTAATTTTATAAAATTTTTCAGAGGTAAATTTAAAATATATGAAATTATTTTACATAAAGCAAAATATCAATATTATTCAACACCACGTCGTATTAGTTTTGTGATAGAAGATTTAGATATATTAAGTAAAATAGATAACGAATCTGAAACACAAATTGTTTTACACAAAGGGCCAAAAATTAAATCTGATACTTCAATGTTAATTGGGTTTATGAAAAGTCATAATATAAATGAAAACCAATTAATTATAAAAGATGGAATATATTATTACATAGAAGAAACAAAAAAAATAACTTTAATAGATGCATTAGCTGAATCTATAGAATATTCTCTAACATCTATAAAATGGCCTAAAACAATGAGATGGGAAGTTACTGGTACAAAATGGATTAGACCTATAACATCAATTTTAGCTCTCCTTGATAATAGAGTGATTGATATTAATTTTGGTCATATAAAATCAGATAGAATAACTTATGGTAATAAATTTTATAAGAATGAACAGTTATTTTTAGAAAACGCAAGTAATTATACATCTTTTTTATATAATTCTCAAGTTTTACTAAAAAGAGATGATCGTTATAAAATAATTTATGATGGTGCTAAAAAAATAGCTTCTTCTTTACAACTTGAAATAATAGAAGATGATATTTTAATTCAAGAAATCGCAGATATGGTTGAATGGCCATATTTAATGTATGGAGAAATACCAAAAGAATTTATTCAAATGCCTAAAGAAATTTTAATAACATCAGCCCGTTATCATCAAAAATATATCTTACTCGAAAATAATAAAGGAGAAATAGCTCCATATTTTATTTTTGTTACAGATAAAATAATAAATGATAATAGACTATGTATAAGAGGAAATCAAAAAGTACTAAATGCTCGTCTTAATGACGCTCAATTTTTTTGGCAGCAAGATATAAATTTTGGGTTAGAAAATTATAAGAAAAAATTAAAAAATATCATATTTCATGAAAAAATAGGAAATATAGAAGAAAAAATAATAAGAATCAAAGAAATTGCTCAAAAATTATTATATATTGAATATGGAAAACATTCTACTATATACAATATTATAGACAATATAGACAACACAGAATCCAATTCAACTATTGAAGAATATTTTGAAAAAGATGATAAAAATTCCAATGAAAATTCTTCTGATGAAAATTCTTCCGACGAAAATTCTTTCAATGAAAATTCTTCCGACGAAAATTCTTTCAATGAAAATTCTTCCGACGAAAATTCTTCCGACGAAAATTCTTCCAAAAAAAATCAAAATCCATTATTATATTGTAGTAATACAAGAAATAATACAGAATATAAATCTTCATGTATGGAAATTATGTCTCAACAGCTTGATGAAGCTATTGATTTATGTAAAGCAGATTTAGCAAGTAATATTGTTAAGGAATTTCCAGAATTACAAGGTATTATAGGTGGACATTATGCTAGATATTCTGGGAAATCAGAAGTAGTATGTCATGCTATTACTAATCATTATAAACCACAAGGAATATCTGATGATATTAAAATTTCTCCAGTAACAGGAATTTTAGCTATAGCTGATAAATTAGATACAATAATAGAATTTTTTAAAATTGGAATAAAACCAACAGGATCTAAAGACCCATATGCTCTTAGAAGAGCTGCAATAGGAATACTCCGTTTAATACAAGCTAATAAATTTAAAATGATTATAGATCATATTCATTGGATTCCACAGGATGTAAAAGAATTTATTCTAAAAAGAAAATATTAGTAAATATATATATAATTAATATAACTTTTTAATATATTAAGTAATTAAGAATAAAAATAATTAAAAATTTAATTTTAATCATCAATAGTTATAATTAAAAGATTTTCATCAATTTCTCCTACCATAAAATATTTTCTTGCTAATTCATCTATAAAATCATTATTTTGTTTATTATCTTTTAATAATTCTATTTTTTTTCTTAAAATTAAAATTTTATTATCTAATTTTTTTAATATTTGTTGCTTTTTTATTAAATTTTCATTTAATATCTGTGCAGCAATAAACCCATTATTACCGTGATATAAATGATATATAAAATATGTACTCATAAAAAAAAAATTAGAATTCCAAGGAGAAAACTACGATTCTTCATAATAAAATTAATTAATAAATAAAATATTTATATAAATTCATACAATTAAAATTAATACAATAAAAAAATGAAAAAATTTTTTGTTCAAAATATTTTTAGTGAAGTAGCAAATAAATACGATTTAATGAATGACTTGATGAGTTTTGGATTTCATAGGTATTGGAAAAAAAAAGCAGCAAATTGTATTCGCTTGCATCATAAAGATAATAAAATTATAGATCTTGCTGGTGGTACTGGAGATGTTGCCAGAATTCTCGTCAATCGTGGTGCTACAGATGTAACAGTTGCTGATATTAATCAAGATATGATAAATGTTGGAAAAGATAAAGATTTAAAGAGTCATAATAGTAAATATATAAAATATATAAAATGGATACAACAAGATGCAGAAGAAATGGATAATTTTGTCGATGGAGAATTTACTCATTGTACAATGTTTTTTGGAATAAGAAATATGACTAATATATCATTAGTACTTAAAAATATACATAGAATTTTAGATGAAGATGGTCAATTTGTCTGTTTAGAGTTTTGCCCACCAAAAAGCACAATATTAGGTGGGATTTATAAATCTTATCTTAATAATTTTATTCCTTTTTTAGGAAAATTTGTTGCACATAATTATAAAGCATATAAATATCTTTCAGATAGTATTAATACATTTCCTGAGACTAATAAATTTATAGATATTTTACAAAATTCTGGATTTAATAAAATTATGGTTGAAAAAACAATACCACATGTTGCAAATATTTTTAGTTGTTATAAATAATATACAATATTTATTTAATAAGTGTGATTTTTAGATTAAATAATATTTATTAAGATTAAAATTTATAAATTTACTTAAATTATCAAATTATATAAATAGATTGCATGTTTTTATATATAAATAATAATCATAAATATAATAATTTTATTATATTAATATTATAAGTAGTAAGAAAAATTTATTCAATTTTAAGTTAAAATTTAATATTACTAAATCTAAAATATATATAAAATTATACTCAGAAAAAGTGATAAAATGAAAAATGATTATAAAATTATTCTATAAAAATTAATTTTATTATCCTTGATAAAACATATAATCGACATATATTATATAATGATTGAGTAATAATGATGTTGTAATAATAAACCTGTAGCAGTAAATATAATAAAACAATGAGTAACGAAGAAGATTTTTATAAAATTTTAGGTGTTAATAAATCAGCTAGTGATAGTGATATTAAAAAAGCTTTTCGTAAACAAGCACTAAAATATCATCCAGATCGTAATAAAGGGGATAAAACAGCTGAAGAAAAATTTAAAAAAATCAACGAAGCATATGAAACATTAAAAGATCAACAAAAACGGGCTCAATATGATTCATATGGACATCAAAGATATACTTCTGGAGGAGGAGCAGCAGGTCCTGGTCAAGGTAATCACTATTCCACAGGAGATTTTTCTGATTTTTCTGATCTTTTTGGAGATATATTTGGTGATTTCATGGGTACAAATCGGAAATCTGCACAAAATAAAAAGAATGTTGCTCAGAAAGGAGCAGATCTTCGATATGATACGACAATTAGTTTAGAAGAAGCTTTCCATGGTACAAAACACACAGTAAAATATGCTGCTGCTGCTAAATGTGATTCATGTAATGGAACTGGTGGTAAAAATGGTACCACTAATATTATTAATTGTATAAAATGCGATGGAGCAGGTCGTATTAGAGAACAACAGGGATTTTTTATAGTAGAAAAAACTTGTCATTACTGTAATGGAAGTGGTTCTTCAATAAAAGATCCTTGTATAACATGTAAAGGAGAAAGTAGAGTTAAAAAAAATAAAATGTTGAATGTAACTATTCCAGCAGGAGTTCAAAATGGATCTAAAATAAAATTATCAGGAGAAGGTGAAGCTGGATTAAGATCAGGCCCTTCTGGTGATTTATATGTATTTGTTAATGTAAAGCCTCACTCTTTATATGAAAGAGATGAACATAATTTATTTTGTAATGTACCTATAAAGATGACAACAGCTGCTCTTGGAGGAAGTATAGAAATTACAGGAATAGATGGAAAAAAAATAAAAATAGATATACCAGCTGGAATTCAAAATGGCCAACAAACTAAAATAAAAAATCAAGGTATGAGTATCATGAAATCATCTTCTAGAGGTGACTTATATGTTGTTGCACAAATAGAGATACCAGCAAATCTAACAGAAGAACAAAAAAATTTACTTAGAAAATTTGATGCAACTTTGCAAAAAAATTCTTCACCAAGATCAGAAAGTTTTTTTTCAAAAATGAAAAATTTATGGTCAGATAATTAAAATAATTATAATTATATATTTTTCTAAAAATTATACATATAATATTAAAAATATATTATCAAAAAATAATTTCTTGTAATAAACTGGATTTTATTATTATGTTATGATCGAGTATATTAATACATGTTTCTCCAAAAAATAATGGAATGGCTATAATTTGATTATTATCAAATTTATAATTTTTATGATCATTATGATATTCATCATTTGATATACAATGATTTAGTATAAAAGATATAGATTTTCCTATAAAATATAAAGGAGGTATTACTTGAAAACCTGATAAATCTATATTTATTTTTTTATATGTATTAGTACTTATATTACCTTCATTATATTTTTCATTATATTTTATATACAAAAATGGTATTGCTGTAATAAGATGTTTATCTGGATTTATTTTAAAACATTCCTCGTGTTTTATATTTAATCTATCATTCGATTCTATTTTATCCTCTAATAGTTTATTATAGATAGAAGAATTATTTTTATTATTATTCTGATTTTTATGTATTAAATTTGAGAATATATATTTTATAGTTGGAAGTGCTATTGACCATGTTTTTTCATCTAAATACCCTATATAATAAGTATGACAATAATTATGATCATAATCTAATTTATTAGTATAATTTATTGAAATATTTGTAAAATTACTATTATTATCAATATTTTTTATACTATCTGAATTTTTTATTAAGTTTATTTTGAAAAAATTATCCCAAATAACTTCTTCTTCCTGAATATTTTTTGGAATATTAATTGGTAAAAATGATCTAGATTTATTATTTGATACTTTACTATTTACTTCTCTTGTAATAAATATTTTATCTTTTTTTATAAAAAGATAGCAATTTTTTAATGTAAAAGCTTTTTTAATATTAATAATATTATTTATATTATAATAATTATATTTATTTTTGTTTTTTGCATAATAGTACATTATATTATTATATAATGATATCAATGTTTCTGATGTCAAACGTTTATTACACAATGAATTCGACATGATATTAAAACACTTAAAAAGCAATTTTATTGCAACTTCTGGATGAAGATTATAAAAATCATTTAGATTAATCTCTAACTCATAATTTATACCTAAATGACATATTTTTATAAAAGAATTATTAACAATATCATCTAAAAAATTGCTAATTCGATATGCTTTATTCGCTAAAGATGCTATTTTTAGTTGTAAAGAATCATTATCAATAGACATTATATCAGATAAATCTTTGATATATTTTCTTACTTTAACGCGATCATAGCGAATATTTTCATTGCTACTATCTTCAACCCAAGATATATCTTTAAGTTTAAGATATTTTATTATATCAGATTTTTTCCAAGAAAGAATTGGTCTTATTACTATAATTTTTTTATTATTATTAGATTGATTAGAGTTTTTCGTATTTTTATTATCATTTTTTTCATAATTATTATCTATTTTAAATAGATTAATAATCTCTTCTTCTTGATGTAGTTTATTATTATGATTGCATATATCATTATTATAATCATTTGTATTCCATTCCATCCATGGGAGAATTCCTTTTAATCCATTTATTCCAGTTCCAAAAATAATTCTCTGAAATATAGTTTCAGATTGATCTCCTAAATGATGCGCTGTACATAAAAAATTAATGTTGTTATTACTACAATACTCAGATAATAGATCATATCTAGCTTTTCTTGCTTTTGCCATTATATTAGATTTTACTATACTTTTATTATTATCCCACAGTAAAATCTCAGTCTCTATATTGAAATACTTTTTTACATAATCTTTTATAAAAAATGCCTCTTTTTCTGATTCAGGTCTAAGATTATGATTTATAATTATAGGAATTATTTTGAATTGATATTCAATAGATAAAGTATGGAGTAATGATAATAAACACATACTATCTGATCCACCAGATAGTGCAATTGCAAAAGTAATTTTATTTATCTCATTTTTTATATTAAATGAAGAAATATTAAAATTATTAAAAAATGTTCTTATAAAATGATTTTTTCTATTAAAAAGCTCATATATAATTTCTTCTAAAAAAGAAAAAAAATTATTTTTAAATTTATCATCAAAACCTTTAATTAAATCATTATTACTCATACTCTAGGTATTTAAATATATAATGGTTTTATTTATTTTTATAAATTTATTTTTATAAATTTATTTTTATAATTGTTTTTTTATAAAATAATCTTTTATTTTTTTCCAAAAAGTTAATTCTTTTTGATTATGTAAGTTATTTTCATTATTATTATAATTTCTTTTATCATTATAAGTATTTCCCTGATCCACAATATGAATTAACATTCCTAATACAACACTTAACTCTAAATTTACAGCTTGATCTAATGAATCAATTAAATATGGATACCCATGTCTAACATTACTATAAAATATTTCACTTAAAAATTCTATAGTTCCCTGAATTCGAGAACTACCTCCAGTTAGAACAATTTTTTTATTATTTGTAACATCTTGATCAGGTAATCTTTTTAAAAGTATATCAAATATTTCTTCAGTACGCGCTTTCATTATTGATACTACATCAGAACGTAAAATATATTCTATATTTTCGTTACTTTTATCATTATCAATAGAGTTTATTAAAATTTTTTCTTTATTATCATTTTCTACTATAGATATTCCACCATATAAATTTTTGATTCTTTCTGCTTCTTCCATACTGATTCCTAAACAGATAGATAAATCATTAGTAATACTATTTCCTCCGAGTGGAATACTATCACAATACGTGATGCTTCCATTTTCAAAAACAGTTAAACTAGTTGTTCCAGCTCCAAAATCTATGAGAATTGCTCCAGTTTTAATTTCATTAGGTAGTAATATTGCTAAACACATAGCATAATTACTAGCTAAGTATTGCTTTATATCAACTTTTTTATATCTTTCTAAACAATTACGATAAGTTAATAAATTATTAATTTTTGTAGATATAATATTCATAGTACATTCACATTTATCACCAAAAAGACCTAATGGAGATACAACACTCTTTCCGTCAATTTTATAATTGTATAAAAAAGTATGAATAATCTGACTATTTTGTTTATTAAAAGATTCTATTGCTGATAATACCATTTCATGTAAAGTTTTTTCTACTATTTCATTCCCCATTATATTTACATCTAATATACTCTTCTGAGAAAATAATAAACTTGGTGATATTGATATATAAAGATTTTTTATTGGTGTATATGAAGAATCTTCAGCTAAACTCATTGCTTTGTAAATACAATCTGCTGCTTCATTTAAATCTACTATAATTCCACTACGAATACCTTGTGCACCGCAATATCCTACACCCATTATTTCAAATGAACCACTAGATAAAATTGTTGCATTAATACATGCTATTTTACTAGTTCCTATATCAAGTACAGTTACCTGATTATCCCGCTTTTTAATGACCATATAATTGTAAATCTTAATTAATCATTTTGATAACTTAATCCTATAATTATAATTATAATTAAAAATATTAAGTAAAATATTATATTTTATATTAGTTTAAATAACTATTTTTTATATATTTAGTGTTATTTAAAAGAATTTTAGTATCTATCCAAATTTTTTTTGCCTTATTTTTATTTTAGGGTTTGAAACTAAAAATATTGATTTAGGATCAGAAATTGGCCTATATTTTTTTTCAATAAATTTATATGATGTATTAATCAATTCTATCATATGCTCATCACGTTGAACAGGTGTTGTACCACCCATCACAACAGCTATAATTGTTCCTATATTATTTTTTTTAACAGATGTTATTAAATTAAATCCAGAAGGCATAATATAACCTGTTTTTATTCCATCAACACCTGGATATTCTTTTAATACATTATTATGAGTAGATATAACTTGACCTCTAAATTTAAAGCTTTTTTTAGAAAACATCTTGTATTTTTTAGGGTGTGCTTTTTGTAAAGATATGCTTAATATAGCCATATCATAAGCCGTTGTGTATTGATGTGGATTATGCCAACCATGTGAATTAACAAAATTAGTATTAAACATCTTTAATTCTTTGGCCTTTTTATTCATTAATAAAACGAATTTAGATTCACTACCTGCAACTTTTTCAGCAATTGCATAACTAATATTATTAGCTGATTTTATTATTAAAGCATAAATAGCATCTTCGACTGTTATAAAATCACCAACCTTAATAGGTAATTTGCTTGGTGGAATAGAATTTGCAGATTGTGATACATATATCTGTGAATTCATTTTTATTCTACCTTTTTTTATCTCATCAAATAATATATAAAGAGTCATAATTTTTGTCAGAGAAGCAGGATACCTTCTTGCTTTATCATTTTTTTTATATAGAACTAAATTTCTACTGGTATCTACAACTATTGCAGCATATTTCTTATTTTTAGTAATATCATTATTAGTATGAGAACTCTTATTGATATTAATATTTCTATTAAATGTACTTTGAGCTGAAACTTCATTTAATGATGGTATTATTATAAATAAACAGATTACTGAGAAAATTAATATTTTATACATGAGATCATTTTATAAAACTATAAAGTTATAACTAATTTATAGTATTTAATGTTATTTTAATAAAAATTACTAAAAGAATATTATACTAATACAACTATTAACAATACAAAATTTTGTATTATAAATACTGTATTTAATAGTTTAATAGTATATTTAAAATAATATTTAATTTAATATATTATTTGATGATTGTAATTATTACAACAATTAGTTAAAAAATAATAAAACTTAATTATTATAAATCTAATAAAGTAAATATTTATAATACAAATTTTAAAATAAAAGAATTTTAATATAATATCATATAAATATAAGATAAAAATTTTTATATAAAAATAATAATATTATTATATATTAATTTATAAATATTTTTTAATAATAGTTGATATTACATTATTATAGATATTTTTTAATAAATTTAAATCATCAATTGAACAATTTTCATTTATTTGATGGGCCGTACTTCCTAATAGCCCTATTTCAATTACAGGACAATATTCTTTAATAAAACGAGCATCAGAAGTTCCTCCATAAGTACTAAATTCGGGAAATATATTACTAACCTGAAAAATAGCATTTGCTACTGATTTCAAATTATCATCTATTTGTGTAGATATAAATGAATCACCACTACTATGATATTCTAAATTTGTAAATTTAATATCTTCTCCAATTATTTCTTTTTCTATTATAGAAAATAATATTTCAGCTGTATATTTATTTCCATAACGAATATTAAACTGTGCAAAAGCCACTTCAGGTACTATATTTTCCGCACCACTATCACATTTCATAGTTGTAATCTCCAAATTAGAAGGTGAAAAATATTGATCTCCATTATCAAATTTATATAAAACTGCTCTATTTAAAATACGAATAATTCTCTTAGCAGGATTATCATTATATTCATGATAGGCTACATGGCCTTGTGTTCCTCTTACAGTAATTTTAAATGTTGCACTTCCTCTAGATCCTATTTTAATGATATCTCCAACACTGTTTTTGCTTACTGGTTCTCCAACTAAACAAAATGAGAGATTTTCACCTTGATTTTTTAAATAAGGAAGAAGTTTTTTTATTCCATTTTCTGCTATACCTTCCTCATCTGTTGTTAACATTATACTAAAAGTCATTTTTTGTTGATCAATTACAGGAAGAAATTCTTCAATCGCAGATATATAAGAAACAATTGCTCCTTTCATATCTACTATTCCCCTTCCATATAAGATATTTTTATCTATAGTAAAGTTAAAAGGGTTAAATTTCCATTTTTGGATATCTCCTGTAGGAACTACATCCACATGTCCTGCAAAACATAGATTAAATGAACCTTTTCCATATTTTGCATAAAGATTATAAACTTCTGTATGAGTATTAGATGAGTTATTATTATGATTTATATCATTAAAAGGTATTATTTGGCAAATAAAACCTAATTTTTCTAAAAATGAACATATTATATATAAACTTTTCTTCCCATTCGGTGTTATACTATTATCTTCCATTATATCTTTAAGAAGAGACATATATTTCAACGATATACTCATTTATAATTTTATATTTAAATTTATTAACTATTTATTAACTGAATATGATATTATCATATATAATTTTAGCAATACACTATAACAAGTAGAAAGTATGATTTTATTAAAAAATGAAAATTAATTGAATTAAAATAATTTATTGATTATGTTAGCTATGTTTTGCTTTTGTTAAAATTTTTGTTGATATAGTTTTTTAAGTATTACTATAAAAAATAGTATATTTATGACTTAAATAATATAGTAAATCAATAATTTTACTTAAAAATAGTATATTATAAAATCTTTAAATTTATTAAAGTGGAAGATAATAAACATTTATATAAATATGATATTAGCTGTAAAAATTGTACAGCTATTCTTACTGTTAATATATCTGATATAGGAGAATCAGGAAGATTAGTCCGTTGTTCTGAATGTGACTATGAATGGGTAGAATATAAGCCTAATTTAGCTAAAGAAGAAAAAAATTACTCAGATCATAATAGACTTGCTTGTAAAGATATAGACAAACAAATACCAAATGATCACATTATCAATAATAATGTATTTACTAAAAAGAAAAATGATATTGCTAATATAACAGATCAAATCAATAAACAAAAAAATCAATATCCTATTTTTTATCCTAATAAGTCAGCAAATAATGGAATTATAACACCAAAATCTAATACATTAAATACATCTGATAATAGATTTAAAGTGAGAAAAGGAACTCATTATCTTGAATATCATAATTTAGGTAGATCTAAATCAATAACAAAATCTTCTTCATCTTGGTTTTTCACTATTATTATTAATATTCTTGTAACAACTATAATTATATTTGGAATAATTATTTATAATTTGTTTGATAAACAACCTATGATAAACACAATTTTCGAAAAAATTGGAGTTGATTTACATAAAAAAAATAATAATATTGCTATTTATAATATTAATCGGGAAGTTAAAGTTTTACCATATAAGAGTGATATAATACATATAACTCTTATTAATAATAAGAAAAATCCTGAGATTATTAAATCACTAAATATTTATTATTATAATAGAGGAGGGATTTGTGTTGCTTCTCATAATATACTACCTAATAAGGTAATTCGCCATGATGATAAAAGAAGTTTTATATTTTTTATTCCAACAGGAACAGTTGATATGATATCAGTAAAAGTAAATGGAATAACACTGATAAAATCTATATTAATTGATGATGTTCCTTTAACTGTGAAATAAAACTTATTAAAATAATAAATTAATAAATGTTTTTTATATTATTTAATAACTTCAACTATCCCAGCTTCAATAATTCTACAATTAATAACTTTATTGCTACTTATTATAAAATAATAAATTAATAAATGTTTTTTATATTATTTAATAACTTCAACTATCCCAGTTTCAATAATTCTACAATTAATAACTTTATTACTACTTATTATAAAATAATAAATTAATAAATGTTTTTTATATTATTTAATAACTTCAACTATCCCAGTTTCAATAATTCTACAATTAATAACTTTATTGCTACTTATATTTCTTACTTTAATAATATCACCAATTGATCCAGAATCCATAGCAATAGCTTGTGTTTCTATTTTTAATACTCCTCGTCTAAATCTAAGTATCACAGGTCTACCCGATATTATATCAAAATTTTGATAAATATTATTATAATTTTTATTTTTCGAAAAATTTTGTTGATTATAATTATTTTTGCTTAATTTTGTTCTTTCATTTGATTTTACTAAAATTTTATCAGATTTTTCTTTATAAACAGTATTTCTTAATAAAAATTTATTTTTTATTGAATTATCTGGAATATTAAAATGAATATCATCATTTATATTATCATTAATGCTTTTTTTTCTATCTACGATAGAAGATTTATTATTATCATTTATTTTGATCCTCTGTAATCGTATATTATGAAGATCTCTATTATATTTTTTATTTTCATATATATTTTTTTCTGTATTATTACCAATTATATAATTTTGTAATTCATTAATATCTGAAGAACTTTTTTCACAAATAAAACAAGAAGTATCTGCAAAAATATTTTTATGTATGAAAAAATATATAAATAAATATATAAATATGTTTATAGCTAATTTTAACAAATTATTCAAAAATTTAACACTTATACAATGCATATCAATATAATGCATATTATTTTTGTATTTTATGAATTTATATACATAATATTATATTTATAATATATAATATTTAATTATTTAACTTTTTATTAATTACTTAATTGTTTTATCCAATCTGGTTTTACTTTAACAAATAAAAAAAGATCAATATTTTTATTAAATTTCAGAGAAATTTTTTCTCTAGAGCTTATACCTATTTCTTTAATTCTCTTTCCATTTTCGCCTATAACAATAACCTTTTGAGAATTTTTAATAACGCAAATAGCTTGTTTTATAACTATTTTATCTATAGTTTCATTCCACGATTCAGTATAAATATGAATACTATATGGTAATTCTTTATTTAATTGAAGATATATTTGTTCTCTTGTTATTTCTTCAGCAATTTTTTGAGGTGTAAGATCAGTCTTACAATCATAATTCCATTCTCCTTGAGGACTAATTTGGCAAAGTGAAGATATTAGATTCTCAATTCCATCACCGGAAGTTGCAGATATATTGTGTATTTCATGAAAATCTTTTTTTATATAATTAATTATTTTTAAAATATCATGTTTATTTGGATATATCGCAAAATTATTATGATTATGTTTAAGATGTTCATTATATAAATCAAATTTATTAACCGCAAAAATCAAAGGAGAATTTTTTCTATTTTTTTTCATTAATGTACGATTTATATCAATAAATTCCCTCATTTCTGGACTCTGTGGTAAATCTTTGAGTTGATTTTGATTAATATTATCTATATCTGAATGATTCTTATTAGGAGAAATATCAGTATTATTATACTGAGACTGGTTGAGATATGTTATCTCATTCCGAAATACTCTTGTTATTTGCATTATATCTAATAAAAAAACTAAAATATCTGCATATTTAATACTGTTAATAGCATTTTTAACAATATATTTCTCTAAAAGATGATCTTGTCGTGGTTCAAAAAGCCCAGGAGTATCAATTAGTACAAGTTGAGTATTTTCATAATTCAAAATACCTTTGATAGAAAAACGAGTTGTTTGAACTTTATTTGTAACAATCGATAAATTATCTTTCATAAGATAATTAAGCAAAGTAGATTTACCTGAGTTTGGTTGTCCTATTATAGCAACAACTGATGTTTTAGTATCCATTACATTAAATTAATATTTAAAGATTTTATATTATTATTTTAAAAATCATACAGATATTTTATATAATGTTATAAATTAATATATTAGATAACATAAATATTGATAATAACTTTAAATCGATCAATATTTTAATTTTTATGCTATTTATATGCAAATAAGAGTCTTATTCTGATAAATCGAGTAAAAAAGCGATATTATATAAAAAGGATAAAAAATAGAAAAACAAAAATAGGATTTTTGCAGAAAAGTCAGCTTATGCTAATACAATAAACAATTAATAGCATGTAGATATACTATTAGTAATAAGTAAGTATAAATGAGGAAGGGTTGTGAGGGTAGGATTTGAACCTACGTCCTTCAGGTTATGAGCCTGACGAGCTACCAAGCTGCTCTACCTCACGTCAATAAAGCCTACATATTCTATTGTAATACAATTTTATTAATTACATGTCAATAAATAATTATAAATTATAGTTAAATTATAGTTAATTTATTTTAATGTAATTCTATTTAAAAAACAGTAAAATTTGTTTTATTAATCAAAAAATTAAAAATATTATTATTTATAATAAAAAAACATTTTTATAAAAAAAACTTAATATTTTAAAATTATATTATTATTAATATAATATTTGCAATTTTATAATAAAAAATATAAAATTATATATAAATATCATAATTTTATTTCAAATAAAATTTTTATGTCACAAAATAATCAATATTAATTTTTATGTCACAAAATAATCAATATTTTTTAATTATTAATGCTGGTTCATCAAGCGTTAAACTATCTGCAATTCCTGAAAATATATCATATACTTATTATAAAGCATTGATTGAAATTAATAATGTCACAGGAGAGAAAATTCTTTATTGTAAGAAAAATGATACATCAAAAAATTTTTCTTATGAAATTGATGTATTTTCCATTATTTCAGAATGGATTAAAGTAAATAATCTATCAATTAAAGCAATAGGACATCGTGTAGTTCATGGTGGACGTGAATTTACTGAATTAGTTGAAGTAAATGATAATGTAATAAAAAAAATTGACAATTTATCCATATTTGCTCCATTACATAATCCACATGCAGCAAGTTATATGAGAAGTATGATACCATTTAATTCAATTCAATTTGCATATTTTGATACAGCATTTCACTCTACAATCCCAGAAATAGCACATCGCTTGGCTATAGAAGAAAGATTTTATCAATCTGGAATAAGAAGATATGGCTTTCATGGTATAGCTTACGAGAGTATATTACATATATTAAAAAATCTAAATTCAGGGTTATCGAAAAAGAGAATTGTAGCAATACATTTAGGTAATGGATGCAGTATGTGTGCTATAAATTCAGGAAAAAGTATGGATACAACTATGAGTTTTACTCCTCTTGATGGATTGGTTATGGGTACTAGATCTGGATCTTTGGACCCTAGTATTGTTAATTATATAAGTCAATATTACAATATAACACCAAATGAAGTGATAAATATCTTAAATAAAAAATCAGGACTTTTAGGAATATCTGGTAAAAGTAGTGATATGCGTGATTTGATTATAGCTGCAAAGAATGATATTAAATCTAAAATGGCTATTGATATGTTTTGCTATAGAATTAGTCATTATCTTCATGCTTTTATTGGACTTATGCAAGGTGTAGATCTTATTATATTCTCAGGAGGAATAGGAGAAAATTCGTCAGAAATAAGAAATAAAATTATTGAGTCAGTAAAATGGCTTGGGATAGAAAATATAGATTACAATGAAGAACAACCTTTAGAATTGAAATTCAAAAAGAATAATAATAATAGTAATGATAGTAATATTAGATTTATTCATACAAATAATAGTAAATCTTCAATTGCAATAGCATATATTAATGAAGAAACAGTAATTGCAGAAAAAATTAAGAAAAAATTAAAAAATAGTTAAAATTTTATACTTTAACTTTTTTTTTATAGCTATATTTATAATGTGTCTTTTATATATTTATATAATATTTTGCTAGTAATAAAATATTATAGCAAATTTATTTAAATTCTTCTAGCTAAAATGTTGTCTGGCTAAATCAATTAATTGTTGAGTAAGATTTCTATTATAATCAGATAATTTTTGTATTTGTGTAAAAGAATCTATATGTCCATAAGATTTTTTATCAGAACTTTTATAAATACGTTGAACTTCTTTTAGGTAATTAATAATCAATTTAGAGTATTCTGTTATCCAATAATTCTCATTATTAAGTATTATTTCTACAACTTCTTGTACAACATCAGAATTATCTTTAATAGCGTTAACATTACTATTATTAGAATCTTTATGATTTAAATATTCTGCTAATGCATGTAGAACAGTAGTTACTGTTATATCAACTTCTGATTGAACGTCTACTATTTTTACTTTTATTCCTTCTTTTATCATTTTTATTAGATCATTATATACAATGTAGCACCCACTGGACATGTTATATAATCTTCTATTAATATATTTTTTAATTAACACTTTATTCATTTGTGATCTAATTGGTTGTTTTGATTAAATGCTTTTGTTATAGTGTAGAAACATAACCTGAAAATCTTTGCAAGAAAAATGAATTTTTTTTTTATTATAGAAACTGATAAAAAATTTTTTTCTATATATGGCATAAATTTTTATTGGTATGGTATGTCTTATGCAATAGGGTTTCTAATTAGCATGTTTATTATAAGAATATTAAATGAAAAAAGTAGCTATGTTGAAATTACTGATAAATCCCTAGATTCCCTATTTTTCTTCCTGATAATGGGAGTAGTACTTGGTGGTAGGATTGGCTATGTCTTATTCTATAATCCACTTCATTATTTGCATAACTTTAACGAAATATATAAAACATGGGAAGGTGGTATGTCATTTCATGGCGGGCTAATAGGAACAGCTCTAGCGTTAAAATTGTTTTGTGCTAAGCAAAAAATACAGTTCTCGAAGATATCTGACTTAGTTTGTGTATCTGTACCCATATCATTATTTTTTGGGAGAATAGCGAACTTTACAAATGGTGAACTTTATGGAAAACCCACAAATCTTCCATGGGCCGTTATCTTCAAAAGTATTGATAACATTCCAAGACATCCGAGTCAACTTTATGAAGCAATTACTGAAGGATTAATATTATTTATAATAATGATTTATTTATGGAATAAAAAAAGAAAGATCTGGAAAAGTGGTACATTCTCAGGGTGTTTTTTAATTTTTTATTCTATAATGAGAATTATATGTGAAATTTTCAGAGTTCCAGACTATCAGATAGGATATATTAAAAAATATTTTACTCAGGGACAAATTTTATCAATTATAATGATACTTTTTGGATTTTATTTTATTTATATTTGTAATAAAAAACAAAATTATATCTAAAATATAAAGCAAATTTTGCTAATTTCAATATTATTATAATAATTAAATAATTAAAATTATTTATAAAAAATATGAAAAAATTATTAGAAATCGTTCCTCTTATAACTTTGATTATCTTTACAATATTTCTTTTATCTAAAAGCAATTTTGGATCAAATAGAGGAGAATATAATATAGAACATTTAATTGTTGCTATGGGAGAAGAAGATTATTTTCCATTTAAATATTATGATAAAAAATTGAAGAAAAATGTTGGATTTGATATAGATTTTGCTATGGATTTAGGAGAAGAATTGAAAAAAAAAGTTCTTATTAAGAATATGCCTTTCGCAGATATAATAAATGCAGTGCATAAAAGAAAAGCACATATTGCGATATCAGCTATTTCTCCAGATAAAAATAGATCAAAATTAGTTGATTTTTCAGATATTTATTACTCATCGCCATTTTATCTAATATTTAAAAGATCAAATAAAATGTTTACTTTAGAAGATCTAAATAATAAAAAACTTGGAGTTGAAATTGGAACAAGTATGGAAAGTTATGTTAGAAATTATGTCAAAAATTATAAAATATTAATAAATATTATTCCATATTCAAGTTCTTATAAAGCTATAAAAGATCTTAATAATAATAATATAGATGCATTTATTACTGAAGAATTTCCTGCTTTAAAAGAAGCAATTAATTCTGATAAAAATTTAGCTATTCAGAAAATTCCACAAAGCTCTGGAGGATATGCGATCGCGATGCAACATGATTGGATATTATCTCATGATATAAATATTGCTATATCTAATCTTATGAAAAACGGAAAAATGAAAAGATTATACTCTAGATATGGTCTTTTATCATTAACAGATTAATTTTTAATCAAAATTACTACTATAATCAATGAATTGTGTTCAATATTATAATCTAATTTAATTTTTAATTATTATTTAAAATAAAAATAATATAAAATAAAAGATTAATGAAAGATTAATGAAAGATAATGAAAAATGGAAAAATGAAAAGATTATAGAATATTACCACTTATTCTACTAAGTAGATCATCTAATTCCTCTATATTATTACATTCTATACTAACAATATATTTATTTAAGTCTTTTTCGATTATTTTAACATTCATTTTCAATTCTTTTGATATTATTGATGCTGTAGTTAGTAAATCATTATCTATATCTATATCTTTATCTACTATATTATTTATATTATTGTTATCTAAATTTTTAGAAGAATATTGATTTTTATTTTCATATTCAAAATTATTATTATTTTTATCATTAAAATATTCTAATTGTTGATTCACTATTATTACAGGGATTTCATTTAGATTTGCTTTAAGTGCAGCATAATAATTTTCTTTTCCTTCAATAATTTTATAATTATTTTGATTTAATCTATAAACTTTTGTTATAGATGAAATACCTAATAATTTATTAATATTATTATCTTCATGAAAAGATTTTATATCAATTTCAGATGAATCTATAGATATATCTTTTATTTTGATATAATCAACTTTACAATTATTTTTTTGATTAAATATATCTTTATTTTTATCTATATCATCAAATATCTTTGATGCTTCTGAAAAAATAGATGATAGACTACGACCTAATTTATTTTTTAATAATTTTTCATTTTTTATTGACATATTTTATTAATCTGTTTAATTTTATAATTTGCAACATAATTTTACATATTTATTAAAATTTTAATTCTAAATTTTTTATTATTTAGATTTTTTAAAATAAATATTTTATTTGATTTTTTAAATATTAAATTAGTGATAAATAATAAATAATTATTAATTTATAATTAAAAAATTAACTTTTATTTAAAATCATTAACTTTAATTTTTGATAAAAATTCTTTTGCTAACATCATATACATAAGGGATCCAGCACAATACATATCATAAATTACTCCTGGTTTTCCATGAGATGAGGCTTCAGATAATTTAATATTACGAGGTATTATTGTATCATACACTAGATCTCCTAATTCTTTTCTTATCTCATCAATTATATCATTAGAAAA
Source organism: Lyticum sinuosum (assembly GCF_034471385.1). Classification (NCBI taxonomy): domain Bacteria; kingdom Pseudomonadati; phylum Pseudomonadota; class Alphaproteobacteria; order Rickettsiales; genus Lyticum; species Lyticum sinuosum. The sequence goes on along the minus strand of NZ_JARGYU010000001.1, from coordinate 255,489 downwards.
TTGATTTCTTTTATCATGCATTGTTATAACTATGCCACAAATTTCCAGTTTACGATTTAAAGTTGATTGAATTTTCTTTATAGTATTGATAAAGTAAGCTAATCCTTCTAAAGCTAAAAATTCACACTGTAATGGTATAAGAATATAGTTCGCAGCAACCATAGCATTTACTGTTAAAATATTTATCGCAGGAAGACAATCAATAAAAATATAATCATATTTAATATAATTTTGATTAATATCTTGTTTATTATTATGAATATTAATTAAATTATTATATTTATACATCATATTCATAATTCTATCTTTTAAAATATATTCTTTATGCTTAAAAGATAATAATTCTCCTTGAGCTGATGCTAACTGTAAATTAGAAGGAGATACAAACATATTTGGTATATTTGTTTTTAATATTGATTCATTTATATCTATTTTACCAATAAGAACATTATATATAGAATTTAATCTTTTATCCTGACTAATACCCAAACATGTGCTTGCATTTCCTTGCGGATCCATATCTATAATTAAAACTTTTTTATTTAAAGCGCATAATGAAGTTGCTAAATTGACAGTTGTTGTTGTTTTCCCTACTCCTCCTTTTTGGTTTGCTACAGCTATTATTAATGTCATTTTGAATAAAAAATATTTAAATGTATTTAAATGTATATATGTATAGTATATATGTATATAAATAATAAATTTTCTAAATTTATTGATGAATTTTATATATAATAATATGAAAATATTGTTATCGTTGTATATTAAATAATAATTATAACTTATAATTATAACTTACTTATATCAGTAATAACTAAAATTATAGATTCATATTTATGTATATTTGAAAATACTTCTAATTTAAACTTGAAATATTTTCTAGCTTCAATAATTTCATTTTTATATGAAGGTCCTTTTAATAAAATAATTTTTAATGACGGAACATTTTTTATTGATAAATAACATATTGATAATAATTTTTTACAATTAGCAACAGCTTTAGCAATAAAAACTACATTAGAACTGTTTTTAATATATAATTCTCTACAATCTTTTCTTAGAACATTAATAGGTAATTTAAGGTCTTTAATAGTATAATTTAAAAAATCAATTTTTTTTTGCGTTACATCAACTAAGTATATTGATTTTATTTCAGTTAGAATTGCTAATGGGATTCCTGGAAGCCCTGCTCCTGTACCTATATCATATATTATATTGTTTTGCTCAAGATGTTGTGTAATTCCTAAAGAATCAATAATTAACCATTGAATATCAGATTTTTTGTTTTTTCTTGAAACTAAATTAATTTTTTTATTCCATTCTTCAATTAAATGAATATATCTTTCTATAAGGGAAAATTTCTCGAATCCAACTATTTTTAATAAAATATCTTCTGGATTTTGAATATATTTTGGATTATACATGTGATTTTTTTAATAAATTACTTATTTATAATCTTAGATATATGAAGACTTATAGCAATAACAGCTGTTGGTGTAATTCCTTCAATTAATAATAAATCTGCAATACTTCTTGGTTTATACTTATTTATTTTATAAATAACTTCATTTGACAATCCAGATATAACTGATGGATCAAATTCATCTGGAATAATTTGGTTTTCATTTTGTTTTAACATTGCAATATCATTTGCTTGTCTGCGATTATAGACAGCATATAAAGCTTTGCTATAAACTTTATGACGTATATCTTCAGGATATCTTTGATAAAATTTTTCTATTAATTGTTTATCATTTTTTTGATTAAAAACATGATTTTTATCATAATTTATATTATTATCTGCAATTATATCTGAATATAATGTTATTTCTTCATATTTTTTATTAAAATCTGGATTATTATTATCATCTGGATTATTATTATCAGTATAAGTAATATTAAGCGCTGCAATATTCCAAATATCATTATGATTAATACCTGGGATAGATAATATTTCAAATAAATTTTTTAATTTACCATCTGATTTAAGTGTCTTATATCCATTTATTACTTTATGAGGATGAACTAAAATTTTTTCTAATATTGATATCAATTCCTCTGTTTTTTGCTGTGCTAATATAGCAATTTTACTTCTTTCTTCACTAATAAGACCAATTTCCAAAACATTATTTATTAATCTTTCATCAGAATTTTCAGGTCTTAAAGATAAACGAAATTCTGCCCTTGATGTCATCATTCTATATGGTTCAGATACACCATGTCTTATTAAATCATTTATCATAACACCAATATATCCTTCGGACCTACTTATAATATATTCTTTATTTTTTAACCTTAAAGCAGCATTTATCCCAGCAATTATACCTTGTCCTGCGGCTTCTTCATATCCAGTAGTTCCATTTATTTGTCCTGCTAGAAAAAGTCCAGGAAAATTTTTAAGCTCTAATGTTGGTTTTAATTGTTGTGGATTAACATAATCATATTCAATAGCATATCCAAATCGCATAACTTCGATATTTTCTAATCCAGAAATACTTTTAAGTAATGCTAATTGGACTTCTTTGGAAAGAGATGTTGATATACCATTAGGGTATACTATATCACTATCTAATCCTTCCTGTTCTAAAAATATTTGATGTCTGTTACGATGTGGAAAGCGTACTATTTTATCTTCAATTGATGGACAATATCTTGGCCCAGAAGATGATATTATGCCAGAATACATTGGTGATGTAGATAAATTTTCTCTAATAATTTGATGTGTTTTTTCATTAGTTGTAGTTATATAACAGCTAATTTGTGGAGTTTTAATTTTATTTGTCAAACTAGAAAATGGAATTATAAAATCATCTCCTTTTTGTTCTTCTAATAAGTTATAATTAATTGAATCACGATATAATCTTGGAGGTGTTCCAGTTTTAAGGCGAGATACAGATATTCCCAATTGCCGAAGTTTATATGCTAAATTATTACTAGATTTTTCATTATATCTTCCACCACTTTGCGATATATGTCCTGTATGCATAATACCAGATAGAAATGTTCCAGTTGTTAAAATTACTGAATTACAATATATAATTTCGTATTTTTCTGAATATAAATCTAAATTAGCATCATATGAACATTTTACTCCTATTACTTTATTATTATCATTAAATATAATATCATTAACTTCAGCAAACTTTACAGTTAGATTAGAATAATTAAGAATAATATTTTGCATTGCACTCTTATATAATTTTCTATCAACTTGTGCGCGTGGTCCCCATACTGCAGGACCTCTACTACTATTTAAAGTTCTATAATGTATCATAGATAGATCAGTCGCTTTTGGCATTATACCATCTAAACTATCGATTTCTTTAACTATAATTCCTTTTCCTACACCTCCAATAGATGGATTACATGATAATTCTCCAATATTATCTAAACTAAAAGTAATTAGGCAAACTGATACTCCTAATCTAGCTGCTGCTGCCGCTGCTTCACAACCAGCATGTCCAGCACCAATTACTACAACTGAATAATCATTCGAAAACATAATTTTATAATATGATATAAAAATTTATATAATAAGATTTATATAATAAGAAATGAAAATAATATATTCTTTATCTAATATATTTATTGTATCAAAAACTTTTATTTATTAAAAAATAACTAATATCCTCACTATATCATTTATATTAATATGTATAACTATTTTTATGATTTATTTATATATAATGTTTTGTATTGACTTTAATTACTATAAAAAATAATTTTTAACATTAAAAATTTCAAATCTTTATATTATAAATAAATATGCCATATTGCACTAAAATATTTGAATTTTCTGCTGCTCATAGAATATATAATCATAATGGAAAATGTCGTAATCTACATGGTCATCAATATAAAGCTGAAATCACATTTTTTAGTGATAAACTCAATCAAATGGGAATGGTTATAGATTTTGGTGATATTAAATCAAAGGTTGGTGGTTGGATTATGAAAAATTGGGATCATAATACAATTCTTGGAATAAATGATTATGACTTAGGTAAAAATATATCATCGATAACAGGACAAAATATATATTATATGTCTTGTCCACCTACTGCGGAAGCAATGGCATATCATATGCTCCACGATATAATTCCAAATTTGATAATATTTGAAGATTTTTTATGTGATAATAAAGAACTAATATATAAAAAAGAATTACCTAAAACAGGTAATAAAATTATTTCAGAAAATTTAGAAAGAAAAGTTTTTTGCTATAAAGTAAAGATTTATGAAACAAGTAGTTCTTATGCAGAGGCAGAATTAATACATTAAATAAAATAATAACCTAATAACCAAAAAACAATAATTTGTTGTAAATTTGATATGAATCCAATCTATAATTTTATTTTAATATAATTAAATATTTATAGATATTTAGTAGAATATATAATTATATATATCATTGTTTATATGATTATTTGATTGAGATCTGAGATATATAGTAGATATATAATAAAGTAAATATTGTAAATTATAAAAAAAACTATAATTAAATTATTAAAATTATTAATTATAAAATATATTAATATTAAATTTAAATAATATGAAAATATACAACACTAACTATGATATCAATATGACTATAGCAAGAGCTGTTAGTGATCTACTATTAGGAATTCCAATATATATCTCAATAAAAAATAATTTTTTTGAGATTTTGGCTATAGATTCAATATCTAATAAGACTAATGTTGATATTCATTTAAATATCAAGAATTTTTTAAAAGAGAATAAAAAAATAAATATACCTAAAGAAAATAGTAATAAAATTGCTAATGAAAAAGAATTTGACTGTTATTTTTTATGTATACCACTTGTTATTGTTAATTTAATTTTAGAATACAATAAAACAGAAGATGATATAGAAGATAAAATAAAAAATATTCTAAAAACAAATTATTTTAAAGATGTTACTTTTATTCCAATATCTCCTGAAATTGATTATGAATTAGTACTAAATTCTATAAAAATTATATTAAATCATATTTTTTCTTTTTTTAAATATAAAAATCTAAATATATCAGAGAAAAATAATATATATTGTAATAATCAGGAAAATCAGGAAAAATCTGAGATTTTTTATAATTTTGAATTTTTTAATCAAATTGTTAATAATAATTCTTATGAAAAATCTTTATGTCTTAATAATATAAATATAAATGATTTTTCAAATTTTACTAAATTTTTACATGAGATAAGTAATATTTCAGAGATAATTCCAATATTTATAGTAAAATATCTAAATAATTTTATAGATAATCCTAAAAAAGATATATATAGTAGTAATATTAATATATTATCAAATGAAAAAACTTTATCTATAGGTTCTATCGGAAAAACACATATTATTATTGATAATATTTATAATACTAATTATACCAAAGAAAATGATATAAAAAATCACAAAGATAATCTAATAAATCAAGATTTTATAGAGGATAAAGAGAAAAATTTGACATTTTTCACTAATAACTTACCAATTGAATTAATTGCTGCGACACCAATAGAATTACATAAAAGTAATCTTGAAACTATTAATATTGATTTTTTAGTATTTAGACATTTTAATAAAGAACATTATGCTATAATTATTCCACCCTCAAAATCATCATTAAATTTAGAAAATAATTCAAAAGAAAACAGTAATATTAAAACAATTAGAGTTCATTCTGCTTGTTTTACAGGTGATTTAATGTGTAGTCTGCATTGTGATTGCTACTCACAGTTACATAGTGCTATTGATCTTATATCAAATGAATCATCAGGTGGAGCAGTCATATATCTCAATCAGGAAGGCCGTGGCATAGGATTAACAAACAAAATTAGGGCATATCATATGCAACAGAAATATAATTTGAATACTGTTGATTCAAACAGAATTCTTGGATTACCTGATGATAGTAGAGATTTTTATATTGCAGCTCAAATATTAAATTATTTAAAATGGGATGAAGTAAATATTTTAACAAATAATCCTGAAAAAAAGTTAGATATAATGAAATATGGCATAAAAATTAAAAATACTCACTATCATATTAGCAATAATTCAGAAAAACTTAGAAATTATTATATATCAAAAGCAAGAGATCTTAATCAAAAAATATTAGAAAAAATAATAAATTTTAATGACGAATAAAATAATTAATTTAGATAAAAAATTTCTATTTTAATTAATATTAAATATCTAAATAATAAATAACTTATATCAGTTAATTTGTACTTTTACCAATTTAATAAAATAATATTATATAATTAATGAGTTTAACTAGAATAATCGGTGGTAGATGGAAAAATAAGATTATAAAAACTAAATATAATACAAATAAATATAATACAAATAAGCAAATATTTAGACCTACAACTAGTAAAATACGTTCTGCTATATTCAATGTACTTGAGCATGATATGAAATTTCCACCTATTGTTTCTTCAAAATTTTTAGATATTTGTTCTGGTCCTGGATCATGCGGATTAGAGGCAGCATCTAGAGGAGCAGAAATGGTTTGTTTTATAGATAAAAGCAGAATATCAATTGGCTTAGTTCAATATAATGCAGAAAAATTAGGTATGTTAAAAAATAAAGATTATAATGTGATATTGGGAAATATCACAAAAATCTCTAATTTTTATTGTAAATATAATATTATATTTATTGATCCACCATATGATGAATTTGAGTCTATTATAAACATATCAGTTGAAAATTTAATAAAAAACTCTGTTTTTAGTGATAATTCTGTTTTTATTTGTGAGACTAATAATTCAAGTGTTAATATTAATAATAACAAATTATTACAAGTTCGTTGTGATAATTATGGAAAAACTTATATTCATTACTTTTTATGGCAGAATCTATAAATAATATAAAGTAATAAAAATTAATTTATATCAACTCCGTGATATCTTATAAAATATAAAAATATCTATAAAATCATGTCTATAAATAAGAAAATTGCTGTAATTTTGTGCAATCTTGGAGGACCATCATCATTGAAAGAAGTTAATAAATTCTTATTTAACCTTTTTTATGATCCAGCGATTCTTAATTTAAGAAATCCATTACGATGGATAATAGCAAAAATAATATCAAAACTACGAACAAAAAAAGCAAAATTGATTTATCAAAAAATTAATGGTAAATCACCAATATTAGAAGAAACAAGTGCACAAGCCATATCTCTAGAAGTAATGCTAAATAGAGTTGATAATGAAAAAACTTTTGAAACTCATGATGATGAATTAAATGATAAATTAGATGAAAATAATAAAAATAATAATAAATTGGATGAAAATAATAAAAAAATAAAATTAGAAAAAAAACTATATTCAGAGATATATAATGATTATTTTAAAATTTATAATATAAATCAAGAAAAAAAAAAGAAATTATCACCATTTTTACAAAAACAAGATCCTCAAATAGATAAAGATAAAAATGTCTTTTTAAACAGAATAAATAAGCAAAAAGAAAATAACAAAAAAGAAGACTATAAAAATCACTATAAAGTATTTATTGCAATGCGTTATACAAAACCGTCTGCAAAAGATGTTATCTACAATTTATTGGAATATAATCCTGATGAAATAATTATATTACCTCTTTACCCACAATTTTCAAATTCAACTTCTGGTTCTTCTATAAAAGAATTAATTAGCTTAATTAATAAGAATTTTCATAAAAAAATATCGGTAAAAACGATTGAATGTCATTTTTGGCACCATCTTTTCATCAAATCTCATGTAAAAATTCTTTATTCTATACTGATTGAAGTTGTAAATTCTGATAAACTATGTAAATCAAAATCACTACCACTTATATTATTTTCAGCACATGGATTACCACAAAAAATGATAGATAGTGGTGACCCTTATGAAAATCAAATGAAGATGTGTATAGAATTAATTATGAAAGAATTACATAAAAAATGTAGAGAGGGAGGATATAATAAAAATTTAAATTATAAATTATGCTATCAGAGCAAAGTAGGAGCTAGTTTTGTGAAATGGCTTGGTCCTAACACAGAAGATGAAATTGTACAAGCAAGCAAAGAAAAACAAGGAATTATTATTGTTCCTATTTCATTTGTATCTGAGCATTCCGAGACATTAGTTGAATTAGATATTGATTATGCTCAAATAGCAGAAGATAATCAAATTCCTTATTATATTAGGGCTAAAACATTGAGTATAGAACCTAATTATATAAATTGTTTAATAGATCTAGTAAAAAATAGTTTTTAATAGAATTATGAATTTTGAGTTATAATCAAAAACTATTTTACTAATATTATTATATTTTTTATATATTATCTAAAATTTATATATAATATACAATCCAAATTAATATTTAATTTTATTTTATATAATAATTAATAAATAAGAAAGATAAATAAAAACAGTTATAATTATAGCAATACTTCCTATATTCTATCTATTGTAGTTGTATAAAATTTTAGGGATTTTTATTAGTATATAAGTATATATAAGAAAGTATATATAAGATTATTGATAATCGAAAATATGATAAAAAATAAAAGTAAAAAATCTATTAATTTTAAATATGGTTTAATTGCTGAAAATATTGCTGCGGAATTTTTAGAAAATAAAGGATATAAAGTATTATGTAGAAGATATAAAAAATTTGGTATCGGAGAAATAGATTTAATACTTTTTAATAATATCAAAAAAGAGTTTCTTATTGTTGAAGTAAAAGGTCGTAAAAGTCTAAATTTAAGTAAAAATCCACATGAAATCACAAATAAATTTTCTAATTTTATAGAATCAGATAAATATAATAATATAATTCATAATATAATTAGGTATAGTCAATTAAAAAAAATTTATCAATGTGCAGAAATTTTTATTTCTGAATTAAAAGAATTTATTGATAAATTATATAACGGAAAAAATCTTTATAACGATCCTTAGAATAATTAAAAATAGCATTAATATACCTAATTTTGTAACTAATTTTATTAATGAAGTAATTGCTGATGATAAGTATATTAATATAAATTTATGGTCAATACGTATTGATTTTATAGTAATTATTAATCAAACTATTGTAAAATGGATAAAAAATATAAATATGTAATATAAATAATATAAATTTAAAATAATTAATAAATATGTATTCATAATAAATTTATCCAAATTAAATTTTGTTTTTCTATAAGAGAATTCTGACTTAAGCGATTTTTAAGTAATTTAAAATCAATTCTATCTAATTTCTGATCTTGATTTATACAACTAAAAATATATTTTACTTCGTTTGAATCTGGATTATAATCTGCTTGTAAGCATTGTCCACATATTCCACCCATCATACATTGCATTGGTGAATTTACAGATGCATATGCTTCATGATTTTTCTTTAATACTGTAGATAAATATCCATTTTTCCTGGATTCAGCAACAGCACCCATCATAGATGCAGATCCTGCAACAAATATTCTATCAATATCAGTTAAGTATATTGGTAATCTAATAGATCTAGATTTTGTATCTAATTTTTGACAATATTTATGATATAATTCAATAGATTGAATAATATTTCCTTGAAATGAAATATCATTTTTATTGTTAATAGGAATAATTCCTTCTTCACAACTCCAAACTACAATATCTGCATCAATATCATATATTTTTGGTTTATCATATAATTTCCTATAACCAGAGAAATATATAATTTTACATCCATTAGATTTCATGCTTGAAGCTATAGATAAAAGAACTGCATTACCTACTCCACCACCTACTAACATCACTGTTTGATTCTTAACAATCTGAGTTGGAGTCCCACTAGGACCCATAAGAGCTACAGACTGTCCTGGTACAATATACCGACAAATACTTGATGTTGCACCAATTTGTAATATATGAAATGTTATTACTCCATTTTCTATAGCAACTCCTGTAAGAGCTAATGGTTCCATAAATAATGGATTAAAATGATCATTAGAATATGATTGTAAACGAAAAAATTGACCAGGATGAAAATTTTCTGCTGCAATAGGAGAATAAACTTTTAATTCTATAATACCATTTAAATCACTATTAAAATCATTATTGTTAATAATTTTATCATTCTTGATAATTTTTATACTTTTTACAAAACTTAATAAATTTTTATCAAAAAAAGAAAATATATTTTGAAAATTAGTTAAATTATTAGATTTCAATAAATTTGTATATGAAAATTTATGTTTGTGTGAAAAATATATTTCTAAAGCAGCTTTTTTAGCACTATTCATCGCTTTAACAACACTTCCAGTGTATAATGGATGCATATCTCCAATAATACTTGTTTTTACAGGAGATATTTCAGATAATTCAAATATTTTATTTTTTGAAAAGTTTTTTATATTAATATTATTATTGTTAATATTTTCTAAATCTATTTTATCATCAGATATTTTTGTATTATCTTTTGATATTATTCTATCTAATTGAAAGTTTTCAATACCAACAGCTATTAATATAGTCTTGCCTAAAATTGAAAATCTTATTTGATTTATATCAATACATTCTAAACCACAGCATTTTCCATACTTATTGACAGATATTTTAACTACTTCAACGTTTTCAATAAATTCTACTCCTTCTTTGATTGCTTCAAAAAGCTCTTTATGATTATACCTATACGCAGGAGAATCTATCATTCTTTTTCTATATAAAATAGAACATCCACCAAATTCTTTTAATAATTTTCTTTGTTTTTCTGGATTTTGTTTAAGTTTATTAGCATGATCAAGAAATATTGAAGATAATTGTAATTCTTCTGTATTTCTAGAATCTTCACTGTTATCTTCTGTATTTCTAGAATCTTCACTGTTATTTTCTGTATTTCTAGAATCTTCACTGTTATTTTCTGTATTTCTAGAATCTTCACTGTTATCTCCTGTATTTCTAGAATCTTCACTGTTATTTTCTGTATTTCTAGAATCTTCACTGTTATCTTCTGTATTTCTAGAATCTTCACTGTTATCTTCTGTATTTCTAGAATATTTACTGTTATTTTCTGTATTTCTAGAATATTTACTATTATCTTCTGTATTTCTAGAATATTTACTGTTATCTTCTGTATTTCTAGAATATTTGTTATTATTTTTTATATTTATATTTTTTTTTTGATTAATTATATCATTCCTTTCTGCAAATTTTTCAACTTGAAAAGCATAATAATTTAAACTTTCTGCTGCTGCATCTACTGCTGTTAATCCACCGCCAATAACTAAAATTGGTAATTCTATTTGAAGACTAGCAGTACTATTTTTATGAGTATGATTCATAGTTTGAAGACTCATCAAAAAATCTGAAGCCGTACGTACTCCGTTAGCTAAAATATTATCTAATACTTTACCTTGATATGTTGGTAATCGTGGTGTTCCTGCTCCTAATGCTAAAACTAAATGATCAAATCCTAATTCAACAATTTTTTTATAAGTTATTGTTTTTCCAAAAAAAATACTTCCATATAGACGAAAATTTTTATCTCTTTCAAGAATAATTCTAATTACTCGTAAATAATTTTTATTCCATCTGGCTGTTATACCATATTCCATAACACCACCAAAACCTTCAGGCTGACGGTCGTTTAAATTTCCAAATATTTCATTTATATTAATTATTTGATGAAATATATTATTATTTTTATCAATATCGATATTATTTGTATTAATATCAGTATTTTTATTTATATAATTATTATTATACTGATTATAATTATTATTATTATATTTATCTGGATCTATCCATTTTGATGGTAAAGGCTCTATTTTGCATCCATCAATTAGTACAACTTTTATTCCAAATCTTAATAAATAATATGCTATTGTAAAACCTGCAGGACCAGCCCCTACAACTAAAATCGTTGGTGCAGAGTCGGAGTCGTAACTTGGTAATGGTAATGGATATTTTATATTAAGAGGATTCCATCTTGTAAGTAAACTATATATCTCAAAACCCCATGGCAAATTCAAAGTATCATCGAAAATACTCGTTTCAATAAGAGGAATATCTACAGGATCTTTTGTCTGGTAAATGCAAGAATTAGTACAATCATTACATATTCTATGACCTGTTGCTGCAAGTAATGGATTATCAACCATTGCAATGGCTAAGGCACCAATAATGTTACCTTTAGTTTTCAAAAAATTCATTTCTGATATTTTTTCATCTAGAGGACATCCAAATAAATCAATACCTAACGGATTTTTCATGTATGATTTAGTAGAATTTATATTATTATTTACTGAATAATGATTATTATTTATATTTTTTGATATATTATCATTATTTTTATTATTATGTTTTATAGGTACCGTCATACCCTTTGAACATGAATCTTTTTCTCTATTATGACAAAATAAACAATGATGCGCATTCATACTTGATTTTTCATCAGTCATTTCATAATCATTATGAAAAAATCCATATCTATTATGAAGTATATTTTCTGATAAAGTTATTGTTCTAACTGAATTTAAATCATTTATGTTAGTTTCTTCATTGTTTTCTTGATTTTTAGTTCTTTTTTCATTTATGTTAGTTTCTTCATTGTTTTCTTGATTTTTAGTTCTTTTTTCATTTATGTTAGTTTCTTTATCAAAATTCCAGCTTTCTGATATTAATTCAGGAATTAATTTTTGATAATCACGAGATTTTATTAAATAAAATAATTGGCTATTTTTATGTCTTTTTTGACCATTTATATCATTTATTGCCCAGAAAGCATAACTCAAAAAATAAGGTAATTCAGAGGAATTATCAGTAAGAGATAAGGCTTTTTGTGAAAATTTCAATTCAAATTCTACGTTATTTTTTAATTTTAGCTTCTCATTTTTTGATGTATATTTTAATATATAATCAGAATTATTTTTATAATTCTCTATAATATTTTCACTAAAATCATTCCATTTTATACCCAATTCAGATAATTTTTCTTCTGATATTTGATAATCTGGTAAATTTAATTTATTAAGATATGGAACTCTTTTTTGAATAAATGTTTTTCTACACTTTTGAATTGTAGATAAATCTAGATCTCTCATAAAAAGTGCACTAATATCATTATTTATACCAAAAAGATCAGATATATATAACTCTAATAAAGGAGCTAATTTTATTAATAAATCTGATTCATCAAATAAAAATGTTTCTGATTCAAATGTATTAATACCACCAATACCACTAGTACTAATATTTTCTTGATTTAATGAAAAATTTTCTTCTTTAATTTGAAAAATTTGTTCATTATTAAATTCAGATTTTTCTTTAATTTGAGATTGAATTTTAATATATAAAAGATATAATTCAGGATTAATATCTTTAATAAATTGTAAAAAATCTTTATGTATTGATAACAATCCCTCGTAATTATATAAATCAGAGAAATTAAATTTTTTGTTATTTAAAATTTGATTATTATTCATTATCTAATTTATTTTAAAAAAAATAAATAATTAATTAAAATTAAATGCATTTATATTATAAAAGTTTATGAATGCCAATAATCTAATAACTATATTCGTATAACTTCACACTCACCTATAATAACTATACTAGGTATAGAAACAAGCTGTGATGAAACAGCAGCAGCAATTGTTCAAAGTAATAGAAAAATACTAAGTCATATTGTTCATAGTCAAAATCATCAAGAATATGGAGGAGTTGTACCTGAAATTGCAGCAAGAGATCATATGGCTAAACTTCCAGAGATTATAAATAATACTTTAATTAAAAGTGGATTAAATAGTTGGAATAATATAGATGCTATTGCAGTTACAACAGGACCTGGACTCGTTGGTGGTCTCATCACTGGTATTATGGTAGCTAAAGGTATAGCATCCGGATTATCTATACCATGTATTCCAGTAAATCACCTTGTGGGTCATGCTTTAACACCTAGATTAATTAAAAATATAAGTTTTCCATATCTTCTACTGTTAGTTTCAGGAGGACATTGTATAATTGCTGTCGTTTATTCCGCATTAAAATATCATATCTTAGGACAAACTCTTGATGATGCCGCTGGAGAAGCATTTGATAAAGTGGCAAAGATGTTAGGTCTAAATTATCCTGGAGGACCATCAGTAGAAAAAGCTGCACTCACTGGAGATACTAAATCTTATAATTTACCAGAACCATTTGCTAATACAGATCATTGTAATTTTTCGTTCTCTGGATTAAAAACAGCTGTAAATCGTATAATTATAAAAAATACTAATAATATAAATAAAAAATTTATATCTGATATTTGTGCATCATTTCAATCAACAGTTGCTAAAATTATAGTTGGAAGACTAAAAAATGCTATATTCTTAACTAAAAAAATACCTATTCAAAGCTTAGTAGTATCTGGAGGAGTTGCTGCAAATAAATATATTAGAGATGAGATACAAAATTTAGCTTACAAATACAATCTCGAATTACATATTCCACCATTATCATTATGTACAGATAATGGAGCTATGATAGCTTGGGCAGGAATAGAAATGATTTATAGTGATATTAATTATCATGAAAAGAATATTAATAATATAATTGAATTATACAAAAATTATGATTTTGCCCCTAGATCACGCTGGCCACTGGATTTAATATTTTAATTAATAATTTTTAGTTAATTAAAATTAATAATTTTATTCTTTTATATAAAAAATATTATATTTTAATATTATTAAATTTGTTTAGTTAATTAATAACTTTTGGTTAATCAATAACTTTTGGTTAATTAAAATTAATAATTTTATTCTTTTATATAAAAAATATATTATATTTTAATATTAAATTAAATAATTATTAATATAAATAAAAAAACTTATTTATTTAAGATTTTATATAATTATTCTACAATAGAATGACTTACTCTATGTGTTTGAATTGATGTTAAAATATTCCATACAATATCATTTGTATAAGAGCATATATCTTCAACTAATATATTATCATCACCCCATAAAATAACATCATCTCCTACAGATGCTTCTGGGCAATTTTCTATATCAACAGTAATCATATCCATAGAAATTCTACCTACTATTTTACATATCTTTCCTCTAATTATTATAGGAGCACCATCAGTAGTAGTAATAGGATAACCATCTCCATAACCACATGATATAGTTGCAATCCTAGATTGTTTATTTAAAATATATCTAGCCATATAACCGACTGAAGATCCTTTTTCTCTTTCTTGAATTGACATTATCCTTGATTTTAGCTTCATTACTGGCAATAAATTTAAATTATTACTTCTGACTCCTTCAATAGGACTAACACCATATAGTGCTATTCCTGGTCTAACAAAATTATAATAACTTGTAGGAAAATTAAAAATACCAGCAGAATTAGCCATACTATATTCTGTATTTTTATTTTTTATAAAATTTTCAAATAAAATTATTTGTTTTTGATTTAATTCATTATATATATCATCAGCACAAGCAAAATGTGAAATTATTCTTATAGGTTTAATAATATTAAGATTAGATAATAAATAATTATATATAACTTCTGCTTCTTCTAATTCAAACCCTATTCTTCCCATTCCAGTATTTATTTTAATCCATGCTTTTATAGCATTATCAGTATAATTATTAATGTTAGTTTTACTGTTTTTGATATCATTTTTGATATCATTTATTGTATTATTAATATCAATTTTACTTAGATAATTGAAGTATTTAAATTTAGTTTCCTGTAACCATTTTATTTGTTGATTGTTGTTAAAAACAATATGGAAACCATATTCATAAGCAATGATAATTTCATCCTTATCGAAAATTCCCTGAATTAACATAATTTCAGATTTAATACCATTTTTCTTGAGAAGAATAGCTTCATCTATCGATGAAACAGCAATAATATCAACCATATCATCGATTAAATTCCCAATTAATGCTAAAGAATGACCATAAGCATTGCATTTCAGCATAGCAATAATTTTAGATGGAAAAACAATTTCCTTAATAATATTAATATTATGATATAAGTTTTTTTTCGATATTTCAGCTTTTACTAAACGTGTCATTTAAAAATAATTTTATGATTTTTATTATTATAATGATTCAAAAAATTAAATATTTTATGCTTATATATTCTTATATATTCCAATATAGTTAAAATAAAATATATTCTAATTTCAATTTTTAGTTGTATAATTATATTTAATTAAATATTAAAAAAATTTAATTTCACTACTTGTTTTCACAACTTTTAATAATATATATATTGTGTACCAATATTAGACTAATACTTGTATACATACTTATACAGTGTGGTTAATACAATAAAAATATATATAATAAATAATAATCAATTTTTTAATATAAATTTATGAGTAAAATAATAGGAATAGACTTAGGAACTACAAATTCTTGTGTTGCTATAATGGAAAGTAAAAATAGCGCACCAAAAGTAATAGAAAATTCAGAAGGAAGAAGAACTACTCCCTCTATAGTTGCGATGACTGAAAGCGGAGAAATTTTAGTTGGTGATCCAGCTAAAAGACAAGCTGTTGTTAACCATCAAAATACTCTGTTTGCTATAAAAAGATTAATAGGACGAAATTATAATGATAATGCTATAAAATCTATTAAAGAACATGTTCCATATAAAATAGTTTCAGCAAAAAATGGCGATGCATGGGTTGAATCAAGAGGAAAAGATTATGCCCCAAGTCAAATTAGTGCAATGGTCCTCCAAAAGATGAAAGAAACTGCAGAAAATTTTCTTGGTGAAAAAATTACAAAAGCTGTAATTACAGTACCAGCTTATTTTAATGATTCACAAAGACAAGCAACCAAAGATGCAGGGAGAATAGCAGGACTTGATGTTCTTCGTATTATAAATGAACCAACAGCTGCTGCTTTGGCTTATGGATTAGATAAATCAGGAAATAAAACTATTGCTGTTTATGATTTAGGTGGAGGAACATTTGATATTTCTATATTAGAAATAGGTGATGGCGTTTTTGAGGTAAAATCAACAAATGGGGATACTTTCCTCGGAGGTGAAGATTTTGATCTTAAAATTCAACAATACTTATGTGATGAATTTAAAAAACAAAATAGTGTTGATTTAACTAAAGATCCAATGGCGCTTCAAAGATTAAAAGAAGCTTCAGAAAAAGCTAAAATTGAACTTTCAAGCACAATGGAAACAGAAATTAATCTTCCATATATAACAGCTGATGCAACAGGACCAAAACATCTTAATGTTAAAATAACACGTGCTAAATTAGAAAGCTTATGTGAAGAATTTATACAAAGAACAATAGAACCTTGCAAAGCAGCACTTAAAGATGCCGGTATTAATGCTAGTCAGATAGATGAAGTAGTAATGGTTGGTGGTATGAGTCGTATGCCTCGTGTTACTGAAGAAGTAAAGAAATTTTTTGGTAAGGAACCACATCGTGGTGTAAATCCTGATGAAGTTGTAGCTATAGGTGCAGCAATTCAAGGCGGTATTTTAAGTGGAGATGTAGGAGATGTTGTTCTGCTTGATGTTACACCTCTATCTATAGGAATAGAAACATTAGGTGGTGTTTTCACTGCTTTAATTGAAAGAAATACAACAATTCCAACTAAAAAAAGTCAAGTATTCTCAACAGCAGAAGATAATCAACCTTCAGTTACTATAAAAGTTTATCAAGGTGAACGTAAAATGGCAGCTGCAAATAAATTTTTAGGACAATTTAGTCTTGAAGGTATTCCACCAGCACCTCGTGGATTGCCTCAAATTGAAGTTACATTTGACATAGATGCAAATGGTATACTTCATGTTTCAGCAAAAGATAAAGCTAGCGGTCGCGAGCAAAGAATAACAATTCAATCTTCAGGAGGTTTAAGTGAAGAAGAAATAAAGAAAATGGTTAAAGATGCTGAAGAAAATGCAGCAGCAGATGATGCTCGTCGTGCTTTAATTGAAGCTAAAAATACAGCAGATAGCAATATTTATTCAGCAGAGAAAAATCTAAATGAATATGGAGATAAAATTAGCTCAGAAGATAAAGAATCAATTAAATATTCTATTGAACAACTTAAAAAAAGTATTGAAGGGGAAGATCTTGAAGATATAAAAAATAAGACAGATCAATTACAAAAAGCTACAATGAAAATTGGAGAAGCAATGTATGCTTCACAAAAAAATGATAATACTGATAATTCAAATAATAATACTTCTAATACTGATGAAAAAGTTGTTGATGGTGAATTTGAAAATGCAGATGCAAATAAGTAAAGAAGTAAAGAAGTAAAGTAATATAAAATTATAAATAATAATTAAAAAAATTAAAAATAGTAATCTTATATAAAATTAAGATTACTTTAATATTTTACTACTCAATACTTTACTAAAATAAATAAATAAATTAAAAAAAAATATAGTATGATATAATATAAAAATATAATAATATAAATTTTTAAGTGTAAAGAATATAAAATCTATTAATTAATATATTTTTAATAGTATTTTTTAAATATATAAAATTATAAATATATGAGCGTTATTACAACTGAAGAATTGATAAAAATACTACAAGATAAATTTCCTAATTCCGATATTGATGTAGAAGATATCGCTGGTGATAATAATCACTATAGTATATCAATTAAAAGTGTTGATTTTAAAGGATTATCTCTTGTAGATCAGCATAGATTGGTTTATAACAGATTAGGTGATCTATCAAATAAAATTCATGCATTAAAGATCAAAACAATTAATTATTAATAAAAATATATTAAATGTGTGTTTTTATATATTATTTTATATATTAATATTCATTTTAAATATACCTTAAAAATTCTTTTAATTATTATTAAATTTTAGTTATTATTAAAAATTATTAAATTTTATAATTTATAAAATTATGTCGAACAAAACTATTCAAGATATTTTACAAAAAAGAAAACATAAAAATATTTATGGACAAAAAAATCCTTCCAGTGGAAATAATAATTCATATGAAAAAGAAATTAAAAATGATAATAATAATACAGATGATAATAATATAAATAATAATATCAAAATTAATGATAATGAAATAGAAAATCATAAAAAAGATGATAATAATGATTATTATCAACAACAAATAGCAAAATTAGAAAATGACAATAAACAATTAAAAGAAGTAATTTTAAGAGAAAAAGCTGAAAATGAAAATCTTAGAAGAAGATATGAAAGAGAAATTTCTAATGCTGAAAGTTATGGAATAACAAAATTTGCGCGTGATATTGTAGAGATATTAGAAAATTTACATAGAGCAAAATCTCATATAAAGATTTCAGAAGAAAATAAATCTATTATAGAAGGATTTGAAATGAATATAAAAATTTTTGAGGAATCCATTACAAAACATGGTATAAAAAGAGTTAGTCCATTAGGAGAACAATTTGATCCTAAATACCATCAAGCTGTTGCTCATATTAATGGTACTGGTGAACAAGGATCAATAGCAGATGTAATACAAGCAGGATATATTCTAAATGATAGAATATTAAAACCAGCACTCGTTGCAGTAATTAAAAAAGATATTGTTTAATATATAATATTAAAGATCAAAAAAAAATATATTACAATATTTCTGATAAAAACAGATTGTAATATCAGAAAAAAATTTAAATTAAAAGATATTTCTGATAGAAATCTAATAATAATTAAAAAACAAGTAATTTTTAACTATTTTAATTTAATCTAGTTATATAAACATAATATAATCAAATTAAATTCTCAAATTAAATTCAAGAACTAAATAATAACATTAATGTTGAAACTAATGTTGATATAAATAATAACTAAAAAATATTTCTGATAAAAATAGATTGTAATATCAGAAAAAACTTAAATTAAAAGATATTTCTGATAGAAATCTAATAATAATTAAAAAACAAGTAATTTTTAACTATTTTAATTTAATCTAGTTATATAAACATAATATAATCAAATTAAATTCTCAAATTAAATTCAAGAACTAAATAATAACATTAATGTTGAAACTAATGTTGATATAAATAATAACTAAAAAATATTTCTGATAAAAACAGATTGTAATATCAGAAAAAAATTTAAATTAAAAGATATTTCTGATAGAAATCTAATAATAATTAAAAAACAAGTAATTTTTAACTATTTTAATTTAATCTAGTTATATAAACATAATATAATCAAATTAAATTCTCAAATTAAATTCAAGAACTAAATAATAACATTAATGTTGAAACTAATGTTGATATAAATAGTAACTAAAAAATATTTCTGATAAAAACAGATTGTAATATCAAAAAAACTTAAATTAAAAGATATTTCTGATAGAAATCTAATAATAATTAAAAAACAAGTAATTTTTAACTATTTTAATTTAATCTAGTTATATAAACATAATATAATCAAATTAAATTCTCAAATTAAATTCAAGAACTAAATAATAACATTAATGTTGAAACTAATGTTGATATAAATAGTAACTAAAAAAAATATATTACAATGCAAGCTATATTGCATTGTAAATTTTAATCAAATATTTTTTACTAATTTTTTACTATTTTATTCTTTTTATTATTTAGCAAGAATAAAACTTAGATGCAGTTAATATGCAAATATGAATAATTTTAAACAAAATAATATTAATAATATTAATTATTCTCTATTAATAGAATTATAATAATAATTATTTTTGTATTTCTAAACAAAACTGACCCTGTGTGGTTGTTAAATAACATTGACCAATTGAACCATTGCTAATTATTTTAGATAAACCATCAATAAATGCATCGAAATTAATTTTTATATCATGATGACTAAAACTAATCTTTCCTATCATGGAACGAATTCTAGAAGTTTTATCACTTTTAAGAAACACATGATTATTTATAGATTTAACAAGTGAAATTATGTCATTAGAAACAGTACCTAATTTGGGATTTGGCATTAATCCCTTAGGGCCTAATATTTTCCCAAGTTCAGAAGCTAATTTTGCCATTGTACTAGGATGAGCAATACAAACATCTATTTTTTTTCTTTTATTGGATTTTATCATCTCAATTAATGACTCATATCCTGCATATGTTGCGCCATTAGATATAACTTCATTTTTCATATCTTCATTAACAAAAGCAGCTATAATCAGATTTCTCCCAGTTCCCGCAGGTAAAGCAATAGTACCAGAAATATTCTGATCAGATTTTTTCGAGTCCAAACCCTTTAGATCAACACATATTTCAATACTTTCATCAAATTTTGTAAAATCATTTGCATATTTTTTAATCCAAGTGATAGAATCGTCGATTGACATCTTAAATATACCATTATTCTCATGACTAGACTGAGAAATATTAGTAATTTTGTCATTAATAAAATTTAAAATAGATTCTTCTATGTGTTTTTTCCTTTTTGTTTTTTTTACCATAAAATTAATATAGATATCTCTGTAAAAATATAAATTTTGAATTAATTTTGATTTAAATTAATATAAAAATAAGATGAATATAATATATAATATAATAATTTTATTTATATATTTATATGCTTGTAAAATTATCTAGAATATTTATTATTCTTCAGATCTAGATTCATCGTATATAATATTCAATCCTGCACTTTTAGCCATACCAACAACACATGCTAGAGCAGCATCTTCACTTCTTACCATCATCTCGCTCATCTTAATTTTAGCAACAGATCTCAGCTCTTCAATGCTAACATCAGGACCTTTAATTTTATTCGGAGTAGATAATCCTTTGCCGAATTTTTTAAGAACAAGATAAGAAGTAGGAGGATTTTTTATAATAAAAGTATAAGTATTATTAGTGTATGCAGTAATAACAACAACTAAAGGAGTGGTAATCTCATACATTTTAAGAGATCTTTCATTGAACTCTTTGCAAAAATTTTGAATATTCAATTTCTTTTGCGCAAGAGCAGGACCTATAGGAGGAGCTGGTGTTGCTTTCCCAGATGGTATAACCAATCTTATTGTCCCTGATATTTTCCCTTTTATTAACATATACTAATAATAATTTTTAACTTTGTAACCTCTAAAAATGCTGTCAGTGCAATTATAACAACAATTTTTTTTGTGTCAATATTTTGTATTAATAATGTTGTTCTTTTATAATGTATACTTGATTAAAATGGACTGAAATTGTAGTCTCTCTGCCAAATATTGAGACCGCAACTTTTAGGTTTTTTTTATCAAGATCAACTTCTTCTATAAGAGCTGTGAATCCTTCAAATGGACCATCTAATATTTTTACAAAATCCCCAATCTTATAAATAGATATATTCATATTTTTTATTGCCATTAATTCAACAGATTTTTTTAAAGTATTTACTTGATTTTCTGGAACTACTTTTGGCTCTTTACCACCTAAAAATCCTAGGACATCAGGAATAGAACGCAATATTGTATATATTCTTTCATCAAGATCAACATTAATCATAATATATCCAGGTAAAACTTTTTTTGAAACAAGTCTTCTGTTTCCACGAGCAATAGAAGTATAATTTTCAATAGGCATAAAAATATCATATATTTTATCATCAATACTATTCTTTATTGCTTCTTCTTTTATTAATCCAAGAATTTTACTCTCCCTGCCAGGAATCACATTTATTATATACCATTTACCTTTTAATGAGATATTATCATCTAAAGAACTATCAGTATTAACAATACTATTATCATTATTTTGATTAATACTTGTAATATTATTCTCTAAATCATTATCTGAATTTTTTAAAAAAGTTTTCATTTTTTATTATTATATTATTAATATATTAAAATATTATCAAAATAATATATATTACTAAAATTTTAACTAAAATCTGCTAAAAATAATAAAAATCATTAATAATCTTATTATATAAGCTTTTAATTATTCTATTAGTATTTTATATTAATTTTATATTTATAGGTATTTTTACTATTAAAAATAATAGTAAAACAACTCTATACTATATATAGTATAGAAAAAGAGATTATATTTATATAGATAAATTGGATATTAATATTATTTTATGTCAATATCACTTTGAAACTATAAAATAATTTATAATATTATAAGAAACATAATCAGTTAACATAAAAAATATAGATGTGAAAAAACTAACTAATCCAATTAAAAAAAATATAGAAACAACTTCATCTTTATTAGGCCAAACAACTCTTAAGTACTCAGAATAAACTTCTTTAATAAATTTTTCTATTTTTTTTCTATAAAATAAAAATTTAGTATTTTTTTCTACTTGACTACCAGTATTTACACTGTTTTTATTTGAATTTATATTTTTAGTTAAATTAGTGATATTACTTTCAGTATTTTGATTTTTTTTAACAGTATTTTTTTTTAATTTTAAATTTTTTGCTTGTTTTTTTTGAGACATATTATTAGATCTAATATTTTAGTCTATTAGTGATATTAGTTTAATTATTATATTATTATTTTAAATAAAACTAAAATTATTTATATATTAATGATATAAAAATACTAATTATTTATCAAAATAATAAAAATATATAAGAATGTAAAATAAATAATAGTAAAAATAACAGATAAAGTGAAAGATTATATAAATATAAACTCAATTAAGAAGAAGGTGTAGTAGTAGTTTTAGTATTTGCAGAAGATCTACCACTTAAACGAAATATAACTTCATCTTGATTACATAAGACTCTGACATAATCAGGTAGATTAAGATCTCTCACACGAATTATATGACCAATATCACATTTTTCTAAATCAACTTCTATAGTTGGAACAATACGATCATGAGGACAATAAAGTCTTAGTTTACGACGTACTCTATTTAATTTACCACCATGTCTTATACCTAGTGATGTAAAATAATTTTTCTCTTTAATAGGAACTTCTATTGCTATAGGTTTTTCAGATTCATTATTTAATCTTTGCAGTTCTATATGGAGTGGTTTATCTGTAACAGGATGATATTGAATAGAACGTAAGTAACATCTTTCTTCACTAATATTTATAACATCATTATTTGAAACTTTAATATTTTTAGGAGAACTTTTATCTAGATGCTGAATTATAAAAACACGATTCCTAACAGGATTCTTTTCTATATAGTCTTCAACATTTCTTGTTATAACAGATATCAGGAAATTATCTGTATTCCCACCGTATATCACACCTGGAATAAAACCTTCTTTCCTCATTTTATTTAAATCTCCTCCTGTTAATTTATTACAAATAGGCCAAGCCTTAATTTTATAATCTTCAATCATTTTTTTATAAAAAGTAAAAACTCAATCAATAATAGTTTTATATACAATTATATACAAGTATAATTGACATATTGTATTGTTACAAAACAAACATCATTCTAATAATATATACTATAAAAATAGTCAGTCAATAATGTTTTTATAATTATATATTAAATAATAAGAAATAAAGATATATTTTATATGTGGTTATATACTGTTTGTATTTTACAATTTATTATATAAATTTTTTAATATGATAAAAAATATTTCAGAAAAATTTTTATTAATTATGAATTTTAAAATATTACTAATATAAATGATATAGAATTTATAACTAAGATAAATTAATAATAATAGAATAAATATATAAAAATATATAAAGTTCATTCTGAAATTGGATAAACTTTTATTTTAAGATTAGTATTTTTTAATCTTTCTGTGAGATTTCCGTATCCACGATGAATTTGATCAGTTGCACTTAAAATAGTCTTTCCTTCAGCTACAGCAGCAGCAATTACATAAGCTAATCCTGCTCGTAGATCTGGTATTTTTATAGATTCTTTAATTGATTTTAGATGAGTTTTTCCAGCTATAATAGCACTATGCTCATGGTTTAGAGAACGATAGCGACATGGAACAGATCCTAGACAAGAAGTACTTGATTGAACATTAGCGCCTAGCTCTGTTATAACTTTTAAATAACTCATTCTATTATCATGAACAGTTTCATGAATAACAGATATCCCTTCTGCTTGTGTTAGCATGATTGCAAAAGTTTGTTGCCAGTCTGTTGCAAACCCAGGATAAACATCTGTTTCTATTGAAACAGGAGATAATTTTTTCTTACGAAAAAATTCTATAATATTATCACTAATGCAAGTATATCCACAACCTGCCATTTGATAATATGGATAAAAATTACATAGTAATCCAGGCTTTATTCCTGATACTCTAATTTTTCCATCTGATGCGCCTGCTAAGCTTGCCCAAGAAACAGCTTCAATTCTATCACCAATAATTGTAAATTCAGTACCAAAAAGCCTATCCACACCATGAATTGTTATTTCTCTATTATTACCAATAATAATAATTGCACCCATTGAAGATAGCATAGTAATGAGTTCAATAATTTCAGGTTCAATTGCAACATTTTTTATTACACTCGTTCCTTTAGCCAGAACTCCTAAAAAAATGCATGTTTCTGTTGCACCTACAGAAGGATATGGTAAATTTATATGGCTTTTTCTTAATTTCCCATTCTTTGATGCTTTATATGAGTTATCGTGATAAACAATCGAAGCACCAAAGCTTTTTAAAGCTTCTATATGAAAAGTAATATTTCTTTCTCCTATTTTATCACCACCTACATGTGGTACAACAACATGATCAAATTTTTGTAATAAAATACTTAGTAATAATATTGGAATGCGATTTGTTCTGGAATCTGGCATTAAAACATTAGCACTGTGAACTGTTTTGGGATTAATTTTCATTACATTATTTTCCCAAGATATATCAGCACCTATAGAACGAAGCATTTTAACAGTTATATCAACATCACCAATTGATGGGACATTATATAATGTTGTAGTTGATTCTCCCAGTATAGCAGCAATCATTACTTTTGTTGCAAGGTTTTTAGCTCCCATACAATGGATATCTCCATAAATTGGCTCTCCACCTGTTATCTCATAATGAAGATTATATTCCGGCATACTCATAATAAAATGCTCTTTAAACTTATTTAAAGTTATTTATTTTGTTAATTATTTAAGCCAAATGGCTTTGTTATTGATATATATTCCTTAAAATACATTAACAAAACTTTTTTATCAAATCAATTTGCTTAATTCATATTATTTAATTTTTTGTATAAAAAAAATATAAAGTGATATATAATTAGTTATTAGTTAATTTTATCTATATATATCAGAAATTATTTATATTATTTTTAATTTATTATATTATTGTTAATTTTTTATTATATAATATTATTATTTTATATTAGTGTTATATGAATGAATTCTACACCTTATAGTAAATATACTGACAAATGTATCTTTTATCTGATTTTATCTAAAGATATATATACTAAATTTATTGCTTTGTTATATTAATATATGCTTCAATCTTCATTGATAAATTGATTTGTTTTTTATTTAATTACCTTTTAAGATATTTCATGCAAGAATTAAATGAAATAGATATTGTAGTAGCATTAATAATAGTTATGTCTACTTTGAGTGGATTTTATTATGGATTTCTAAGATCGATGATAAAATTAATTGGATGGATAGGAGTTGCTTATTTTAGCTATATTTCTAAACCATATATGATGGAATTAGTAGAAAGTAAGATTCATAGTATAGTAATTGCTGGAGTTATTAGTTATACAATTGTCATTGTTATTTCCATGATTTTTTTCTCGATATTCAATAGTATCCTCATAGGATTACTATATGGATTCAGTAGATCAAGCATAGATAAAATACTTGGCTTCGGATTTGGTATTTTAAGAGGATCTTTTTTTGTAGTAGTGATTTTTACTTGTGTCAGCAGAATTTTATCTGTTTTTAATGATGGAGATGAAAAAAGTGCTTTACCTGGTATTTTATTAAGCTCTATAAGTTACCCATATTTATCTGATGCAAGAAGAAGTCTAATGGAAGATATTCTTCCTGAAAATTTTTTTCCTAATGACAACGTAGATCTTAATCTTAACGATAATATTAAAGATATAGGTAAAAATATTACCGATTCTGATAGTTCTAAAAAATCTTCTTCTTCTAAAATACAATCAAAGACTTTAAAAGAAATAGGGAATTTATCTAAAAAACCACAATCACAAAATAGTGATCAAATTAAGATATTACAAAATGCAATTAAAGAAATGCAAAAATAAACAAAAAACTAATTTCTAAAAAATATCAAAAGAATTAATATTTCATCTTAAAAAATTTCATAAATAATTAAAATAATATTAATATATGAAATATATAAGAATTTAGAATAATAAGCTATTAATATTATAAGAATTATAAAATTTTATATATTCTGAGATTTTTTTATTTATTTATAATGAATATTTATAATAAATTTTTAATTAATAGATGCATTAGATGTAGTGTTTTTATATAACATATTATATAATATTTCTTTTTTTAGTTTTCTTATAAATGGACAAATCTTTCTTGGTTTTAGTGAAAGTATATATTTATCTATTCCACCTTTAGCATCTACAATTCTCATTCCATGTGGAGTTGTTTTTATTTTCACACTTCTTTTTAAAACATCACTGTATAATCTAACATTCTGAATATTGGGTCTAAATTTCCTTTTAGTTCTTCTTTTAGAATGAGAGACTAAATTACCGCTCTGAGGAACTTTTCCTGTTATTATGCATTTTCTACTCATGTTAGTAAATTAAATTGTATAGTTTTATTAAACATCCAATTATAATTAAATAACTTATTTATAATTAAAAAGCAATGATTTTTGATATTATACTACTGTTGGTGTATATAAACAGAAAATCTTGTAAACATTTTATATAATTTCAATTACTTATATAAACTAAAAGTTATGAAGAAAAATTTTCACTTAAATATTTGCGAACACCATCTACTGTTGGTTTCATACCAGATTGTCCTTTTTTCCAATTTGCAGGACAAACTTCTCCATTCTGTTTATGAAAATCAATAGCCTCAATAATTCTAATCATTTCATCAATATTCCTTCCTAATGGAAAATCATTAACAACAGAATGTCTTATAATTTTGTCTTCATCAGCTATAAAAGTAGCACGAAGTGCAATAGATTCATCGTATAAAATACCATATTCTTTAGCAATATTTTTTTTAATATCTGACACCATGGTAAAGTTCACATTTCCTATTCCTCCATCTCTAGGATGTGTTTTTTTATAAGTTAGATGAGAAAAGTGGGAATCAACACTTATCACAATAACTGATGCATTTAGTCTATAAAATTGATCAATTTTTTCATTAAGAGAAATAATTTCAGAAGGACAAACAAATGTAAAAT
Source organism: Lyticum sinuosum (assembly GCF_034471385.1). Classification (NCBI taxonomy): domain Bacteria; kingdom Pseudomonadati; phylum Pseudomonadota; class Alphaproteobacteria; order Rickettsiales; genus Lyticum; species Lyticum sinuosum. Next base: position 227,210 of record NZ_JARGYU010000001.1, on the reverse strand, counting down.
TTAAAGGATAAAAGAAAATAATTGTTTTTTTTCCATTTATATTTTCATAAAGATTAAAATTCTCATTAATATTATTATCTGCCATAATAGCTGGAGATGTAAAATCTATTAATTTTTTTCCTACTAATGTCATTTTAATTATTATTTTTATGATTATTGATAAACAAGTTTAAGTATATACACTTTTTATAGTATATAATCAATATGCCAAATAGCTTAAATAATTAAAAAATTCTCTAAATCTAGAAACATAATGAAACACCAGTACAAAGACGATGAGAAGAAAAATATCGATGGTATAATTCGATATCTATCTTCTGGAATAATTAGAGGGATTGGACCTAGTATAGCTCAAGAAATAGTTAAATTATTTGGATCTAAAACAATAGATATAATTGAAAATGATATTGAAAAATTAAAGTTTGTAAAAGGTATAGGATCTGCAAAATTGAAAATTATTCAAGAAAGTTGGCAAAAAAATAAAAAGTTTCATGATATTATATTATTTTTACAAGAATATGATATAAGTATCAGATATACTATAAAAATTTGGCAACATTTTAAAGAAAAAAGTATAGAAATTATAAAAAATAATCCTTATGTACTTTTTAATGAAATTAAAGGAATTGGCTTCTTAAAAGCAGATAAAATAGCAATGAAATCAGGTATTGATATAAATTCATCTTTAAGAGCAAAATCAGGAATTAATTATATTATGCAGAAAGTAATTGCTGATGGTTCTTGCTGTGAATATATATCAGTATTGATAAAAAAATGTGTAGAAGAATTAAATATAGATATCAATATTGTAATTGAAAATTTATTATCTCTTTTAAAAGAAGAGAAAATGGTTGCAGTAGATAGATTAAATTTTAATAAAATTCATTATAGTGATTTATTTAATTTAATTAAACAAAATACAAATATAACTACCGATAATAATCGAAATCTAAATAATTCTATTAATAACGATAATAATTTTAATAGTATTGTTTATAGAAATCACCAATTAGATCCATTTATTTTTAACCCTGCATATTATTATATTGAGAGATTTGTTGCACAAAAATTAATATTAATTAAAAAAAATCCTAGTTGTATAACTTCTATAATTAATACTAATAAAAAAATAAAATGGTTAGAAGATAATCATAATATAAAACTAACAGATAATCAGAAAAATGGTATTACTGCAGCTATTAATAATAAATGCTCTGTTATAACTGGAGGCCCTGGTACAGGAAAAACAACAATGGTTTATTCTCTTTTACTTATTCTAAGAAATTATTTTCCAGAACTTAAGATAAAATTAGTTGCTCCTACTGGTAGAGCAGCTAAAAGATTAAGTGATAGCACTAAAACAGAAGCTTATACAATTCATAGGCTTTTAGAATTTGACCCAATAAAAAAAGCCTTTCGTTACGATGAAAATAATTGTTTGCGATGTGATATTATGATTATAGATGAAGGGTCTATGATAGATGTAAAAATGATGTATTATTTGCTTAAAGCGCTACAATTAACTATTCATTTAATAATAATAGGTGATATTGATCAACTTCCCTCTGTAGGCTGTGGAAATATATTAAAAGATATAATAAAATCTGGAATTTTTCCTATTGTATATTTAAATCAGATTTTTCGCCAATCTAATCAAAGTAAAATAATATATTCTGCATATTGTATTAATAATGGAAAAAACCCATTAATTCCACCTATAAATAAAAATAATATTCAAGATTGTATTTTTGTTGATGTAAACAAATCTGAAAATCCAATTAATAAACTGATATCATTAATTCAAAATGAAATTCCAATTATTTATAATAAATTAATATCTAATAATGCATATTATAATAAAGAAGTTAATTTAAAATCCAATCTTAAATATAATTTACAAATTATATCACCTATGCAAAAAGGATTGCTTGGTGTTCGGAATCTTAATGCAGTTATGCAAAATCTATTCATAAATAAATCACCATCTCAATTTATTGAGTGTTTTGGGTCAAAATATTATATAGATGATAAAGTTATGCAAGTTGAAAATAACTATAATAAGAATGTTTTTAATGGAGATATAGGATATATTAAGTTTATAAATTATATCAAAAAAGAATTAAATATATTATTTGATGATAGAGAAGTATTATATCGCTTTTCAGAATTAGAACAGATAGTTCATGCTTATGCTATTACGATTCATAAATCACAAGGGTCAGAATATCCAATAGTTATTATTCCAATTGTTACTCAACATTTTATGATGTTAAATCGTAGGATTTTTTACACTGCTTTAACTAGAGCTAAAAACTTAGCAATTTTTATTGGTCAAAGAAAAGCATTAAATATTGCAATATTTAACAGAAATGAACCACAAAGAAACACTATTTTAGGAAAATTATTAGAAATAACAGATAATAATTAAAATATATTATATTATTTTTTATTTACTTATTTATTAATAATTTAATTATTAATATAATACCATTTTATCGAATCATATTTTTCATCAGGTTTTTTCCAACTATTATCATTATATATTTCAGTACTAGATGGGAATTGTGATAATGGTATTTGCGAATAATTTTTTTCTAATTTATTAATTACATCATCTGCTATAGGTAATGCTATTGTAGCACCATATTCTTTATCACCAAGAGTGTAAGGAGTATCAAATCCAACATATACTCCAATAGTAAATTGAGCTGTATACCCAATAAACCATGAATCAAAAGATGAGTTCGTACTTCCAGTTTTACCAGCAAATGGTAGCTTTGTTTTAATACCTCTGGCAGTACCCCACTTAATCGTATCAGATAGCATATTATTTATATGATTATATACTTTATTTTTTATAATTTTAGATCTACCTAATAACACTTTAGGTGGATAATATTCAGAATTACTATTATCTGGATTAATATCCTCAATATTGGAATATATATTATCTATTACTTCTTGATTGATTAATTTTTTATTTTTTTCATAATTTTCATAATCAATTTTCGATTTATAAATTAATTTTCCATCTTGAGAATAGATTTCAGATATAAGTTCTGGAGTAGTTAGAAATCCATGACTAGCTATAGAATTATAAGCATTAGCCATATTTAGTAATGTTGTTTCTTTTGTTCCAAGACCTAACGCATATTCTTTTGTATAAAAATTTATATTATTTGTATATATTTTAAATCTTTTAGCCATTTCCATAATTCTAGGAACACCAAGTGCTAATGTGAGACGGACTGTTGGTAAATTACGTGATTTTGCGAGTGCTTCTGTTAATGTAATATCTCCAAGAAAGGTTTTAGTATAATTTTTAGGAGTCCATACTCCACCAGCAGATGAACCCATATTTATTGATAAAGGTTCATCTTTAATTGTAGTGTATGGGTTCAATCCATATTCTAGCGCTACGGTATGAACTATAGGTTTAAATATTGATCCTGGTTGACGATTAGCTTGAATAACACGATTAAAATGATCACCATAATATCCACTTATCATTGCAAGTATATTTCCAGTATATGGTTCTAAGATAACGATTCCACCATTAACATTAGGAATTTGTTCTAATATCCATTCATCTTGTAATAAAAAATTTTTTTTATTACTTTTTTTATTGAATTTTTGAGAATTAATTGAAACATTAGAATATTCAGTTAGTTCAGATAATAAATTTATTTTTTTATTTCTTACCAAAATAACATCTCCAATACTTAATAAATCTTTAGGTGTTTTTATAGCTTTACCTAAATGTTGTTTAGGAAGATTTTTTCTAGCCCAACTCATATTATTGATTTTTATTACACCTTCCTGTCCGTTATTAAATCCAATTTTAACAGAATTATTATTTATTTCTATGACTATAGCAATGAGTTGACTATTTAACATACCATCTGGTTTTTCTATAGATTTAATATAAGGAAACCATATGTCATAAGGAATTTTATAATTATTATCTTTAGGTATATTTATGTTTTTATTATAGATATTTGTAATTGGTCCTCTCCATCCATGACGTCTATCATAATTATTTATTTGAGTAATAAATGCTTCATATGCTTTATTTTGTATTTCTATATCAATATTTGTAATAACTGTTAGTCCTTTTGTATAAACAATATCTTCTCCAAATAAATCAATTAGTTGACGTCTAACAGATTCTATATAATCTCTTAGTATATCATTATTATTACCAAATTTCGATGATTTATTTAAATTAATTGGTTCATTTATAGCAATTTTGCCATCTTCTTCTGATATAAAACCATCTTTAACCATTTTATTTATAACCCAATTTCTTCTTATTAGAATTTTCTCTGGATAAACCAAAGGATTAAGTTGAGATGGTGCTTTTGGTAATGATGCTAAAACGGCAATTTCAGCAATTGTTAAATCATATAATCTTTTTCCAAAATAACTTTGTGCTGCAGCTGCAACTCCATAACTATTATTTCCAAGAAATATATGATTGAGATATATTTCAAGTATTTTTTCTTTTGTATATAATTGACTTATTCTATAAGCTAGTACAATTTCTCTGATTTTTCTGTCAATATTTCGTGAATTATCTATTAAAATATTGCGAACTACTTGTTGTGTTATAGTTGATGCGCCTACCAATCTTTTATGCTTAAAAAGATTATAAATACTTTGAAATATAGCAAATCCTAATCTTTCAATATCAACTCCTTGATGAAGAAAAAAATTTTTATCTTCTGCAGCAAGAAAAGCATCAATTAATGTTTGAGGAATGTCAGTATATTTAGTTATTATTCTATTTTCACGAGCAAATTGTCCGATTTTTCTTCCAGATTTATCATAAACTCTAGTTACTGTTTGTGGAGAGTAATAGTCTATTTTATTGTATCCAGGGTGATTAGATGTTACTGAACAGAATATTTCTGTAAAAAATACAATACCTATTAATCCCAACCATACAATTGAGGATATAAAACTAAAATTAAACAATACTAATTATATAAAATTATTAATAATATAAAAATTAAAATTATCTTTATATTATTTTAATATAACCTTATAAATATAATTAAATACAACTTTAGCAATAATAATAATTGCCGAATTAATATGTATTAATATATATTTTTTTACTATTATTTTATATTATAATAAAATAAATCAACATAGCAAGAAGAGTTATAAGAATTATATATTTTTTAATGACAATTATCCATAATACCAATATCTTCTAAGATAAAATCAATCTTATCAGGAAGTTTAGGACTTTCTTGAACAGTTCCTACCATATTAACTATTGCTCCTTCATTTTGAATAAGAAATCTTCCAAACTCATTTTCACTACCTCTAAATACAACACATCGCACTACGCTGTATTCACGATTACTCTTATGATCGCTATCTATAATAAATGATCCAACATTACCACTTTTACTAACTATAGTTTTTATTATTTTTACTTTATGAAGCATAAATCTAGGTTGTGGATTCCCGTGTCCAAAAGGCATTGCTTGTTCTATTATATTTATAATACTTGCGTTATTTAAAGAGGATGCTTTTAATATTACATCTATATCTAATTTTTTTGATTCTTCTATTAAATTTTTATTATCTCTTTCCATTTTTTCTGTTTCTCTGTAAAGATATTCTTTCCATTCTTCAATTTTTTTTGAATCTATACTAAATCCACCAGCCATTGGATGTCCACCACCATCAATAAGTAATCCATCTTCTTTAGCCTTATTAAACAATGTACCAATATCAATACCTATTATTGATCTACATGATCCCTTAATAACTTTTTCATCATATATAGATGATATAACACATGGTTTATGATATCTTTCTTTAATTCTACTTGCTAATATTCCTAAAACTCCCATTGGCCAGTCTTCTCCTACTACAATTATAATTGAGTTTTTATAAAGGGAGAGTTTTTCAATCTGATTTATAACTTCTTCTTCTGTTATACGTTCTTTGATTCTTCTTTCGTTATTTAGTCTTTCCATATGTTCAACTATTTCTTTAGCTTTAACTTCATCATCAGTTGATAATAACTCGAATCCAAGCCTACTTTCATCAATTCTACCTCCAGCATTAATTCTAGGCCCTATTGTAAATCCCAGATGATGTGTTGATATCTTTTTTTCAACCCCATTATTCATCATCATATCCATAAGAGTAGATATACCTACATTACTTCTATTTCTAATAAAATGTAATCCAGATTTAACTAAAATGCGGTTTAATTTGTTTAATGGCATAACATCACATACTGTTCCTAATGCGACTAAACAAAGTAACGGCATAATATCTGGTTCTTCAATTTTATTATTATCAAACCATTTAGATCTTCTAAGTTCTTGTCTTAATCCTATTACGAATATCAACGCAACAGTCACAGCAGCTATCATTTTATATTCTGATGTATCATCAGGTCTACGAGGATTTATAAGTGCAAGTGCTGGAGGCATCTCATTACTTACAATATGATGATCTAAAATTATCACATCAATTCCTAGATCTCGTGCTAATTTTACTGGTGTGATTGCTGAACTACCACAATCTACTGTAATAATAACATTATATCCATCATCTTTAAATTTTTGAATGACTTTTGTACTCAAACTATATCCTTCAGCATTTCGATTAGGAACATAAACATCCACTTCGAAGTTAATCTGTTTAAAGAATCTATAAATTAATGCGCCTGATGTTGCCCCATCAACATCATAGTCAGAAAAAACAATTACTTTTTCGTTATTTTTTATTGCTTTTATTAGTCTATCAACTCCTTTATCCATATCTTTTAATGTAAATGGATCAGGAAATATATCTCTTAATTTAGGATTAAGATAACAATATGCATCACACACAGTGTTGATACCACGATTAACTAAAATTCTAGCTAATATTTCGCTTATTTCTAAATTTTCTGTAAGATTATGTATTGTATTAATATCTCCTTCCAATAAATTCCATTTATATCCTCTAAATGAATATCCAAGATTTATAGAATTATTTGATTCTATATTTTGATTAGAATTTTGTAAATTACCATCTAATATTTTTTTTTCTGAAATTATGTTAATATTATTGGAGATATTTGTTTCTACGTGAGAAGAAATGTACTTCATTTTAATAATGTATATTTTTATTTTTATTTTATTAAACTTTTTATATATTTAATATTGCTTTGTGTCAATAAACATAGAATAAAATGTGTAATATATGGAAGTGATCAATAGAAATATTAAAAATATATTAAAAGATATAATCCTTATAGTGTTTTTTGGTGGTATTTTAACTACTGCATTTTCTCCATTTAATATTTTTTTAACAATTTTTTTTTCATTTTACTTTTTAGTTTATATAGTTGAAAATAATATATATAAAAATTATTTATATATATTTATACTAATAATAATTTTCCTATATTCTCACTTCTACACTGGACTAAGATGGATATCATGTTCATTTGATTCTAGTTCTTCTACAAAAGAAGAATTTGGATGGGCAAAATATATAACTCAATTGGGTTTACCGCTTATTTTAGTTTGGCCACAATCAATTGGATTATTGCTTGCTTTTGGTATAACAAAATCAATTGGAAAATGTGTTAATAACATACAGAATCACAAACAAAATAGCTTCCATTACGAATATTCTTACAAAAAATGCTATTATGATAATAATTTCTCTGTTACACATTTTACAAAACAACAAAAGTATATTTTATCGATATTATTAGCTTTTTTTTGGGTTTTAGGAGAGAAATTAAGAATTAATTATATTGAACCATTTCCATGGCTATTATTGAGTCATATTAGCGTTTATCATCCTATTTTATTACAATTAATAGAAATTTTAGAAATAGAGGGTTTAGGATTTTATATTGTTATATTAGCAATAACACCATATGTAAATTGTTGCAGATGGAGTTTTGCTATAGGATTAATTTCTTCTCTTTTATTTTCATGGTCTTACTGGCGTTATCATTATATATCTTCATTAAAAATTTCATTACCACCTATATTAATTGTTCAAGCAGGAATAAAAGAACCCCCGCAAAATAATAATGAAAAAATTAAAGCATTGGAAAAAATTATTTTTTTAACACAAAATGCACAAGCTATTGCACATAAACAATATAAAAAAAGTATTATAATCATATGGCCGGAATCTGCCATGCAATTTCCAATAAATTATAATAATAAATTTATACCATTAAATTGGAGTAATAAAAACTTTGATGACATATTAATTAGTGGAGTTGATAGAATAAAAAAAAATAAAAAAAATATTTATTTTTATAATTCTTTAATTATTTTAAATAAGTCAGGATCAATTATTGGAGAATATGATAAAATTAATCTTGCACCATTTGGTGAATATATGCCATGGAAAGGATTTTTATCTAAATTAACACCATTATCAGTATCTGAATCTGATTTTGAAAAAGGTAAATTACCACAAGAAGTTTTTATTCCAATGTTTAATACCACTATTATTCCTTATATATGTTACGATATTGCTTTTGATGAAAAAAACTTATCTAAAAAAATCATAAATAATAATTCGAATAATTTTATTATACATATTGCAAATGATTCATGGTTTAGAGATAGTATTGGTTTATACCAGCATCTAGCTATGTCACAAATAAAAGCTGTACAACTAAGACGATATCTAGTAAGAGTAGCAAACATGGGTGTAAGTGGGATTATTACTCCTACAGGAGATATTATTTATAAGTTACCAGTTAATTATATTGGGGCTAAATTTTATAATATCAATTAATATACTCTAGTACATAAAAAACTAATATAATAAATATTTTTTATCAAAAAATTAATTGTAAAATTAAATAGTATTAATTATTTCATAGTGTAATTTTGGTTAAATTATTTATTTTTCAAATAAAAAAGATAAAATTAATATATAAAAAATGAGTTGTATTGATAATGATATGAATTTATTATTAATAAATAACAGCCTTAAATAGTTTTTTACAATTCATATGAACTTTAGTACTACTTTAGATTATAAATCTTTTGTGCTCAATGCACTATATTCAATTATAAAATTTGCACTTAAAAAAGTAGAAAATAATAAAAAAGATGTTGATAATTATTTTTGTATATCATTTTATTCAAATCATCATGGTGTAACTATCCCAAACTATGTTCGTGAAAAGCATCCAGGTGAAATAAATATATTTCTTCAACATCAATTCTATGATCTTAAAGTGTTTGAACATTACTTTCAAGTTAAACTGAGCTTTTACGGGGAATTAGAAGAAGTTATTATTCCATTTGATGCTATAACTTCTTTTATTGATCCAGTAGCTAATATTGAAATACAATGTAATGAGCATGCATTAGGGATAATATGCAATCAAAATAAAAAAGAAAATACAATATATGATGGAAATTATGATTCTTACGAAGATATATTATATCATAATAAAAAAAATAAATCATCTAATAATAAAAAATCATATAATTTCAATATAAAAAATGATGAAAATAATGCAAAATCTAATTTTTATTGTGAAATATGGTCTATATTAAAAGATGATATAAAAAATGATATTGATAATAAAAAAACTAGAATAGATAATAAAAATAATAATGAAAAAATAATACCTATTTCTAAATACGTAAAATATCGATCAAAACCATTTATAGATACAGATGATGATAAAATTTAGCTCAATATTTTATTTAATAATATTAAATTGTGATAATATTAACTAAATATAATAATATTTAATTTTTTTAGAATTTTATAATTTTATAAAAAATTTTATAAAAAACTAGATTTAAATCATATTATTTATATGAAATCTCAAAAAAATCGCTATAAAATAATCATTGAATATGATGGATCTGGTTTTTCTGGTTGGCAAAGTCAAAACAGTGTTAAACCTGGGGTTCAAGATGTTATAAAAAATGGTCTAGAAAAATTAGGATATTTAAATATACAAATATATGGAGCAGGGCGTACAGATAGTGGTGTTCATGCTTTAGGACAAGTTGCTCATTTTGATCTAAATGAAGAAATTATAATTAATAAATTTATAAAAAGTCTTAATTTTTTCATAAGGGATTATCCTGTAGTTATAGTAAAAGTTGAAAAAGTAGATGAAAATTTCGATGCACGTTTTTCAGCCAAAAAACGTAGATATTTATATAAAATTGCTGTTCGTAAAACATCTTCTGTAATTCAAAAAAATAGGATTTGGGATTTAGGATATGATCTTAATATAAATAAGATGAAAGAAGCAGCAAATATTATGCTAGGATATCATGACTTTAAAAATTTCCGTTTAAAATCATGTCAAGCAAAAAATTCTTGTAGAACTATAAGTCAACTCAATATTATTGAAACAAAAATAGAAGAACAAAACTTAAGATTAATTGAATTTGATATAATAGCTAAATCTTTTCTTCATAGACAAGTTAGAATTATAGTTGGTACACTATGTCAAGTAGGAAGAGGAAGAATAACTTGTGAAGATATTTCAGATTCATTAACAAAATTAACACCTATAAATACATATCACGCACCCCCATGGGGATTATATTTATATGGTGTTTATTATTAAATTATATTATATAGGAATCTACTATATACTAGATAATTATTGATTAAACATTATTTTTAAAATAATTTTATCTATTTTTATTTACTAATTATAATTTTTATAAAAATAAATTGACTTATAAAAAAGAAGACAGTGCAATTATTTTACTCAGTGGTGGTCTTGATTCATCTACTGTGTTATATTTTGCTATAAATAATGGATATAAAAAAATATATGCAATCAGCTTTATATATGGACAAAGACATCATATAGAGATTATGTATGCACAAAAAATAGCAAAATCTTTAAAAGAAAATATTATTGAACATAAATTAATTAATATAGATTTAGGGTCATTTGGTGGATCTGCTCTTGTTGATTCTAATATACAAATTCCAGATTCTCGTTTTTCAGATAATGAAAATAATTACGCTGATTTTATTCCTGTAACATATGTTCCTGCACGTAATACTATTTTTCTTTCATATGCTTTGGCATATGCAGAAGTAAAAAATATACATAATATCTTTATAGGTGTAAATGCAGTTGATTATAGTGGATATCCAGACTGTAGACCAGATTACATATCAAAATTCCAAGAATTAGCAAATTTAGCAACATATATTGGAACAAATGATTCATCTGATCATTCTTCTGATGAAAAATACAATAAAGAATCTGAAACTGAAAATTTTAATTCAAAGGATTTAAATAACAAATTTAATAATAGTAAAAAAATAAAAATTCTTACTCCTCTTATTAATTTAACAAAAGCTCAAATTATTGAAATGGGTTTAGAATTAGGAGTTGATTATAGTATGACAATTAGTTGCTATAATCCACATTATTATAATAAGAATGATTCATTTTTAAACAAATTTTTTAACAAAAAAAACAAACATAATATAGAAAACATATCTAATAACGATGATATTTGTATATCATGTGGAAAATGTGACGCATGCGTATTACGTTTAAATGGATTTTCTAAAAATGGAATAGAAGATCCAATATTATATCAATAATTGTTTTATTTAATTAGAATTAAAATAATTTAATATAGGGTATATTATGCTTAATGGAAGACCGCTAATATTACTATTTTCACTTCCTGATATCATTTTTACAAAGCATGATATCATACCCTCTATTTTATATCCCCCTGCTGTATTCATCCATTCTTTTGATTTTATATAATCATCTTTTTCTTTTGTAGATATTTGTTTTATGAGTAAAGTTGTGGTTGATATTCTATTTATGACTTGATATTTACCGGAAGGATTAATTCCAATAAAACATACTCCAGTATGTATTTTATGCCTTCTTCCTGAAATTTTATTTAAGCAAAATCTTGCATCTGTTTCATTTAATGCTTTTGGTAAAATTAATCTTCCAACCGCGCAAACTGTATCTGCTGCTAAAACAACAAGTTTTTTATTATATTTTTCAATATTTACTAGAATTTCCTTAATATTTTCATTATTAGATTCTTTATTATTTTCTTTATTACAATTCATAATTATATTATAAACTGTTTCAGCTTTTTTTTGAGCTAATCTAATTGCAACTTTATGTGGAAGTTCATTTTTAAATGGTGTCTCATCTATATTTGGAGAAATAGTATAATCAGGTGTATATCCAGTGCGATTTATTAAATTAAATCTGCTAATAGAAGAAGAAGCTAGAATAAGAAGCATTTATTAAAATTTATTAGAAAATTATATTAGTATATTATTAATATGTTAATATATTTATTTATTAATTACTTAATTGATTAAAGTTTATATTTAAATATAAATTTATAAAATGATGTAAAATCATTTAAATTGTGATCTTACATTCATAATTCCATCAAGATCAGTGCTAAAAACTACAGAATTAACTTCAAATATCGAATTAATATTATCTAATTTTAATATCTTTACACCATCAAGAATATATCCATCTGTTACACCACTAATAACAACAGTAATATTTTTACCTGGTACAAGATCATTGATATTTTTTTCATCACTAATAAAAGAAAATTCTCTATAATCTATAGAATTTATTCTTAAATTTTTAAAATCTGTATTACTACAATTATTTATTTTATTATTTATTTTATCATTTAACATTAATCTTCCTATCATAAACCCTCCTAGTATTTTAATAGCAGAAGCTGATATTACACCTTCAGGAGCCCCTCCTATACCAACATATGCATCGATACCTGTCCATGGTAGACAAGTTGCTATGCAAGCTGCTAAGTCTCCATCTGGTAATAATTTAACACGAGCATTTGAATTATATATTTGATCAATCAAAATATTGTGACGATCTCTTTCTAAAACAGCAATAGTAACTTCTGAATGTTTAATATTTTTACTATGTGCTATAATAGATATTAGATCATATATACTTAATTCAAAACTTAAGTCATCTATTATTACTTCTGGGCCAACTGCTAATTTTAACATATAAATATCAGGAGATGAGAAAATACCACCTTTTTCTGTTATTGATATTGCTGTTATAGCCCCAGGTAAATTCTTAGAACATAAATTAGTTCCTTCTAATGGATCGACAGCAATATGCCATTCTGAATGGCAATTATTTACTCCTTCAAATTCTTCTATTATATTAGTATTTTTTATAGGCTTTTTTTTTCCTAGAGTTTCTCCAATAAAAAGCATAGGAGCATTATCTCTTTCTCCTTCTCCAATTACAACTTTGAAATGAAAAGGTAATTTATTTAATTCATCTCGCATTGCAGTAACAGCAGCTCTATCTGCTTCGATATTATCACCTTTTCCAATAAATTTAGCAGAAAATATAGCTGCTTTTTGGCTAACTTTAAGAATAAATGGCCACATAATATTATTCATATTTTATTAAATTTATTAATTAATTTATTTTTTATATTTTATATAGCTTTAAGTTATCTTAGTAAATTATAAATTAAAATATTTGTATACTATTTATAAAAAATATATATAATATGGCTATATGTAATTTTTACATATAAAACTCTTTTTTAATAAAAATTAATTATAAATTTTAAATATTATGCAAATTAATACAGATTATCCAAAAAATTCTCAAATATATGTGGAAAACCAACCATATCAACAAAATTCTAATAAAAAAAGTATATTTAATTCAATAAATAATTGGTTTTCTAAAGAATATGATATTCATAGAACAATTCTCTCGCAAGTAATAATATCTTCTGCTATCGAATATGAAAAAATACAACAAAATCAAGATGGTATAAACAACAATATAGAAAAAACTCAGGAAAATGATGATGTAAACCAACAATATAATGGAAATTTCTATAGTACAAACATAAGGGAAAGATACAAAAATATACGTAACAACAGACAATCAAATCAACAACCTATAATTGTCAATAATGTAACATTTATAAAAATTTTTCATGAAAATAAATATAAAACAAGTAACCAAGAAGATAATGAAAGAAATAAAAAAAATGATGCTATACTTGTATTAATTTTTGCTATAACAGTTATGGTTGTTTCTTATAAATATTTGAAACAAAAAATTAATGAAATTTACCAAAATTGTGATGCAATGCTTTCAGGAGATGTAATTTGTTTTAATTATAATATAGAAAGTTTATTCCTATCAAGAGCTATTGAAAATAAATATAAATATGAACTCGGAAAATATAAATATAGAAAACTTTTTTCTCATATTATATTACTTTCGTTTTTTAATTCTGCTAGTTTCTTTGGTAAAAATAAACAATATGGTATGTTAACATTACTTTATGAAGCATTAAAACATATAAGTATTACTTTATTAATTTCTTCTGCAACTTTTTTAGTTTTCTATGCTTTAGCATTAATTAATGTTAGTTTATTTGTTATCCCAATAAGTCTTCTAGTTTTTAATCTTATTAAAAATTCATATAAAACTTATAAATATTATAATTCTAGAGAAAATAAACTTGATATTAATGAAAATGTGCAATCTGAATTACTAACAAGTTCAAATAATAATATGGTGAAAACTAATAATAATGAAACTTCTACTCAACAACAAGAAAATCTTATTCAAAATGCAGTTCCTATTTTATCATCTTCAATGGAGCGTGAGATAAATAATCAAAGTAGAGAAAAAAATATAATGTCTCAAAAAGAAGCATTTAAATCTGTTATTCTAGGTAGTATTTTAAGTACAACTTGTATTTTATATACTAATACTATAGGAGCTGCATGCCTACTTGCTGATATTGGACTAGGTATTACTCTGCATTCTATAAAAATAATATACAATTTTAGATCACAAGAAAGTCAAGTTAATCAATTATAATAATCAATTATTATATATAATAAAATATTAATACGTATTAGTAAACTCTACTGTGATAACAATATTTTTTATTAAAAATTTTATTTTTATCAAAAATATTAAAATTATTGATTAATATTGATTTTTTATCATTTTTATTAATATTTTAATAGTTAAAAATTAATATTATTTTTAGCAGAGATTATTTAATAAGTATTCTTTATCATTTTTTGCTTCTGATAATAACCATAATACCTTAGCTTTTTTAAGTAAAAAGCTAATTTTTTTACCATAAACTGAAAATTTATTAATGATATCTTCTCCATTTAATGGAAAAATTGGGTTTTTATTTAAGAATTCTACTTCTGATAAATATAAGCTTTTTTCATAATTAGAGATTTCATTTTGCATAACTACAGATTGTAGTATTTTATAATATTTCTCTAAGCCAATATTATAAGCTAAAAATAATCTTTTTTCTAAGTTATCAATATGATCTCTTGTAATTATATACTCTAATAGCTGTTGTCTTTCTTTTTTACTAAGTTTCCATTGTAAAGCAATTTTTTTAGCTAAAAATAATTTTTTTTCATAATTATTTTTTATATTACTTATATTACAAGTATTATTTTTAATTTTTACGCACCAATTTATAAGAGAAGCTAAGTTTAATAACCCATCATTATTAGCGAAAAGTAATTCATTCGTATTACTATATAATTTATCTAAGCATTCATCTTCATCAAATAATCCAATATATTTTAGTATATTACTCTTATACATCATAATTATAGCCTCTTTTAATATATCTTGTTGAGAATTTAAAATTTTTTGCATTTCTTTAAAAATTCTTTCTCCAGATATATTTAATAAACCACTACAATTTGATAGAAATATTTCTTCTAATTCTTTGTTTTGTGATAAATTAAGTTTACAAGAAAATCTAAAATACCGTAAAATTCTTAAATAATCTTCTTTGATTCTTTTATCTGGATTCCCAATAAATTTTAAACTATTATTCTTTATATCATTAATTCCATTAAAATAATCATAAATTATACCATCTTTATCCATACTAAGAGCATTAATTGTGAAATCTCTTCTTCTAGCATCTTCTACCCAATCAACACCAAAAACTACTTCAGCATGTCTTCCATCACATTTGACATCTTTTCTTAAAGTTGTAATTTCATATAATATATTATCTATTATAGCACCAATAGTACCATGATTTATACCTATGAGTATAGTCTTTACATTATATGTATCAAATATATTTTTAACTTCATTAGGTAGTAATTCTGTAGCAAAATCAATATCTTCATTAAATGACTTTTCTAAATTATAATTATTTTTATCAGAATTAAACATATTATGATATATAATATCCCTAATCCAACCTCCTACAACTCTCGTGTTGGGAATATAATACAATATTCTTAAAGCTGATTTTGGTAATAGATCAATTAATGAAATATTAAAATGATTTGCTATTGATAATGATTCTTGTATATTAATTTCTTTACTCATTATAGTTATTACTATAATTATTTTATAATATTTATTAAAAATTTAAGATTTAGGATTTGTTCCACTTTTTTCTAGGCATATATCTTGATATGGAGCAACTTCATTTGTTTCTTTATCGATTGGCATCATTAGTCCATTAGTACATCTTAAAGTTACATCTTGATTATTTTCTTCTGTTTTAACCCAAGATGCAATATTAGATACGCAATTATGTTCTGTATAATGAGTTTCTCCATTTTTCAGAACTTTTATTTCTTGAGAATCTAAATTATCAATTGATTTTAATCCAAGAGCTGCAATATTTTGAACATTATTAGAGATAATACATTTATTTGGTATTCCAGCACAAAGCATACTTTTAGCATATTGCTGCTTATCTGTAAATATAGAATTCCCTTGTCCAGAAATAAAATCCCATACTCCTAATGATACTAAACATATTAAATCTTGTGATTGATCACTTTCTTTTGAATCTTCACTCCCAATATAAAGTCCTGGACATACTGCAGTTTCTTTTATTATATTTTCAGATTTTTTATTTAATTTACCTTTAAATTTTGGTATATCATTATTATATTCTGCATAAATATATCCAGATGGAGTATTACTTTTAATAGAAAAATTTGGATAATAATCTGAAAATACAGATTTCTTTAGATAAAAGTAATTCTTTTCTGAAGGAGATTGAATATCATTAGGAATATCTGCAAAAACTGGCCACTTTTTATCTTCTGTATCTGTATAACAATGATCTCTATAACGAATCCCTGATCTTGGATAAAATGTCTTTGACAGTGAATATGCTGCATCATACAAGTATACATATTCTTTATCATCTTTATCTTTTTCAACTTTAACATCTAAATATAATGGAAATAAATTTTTAGAATTTGTTATAACTGCAGTCATAGTTGCATTTAAACTTGAAAGTCTACCACGTTCATCAGATATATAAAATTTCTCATTTTCTGTTATTCCCATATATAAACCATATTTAGTAGGAGATGTTGAAATTATACTTTTAGTAATATTTGCGGAAGAACTATTTTTATATATAATATCTGGTATAATAAATGATTTTAAATTAGATATTATAGTAGTTGATTGTGACATAGGGTAACAATATGACACACCATTTAAAGGACTATTATAATTTTTATCAATAAACTGACAGTCTGTATATAGTTGATTAGAATATGTTCTTGTATTTTGATAATATGTATTATAACCCAATTCATCTAAAATTATATCATTATCTCTATTTTGAACATCCCAATTATCTTTAGTAACAAATGATGTAAAATAAACTTTATCTTTTTCTAATTTTTTGCCATTATCACTTAATAAAACAGGATAAACACCATGAAATGGTAATATTTCTGATGTTCTTTGATTTGTCACATATCTATAAACTAAACTATAAGATGCTACCATAGAAAAAGAAGCATTTTGAGCAATTCCAGGAATTGGAACACATCCTACTTCTTCTTGCTCCATAAATGAATAAAAGCATATTTGATCTTTTGTATTTTTGTTAAATTGTACTGTACCAAATGTATACATCTGTCCATTTGGTGGGTAATATCCTTCAAAACTTAGGTTATCATATAATCTAATTATAGGTTTATCAAAAGATGGTTTTTTACTATCATCTTTATATTTAGCAATCCAAGATACAACATCTTCATTACCACATGATGATTTCGTACAAAATAAATCTACTTCTATAGAATGTGGATCAAATAGTGATTTTTCATATTTTAATCCTGGCCCTAATATAGCAGGTGTACATCCGGCAATAAATGGACGACCATCATGTTCTATAATTGCACATACACAATATTTTGCACTACAATGATCTCTTAATTGACTTTTTCTTGTTAATTCCTGTGAAGATTCGCCAATATACAAACATACAGTATCACCATTACTTGCAACTTTTCTTCCTATTTCACCTTCGTATTTCAAGCAACGAGGAGCGCTATTGATAAAAATACTTATAGGATCTAACTTATTAAAAATTAAAGTTTCTTTTTCTGTTCCATATCTACATCCACTTTTATCACAATTTGGAATAGAATCATCAAAAATAGTAAAATAATATTTATCACCTGAAGAAACTATTTTCTCACTTTGATCTAGTCCAGCTGCACATTCTCTACCATGAATTGTTCCTGTTCTTTCACACCATTCCTTTCCTGGTTTTTGATCCTTTGTATCTGTAAAATATCTATCTCCCATCTTCTCCCAATCTTCTAAATCTGTATCAAACCAAATTGCAAATGCTTCTTGTTTTGAAATTTGATATTTTATACCAAAAGAAAAAATAAATAGAATAATTATTAATACTTTATTCTGTTTTATCAGATATTTTATTATATTTATCATAATAAAGTTATTTTAAATAATTTTAAATATATATTTATTTATCCATTATTTGGAGTTATATTTTCTATATCTGATAAAAAATCATCATCATAAATTAATGATTTAATAATTAAACTTTCATTCCCTTTTTTAAAAAAGAATGTATTATTGTCTTGTGTATATTTTTTTATATTATATATTTCATTATCAGATAAATTAAGTATAGCACGATGTTCTCTTGTCATATACCTATCTGTTGATATAAAAAAATTTAAAAAATTACGCATTATATGACGCGCTTGAACAAAACGGAGTGATTTATCGCGATTATCTATAGAAATAATAAATATACAATTTTTATTATTTTGACAATCTTCTAAAATATTACATAGAATTGCTGTTAGAAGTGGTGGTAAATCAAATAAAAAATCAGCTTTATTAATTAAAATAATATTATTTTTATCATGATTTAGATTTTCTACTATTTTTAGTAAAACAATTATAACAGAAATATAACAATTTACTGAAGATTTTAAAAATAAATCAGAAAAATCAAAATTTAATAACTTATGACTATTTTTCAATTCTTGAATTTGATTTTCAAAAAAAGAGTTATCTAAATCTCCAAAAATTTTTTGTGTCACTTCGTTTTTAAGCCATGACTCAATTGATCTATTTCTTGCTATTCCTTTATATTCAGTTGACATAACAACATCATTGATCATTTGAGTGACAATTTGTGATATTTGAGTGATTCCAATCTGATTATCAATTGCAAAAGCTTTTTTGATAGTATTAGATATATTATTATACCAATATTCTTTTATATTTGTTTTTTTAGTTATTTTTACATCATTATTAGTATTATCAACAGTTTCATTAATTGAGTCTTCTGAATTTGATTCACTAGAAATAGTATAATCATTTGAATTAGCAATATGTTCTACAAACTGTATTATATCATCTGTTATATTCTTATGATAAGAAGGTATGTTAGCTATATCAGAAAAACTAATACAGAAGTCTTCACCAGGAATCATAAATGTTGCCTTTATTGCTTTCATAAATTTTTTATCTGTACCAGAAAGATCAAAATTAATTATATTAGGCTCTGCTTTTAAAGATCCTCCTAAAAGATGTAGTTTTATATTAGATCCATTATTTGTTTGATCTCTTGAAGAAGTAATAAAGCAATGTGATTTATTGCTTTTTAAATCGTGAAAATGAAAATAATAAGGATTGTTATTTTGAATATTGCGGAATATTACTAAGTATTCTCCCCACTTTAAATTAAATCTCTGGCCAATAGAAATTGGCCATGTATTTGTAAAAACACCCATATTAGATGTAATATTATATTTACTTCTTCTACTCAACATATGCATATTTCCTGGATATTGTGACCAAAATAAACCATTTGCTCCTATATCCTCTCTTACAATAGGCAATCCTATTTTTTTTGTAATATCTGTAAAAATCTTGATGTTTTTTTCTAAATCATCACTATTATCACCACTAATTTGAAATATGATTTGTTGTTTACAAAATGTATTATTTTTATTGTCATCAATTGACATAATATTATTTAAATTCCCAATATTGATCAATTCTAAACATTTACTTTTCTCTGCAATATCAAAATGATCTTTCCAGTTACTTATCGCTTCTTTTTTTCTAACAAATTCAATATTCTCACTAATTATTAATTTACAATTTACTTGTAATATTTTTTCTGCTGTTTCTTCATTTAAATTTGCAGAATTAGCTAAACTAAATATACTAATATATTTTCTCTTATCAGATTCTATAATTATATTATTTCTTTCATCAAATCCAACATTAATATTATTACATATCTGATTACTTGACTCTTTAATATCTACAAGAACGTCTTCTTCATCCATTTTAAGAATATAACGTAAAAAAGATAGTGGTTGACTTATATACACTCCTTCATCATTCTTAACAATTTTTAAAATAGATGAACCAAATCTATTCAAAGATCTAATAATGTTATCAGTAACTTTGTTTAATTGATGTACTGATGTTTCCAAATTTTTAAAAAAAAGCTTTTTTACAATAGAATTAAATATATTCTTCTGTACTTTATCCCACCCTATATTATTTTTATTACCACGATGTGTAATTATTATATATAAATAATTTCTCAAATAATTCAAGAAATCATTTTTTTCGTTCCATTTTTTAGATATTTCAGCTGAAATATCTCTAAATTTAATAGAATTTTTGTTTATTTCTGATGAATCATTATTAATTATATCATCAAGGCTATTACTATCACTTTGACTAATATCACCATTTTTTCTAACAATAATAAATTGTACGATAAAATCATTATTCGTAATAAATTTATCAATAACTTTTCGCAATAATTCTCTTAAATTATCATTATTATCCTTAAGATAATAATGCTCCCATCCTTTTATTTTAATAATCTGAATTAATTCTCCATTTCTAGTCAAAAGAGTTTTCTCATCATAATGACATGTAATCGTTAAATGAACATAAGGATCTATAGTAGAAAATTTTATATTATCTTTTATATCATTATTTACACTATGCATATTAATATTAATTTATATGATATCAATATTTTTAAATGTAATACTAAATTATAAGTTTAAAAAATTCAAAGTTTTAAAATTTTAAGATATGAAAAAAAATGTTTTTATATCATATAATAATATGAATTAAAATAAACGAAGTCTATATATAATCAAATCTCTGGACATAAAACTAATTAATATTTTCATTTCAGGACCTTTATCTTTACCAGAAAGTGATAATCGTAATGGCATAAATAAATTTTTACCACTACGATCAGAAAATTTTTTTATTTTTTCCATCCATATATTCCATGTTGATTTATCTGGAATACCTTCTGGTAAAAGTGATGCACATAAATCAAGAAAAATTTTTTCTTCTTTATCTTTAGGAGAATACAAAAAAACTTTTTTATTGCATATTTTTAACCACTCGTCTACTTCATTAATATTTTTAATATTATTTTTAATAAATTCCCAAAAATCATGTGTAAATTCTGGAATATTATTAAATCTTTTTTTTATTTCATTATATGATAATGATTTTATATATTTTTCATTCAAAATATCTAAATCATTTCTATTATACAAAATCCTAGATTTACTAATTTTGTTCAGATCAGAAATCATAAATAAATCTGAAATATTCTTGTATGGTTTAATATCATATGATGTTCCAATAAGTGCCATCATACTATTAATAACCATGGATTCTATTCCAGACTCTCGCAAAGATTTTATATCAAACCCTCCTCCACTTCTCTTTGATATATCTGTTTCTTTATTATAAACTAAAGGAATATGTGCTAATTTAGGATAGTTCTTTACACCTAATGCCGAGAATATTTTAATATGAGTTGCACTATTAGTCAGATGATCTTCTCCTCTAATAATATTTGTTATATTATGATCCATATCATCAACAACAGTACATATTGTGTATGTTGGATCCCCATTTTCTTTAAAAAGAATAGGATCTGATATAGTTTTTGGATCAATTTTAATTTCTCCTCTAATCATATCGTTCCATATTATATCCTCATCATAATCTATTTTAAAACGCCAGTATGGTTTTATTCCTAATGAGATTAATTCATTCTTTTTATTATTAGAAATATATTTACGAATATAAATCGGTGGTTTTCCATTTTTTCTAAGCATATTTCTTTCATTTATAAGCTCATCTTTAGTTTCAAAACATGGATATAAATAACCAGATCTTATTAATTCTTCTTTTATATCTAAATATCGGTTATTTCTTTCACTTTGACGAAAAAATAAATCCCATTCTATACCTAACCATATTAAATCTTCTATTATCTTATCCTCAAAATTTTTATTTGATCTATCTTTATCTGTATCATCAATACGTAGTATAAATTTTCCATTAAAAGATTTTGTATAAATCCAATTCAATAAAGCAATACGTATGTTTCCAATATGAAGTAATCCTGTAGGGCTTGGTGCAAATCTTGAAATTATCATAAAAATAGATATTATGATCATCGTATTTTTGAAGTATACTTTACTATATTAATTTATACAATGATGTATTAATTCTTACTAAGAAAAATTGTTCTTACTAATTCTAGAAGAAAAACTTAATTTATAACAATTTGTATAATTTACATGATATTTTATTATATATATGATAAATATTTTTTGTTTATATATAATTTATTGATTTGTTATTTATTATTTATCAATTTCTGGTTTTTTTATAGTTTGTAATGTAGATTTGGATTTTTTTTTTAAAGAAGTACTAATATAATCTACAAATGATGAGATAGTGTTTTTTACTATACTTTTTATAAGAAATTTAGATAAAGTATTTTTAATTATATTTTTAAACTTGAAATTCATTGAAAAATTAACTTCTGTTGTATTATAATCAAGTTCTGTAATAATCCAAAGAGTCTGCATATATTTAAATGGTCCATCATCGTTTGCTATGACTGCAATAGATGCATATCTATTATCAGAGTTATTATCAGTATAGTCATCTATTTTAATATGAGATCTATATGAAGTGCTGATCATTCCTATATTTGCCTGAACATCAGCTATTATATTAAATTTATCTCTAGATAAAATTTTTATTTCTTTACACCAAAATATAAATTTCGGATAAGACTCAATATCAGAAATAGTTCTTAAAATATCTTTCACGTTATAATGCACAACTTTTGTGATATTAATCATATTATTTTATATAAAAAGTTAAATACTTTATACATATAAATTTATTAATTTTAATATATTAGTATTTATTACTAAAAGAATTTCTAAAACTTTATTATTAAAGTTCCATTAATATATACATTTTAATTCTAGTATAACTCATGGTATAAAGTACGTCATAAAAAATAAAATAATTTTATTATAACTTTAAAATATGCCAAATATTCAAAATAATCCTATATACGTAAAAATTGGAGAAAAAGTTGTAGATATGAGACAATTAGGGAGTATAGAAGAAGTAGCTAAATCATCATATGATTATAATAATTCTAATAATAAATCACAAAAAATAAAAGATAATATAGATATTGACGAACAAAAAATACAAGCTTTTGGAGAAATTAATAATAGTATTAATAATCTTATTAATGTAAATGATTTTTTAACTTCAAATATTCTAAAGAAAATAGAAACTGTTTTTAATTCAAAAATTAATGTCTACAATAATGA
This sequence comes from Lyticum sinuosum, assembly GCF_034471385.1. NCBI lineage: Bacteria > Pseudomonadati > Pseudomonadota > Alphaproteobacteria > Rickettsiales > Lyticum > Lyticum sinuosum. Next base: position 203,183 of record NZ_JARGYU010000001.1, on the reverse strand, counting down.
AATAGATAATTATTTATCGATTTATTTTGGAGAAAATTTTTCAGAAAATGAAGTAAAAATAAATATAAATCAAATAGCTCAAGCAGAACAATGGCAAAGTAAAATATTTTCATCCCAATCTACGAATGTAACACAACCTATAAATGGAACAGATCCAAATTTATTTAAACCAGGAAATATTAATATTTTAAAAAATAATAATTGTAGAGTTACTAAACAAAGTTTCCCTGATAAAATATCTTCTATTGTTAGTAATACATCTACACCAGAGAAATTTAAAAGTGGAGGATTTTATTTAAATGAAATATATATATCACTTAATCATGGAGATTCAATTACAGATATCGTTAATAAAATTAATACACAAACTAAAGATCATGGAGTTATTGCATCAATCACTGATGATATAAAATTAAGACTTATTTCAAATAAAATAGGAGTAGAAAATGATTATTTAATAATTGATGAAGAAAATATATTTATTAATCTTCAAAATGACTCAAATATTTCTAATCCTATTAACAAATTTATGGATAAAAAAGAAGAATTTTGTTCTGTTAAAATAATATATGGAGATACACTTAAAATTATTGCAAATAAAATTGATACATATAAAAAAGATACAGGATTAGAAGCAAAAGTTATTTATTCAGGAATAGGAAATTACAAAATTATACTTAAATCTCAAAATACAGGAATTAATAATAAATTTACTATAATAGATAATAATATTACTATTAATGGAACAAATAGTGGATTAGTTTTAAGTGATATATTTAAAGATGGAACAGATACAGATGGTAATTTATATTCACATTCAGTAACAAGTGCTCAAGATTTATTAATGAATATTAATGGATATAATATAAATAATCCTAGTAATAGTTTCATAGATAAAAGTATTGATTTAACTATTATAGCTAAACATTTAACTCCACCACAAGGCATAAGTATAAGTATATTACCTAATTATAAGAAAATTGGAGATACAATTGAAGAATTCGTAAATAAATTAAATGATCTTAATAAATTATTAACAAAATATACATATAGAAGTTTAAATTCATCTTCTAATAAAAAATCTGTTTTATATGATAATATGGATATCAGATTATTAAAATTTACAATTGATAATACTATTTCTGATATATCTTCATTAAATATTGGAATTGATCTAGAAAATGAAATAAAAGATGTTATAGAAACAATTGATGAAAAAACAGGAAAAATTGTACAACAAAATATTAAATATAATAACTTATTAAAAATAGATAGGGATAAATTAAACCAAAATATCCATCAAAACTTTACTGAATTTCAACAGATTTTTAATTATTTTTATCAATCAAGTAATCCTAACTTCCATAAAGGATTCAAATGTGATCCAAAACTCTGGTATGGGGCTCCTACCACAATGAAAGAAGCATATTTAGATATTAATATTAATCGCTCATCTGTAAAATCATATTCATCAATTGGATTTGATTCAAATAATTTGCCAATTGTTAGCGAAAACAATGAAATATATCATTTTTCACCAGGAACTTTTTATATAAATGATGTACCTATTCTAATTGGATCAGGAGATTCTTTAAATGATATATTAAATAAAATTAATCAAAAAACACAACTGTCTCATATAGTTGGTAATATAAATAATAATAATGGAAAGTATTTTTTAACATTAACAGGAGATAATAGTAATTCAGATTATACACAAATTAAACCAAAACTCTCACTTTTTGATCCAAATAAATGTTTAAATTCTATATTTGATACATCACTTTATACTACAAATATTACTATTGAAGATTTAGGATTTGATAATAATGATCATAGTTTTATCCTAAATGGAATACCTATAGTAATACCGGGACGTAATCAACAGTCACTCTCAGAAATAATAGATGATATTAATAGTTATTCTGAATTGACAAATGTAATATCATATATTACAATGGGGGGAGTTGAGGGGGGTGTGCGGTTGTGTCTCTCCCTGTTGAATGTTAACAATAATGTTAATAGTAATATAGAATTAGATGATCCTTCCGGTGTTTTCGGTGGATGTATAATACAAAGAGAGATTTATAATAATTCAGAAAAGTTTTATGAAACCTCAGAAATAGCAAAAGCTAAATTTACAATAGGTTCTGATTTAATAGAATTCCCTAAAACAGCAACTTTCTCTTTACTGGATAGATCTGATTTAACAAAAGGAGGAATAATAACAATTAATAATTGTGATCAATCCGAATTACAAGTAACAGGATTTACTATCAATTACTTAGGACGTGGTACTGATGATAGTAGAATAGTTATTTCTAATCCTTTGATGTTAAATTTTTTTCAAACTTTATATAGTTATAATGATAATAGTGTTATTGTCAATAATATTAAACGTATTTCTGATGAAATTAAAGATTTATTTGATCAATATGGTAAAAATGAACAATCAAAAGATGAAATTCTACATAAAAAGATAGTAGAAATTAATAATATGTATGTTTCTTTTAATGCAGCTGAACAACAACAACAAATAATCTTAGATATTATAAGTGATGTGTTTGATATAGGTTCACAAAAATAATAACATATCAAATTATAAATCTTATAGCTTTAAATAAAATATTATTGTTTTTTTTATGATATTTTTAATGTAAAATATTATTTATTATTTTTTTATATTTTAAATATTGTATTGATGAGTTTACATAATATAAATGAGTTAGAATTAAATTCTAATACAGAAAATAGTTATCAGAATACATCTGATGTTACATCTAATTTATATCATAGTGTGATGAGTGATGCTGCTGCGCATAAATATTTATCCATTTTTTTTAATGGAATAAAAGATAAATTAAAAGAGTGTTTTGATATATCAAATAAACTAAAAAGTAGTGATACTATTATTAATAGAAAAACATCATCTTATCATATTATTGATACTACAAATACAATGATTAAAATTTTATCAAATATAAGTAAAGATTTTAAAAGGATATTATATGATAAAAGCGAAAAAGATGAAATAATAATGCAAATTATTGTTTCATTAGATGAATTAAAAGTCATGATCATTAGATTTCAAACAATGAGAGATGAAAAAACTCTAAAAGATATTACTAATTTGGTTAATGTATTTGAAAAAGTACTAAATCCTAATAATTATTCCTTGTAAGATAATTTTACGTCTTATATGGAGGAAAATATAGATCATAACCAGATTATTTCATTACGTCCGCAGTTCTTAAGTGATTTTATAGGTAATAAATCTATAAAAACAAATTTAAGTATTTTTATTAATGGTGCCAAGATAAGGAATGATAGTCTTGATCATGTCTTAATATTTGGTCCTCCAGGATTGGGAAAAACAACCCTTTCTCAAATTATTGCAAATGAAATGAATTCTTCTATTAAAGTAACATCAGGTCCAATCATATCAAAACCTGGAGATTTAGCAGCAATATTAAGCAATATTAAAAAAAATGATGTTATTTTTATTGATGAAATTCATCGCTTGAATCATATTGTTAAAGAGATGCTATATTCAGCTATGGAGGATTTTGCAATTGATTTCATAGTTGGTGAAGGTCCAGGAGCACGTAGTATACGTATTTCATTACCAAATTTCACCTTAATAGGCGCAACAACACGTCCAGGATTATTATCTAATCCATTTCGTGATAGATTTGGTATACAGTTACAGATAGAATTCTATAAAGAAGAAGAATTATCAATTATTATTAGCAAATATAGTGATAAAATTAAAGCTAATATTAATAATAAAGCAGCTTTAATGTTAGCACGTAGCGCTCGTGGAACCCCAAGAATAGCGTTAAGATTGTTACGTAGAGTTAGAGATTTCGCTTCTGATCACAAAACTATTGATGAAAATGTAGTCATATTAGCTCTTAATATGATGCGTATTGATAGTTTAGGATTAGATAATACAGATTATCGTTATATTCATTATATTCATTTTTATCATGATAATGGGCCAGTGGGAATTGAGACAATAACAGCTGGATTATCAGAAGATAGAGGCAATATAGAAGAGTCAATAGAACCTTATCTATTACAAATAGGGTTTTTAAGAAGAACTAATAGAGGAAGAATTATAACTGAAAATGCAATTAATTGGTTAATTGAATCAAAATTATTTTATAATTTTGTAGACAAAAATTTATAGTTAATATTTGTAATTGATAAATTTTAATGTTTATAATTTATACTCATTAGTTGATAGTAATTTTTGTAACAGTGATTTTTTGATCAATATTATATTCTTTTATTCCAAAATAAATCACTGCAGAACATATAATTATTAAAGTAAAAATTAAACATACTAATATTAGTTTACTATTTTTATTCATCAATTTGATGTATATATTTAATAAAAAACATTTATAGATAAATATATATATTTAACATAATATTTATATATAATCCATAATAATATGTATTGTATATATCTTAATTTTAAATTAATAAAATATTAAATTTAATAAATTATACTTAGTAAATAAACATAATAATATATTTTTTTATTAAGAAATTTTATGATTAGAATTTAATAGTTAAAATAATATATAATAAGTAATTTAATATAATAATTAGTTAATGAATTAACTAAAAATTAAAATTTTCTAATTATTTTTGATTATTTCTAACCAGTAAAAAGTAAAATTATAAATAATAATGTATTTAGTAATCGTTGAATCTCCATCAAAAGCAAAAACTATTAATAAGTATCTAGGAAAAAATTATGTTGTTGTTTCTTCTTATGGTCATGTACGTGGAATCCCATCTCGCAAAGGAGCAGTTGAATGCGATAAAAATTTTTTTATTCATTATGAAATTCAACAAAAATCATTAAAACATATAAATAATATTCTATTGTATGCAAGGAAAGCAGAAAAAATATATTTAGCAACAGATCCAGATAGAGAAGGAGAAGCAATATCTTGGCATATATCTCAAATTATAATAAGTGATACTAAAGAGATTTTTGATAAAATTCTGAGAATAACGTTCCAAGAAATTACAAAATTAGCTATTACTAAAGCAATATTAAATCCGAGAAATATAGATGAAAACTTAGTTTATGCACAACAAACAAGACAAGCTTTAGATTATTTAGTTGGATTTGGAATATCTCCTCTTCTTTGGGTAAAATTACCAGGTACAGTGTCTGCAGGTAGAGTTCAATCTCCAGCATTACGTTTAATATGCGAACGTGAAGAAGAAAGACGTAAATTTATAATAGAAGATTATTGGACCATTAATGCCAATTTTAATTATAAGATTCCTGAAACTTCTTCTAGTTCAACAGAATCCTTTAATTCTATTCTTATAGAGTTTAATAATCAAGAAGTTACTAGGATATTAGAAGAAAAGGAAGCTAATCTTATTTTAAAAGAAGTTAATAAGTGTCAATTTTTTGTTTCAAATATAGATTATAAGATAACAAGAAAAAATCCATCACCTCCTTTTACTACATCAACTATGATTCAATATGCTTCAAATTATTTAGGATTTACTTCAAAGAAAACTGCTAAGATCGCTCAGGAACTTTATGAAGGTATAGAGATAAAAGGAGAAAGAACTGGTTTAATCACATACATGCGTACAGATAGTGTTCACATATCATCTGAAGCTGCATTTGCAGCTTTAAAATTGATAGAAGATCAATATGGAAAAGATTATGCAATGAATAGTCCAAGAAAATTTTCTAATAAAAAAAATTCTCAAGAAGCTCACGAAGCAATACGTCCTACAAGATTAGATCTACTTCCAAACTCTCTGAAAGAATATTTAAATGATGATCAATATCAATTATATAACGCAATATGGCGTCGTTTAGTTGCAAGTCAAATGCAACCAGCAGTACTTAATAGTACTATAATTATTATAAATGCAATATCTTCAGATAGACAAAAAATAAATAATGATTCAATAGCTAAATTTAAAACAGTTGGAACAATTATTGATTTTCCTGGATATTATATTGTAATGCATGATAAAAATAATGAAGATCAACAAAATTTACCAAATATAAAATTAAATGATATAGTACTTCCTATAGATATTCTTATAAAAAAACATCAAACAAAACCTCCAGCAAGATATAATGAAGCTTCTTTGGTAAAAAAAATGGAAGATATTGGAATTGGGAGACCATCTACATATTCTTCTATAATTAATATATTATTAGATAGAAGATATGCTTCATTGGATAATAAAAAAAGATTTATTCCAGATATCAAGGGAGAAGGATTAAATGCCATGCTAACAAGTTTTTTTGATAGATATTTTTCATATGATTTTACAGCAAATTTAGAGCATAAACTTGATCTAATTGCTAAAGGAGAAAATAATTATTTAAATTTACTTGATGAATTTTGGATGAATTTTTCAAAAGATTTAGAATCTGTTTCAACAATTTCTAGAAATGAAATAGTAAGTGTTATAGAAAAAAATTTATTTAATGTATTATTTATGGATAATGGAAAATTATGCCCAAAATGCTCACAAGATTTACATTTAAAAGTAACAAAATTTGGATGGTTTATTGGATGTTCTGGTTATCCTGAATGTGATTATAGCAAAAATATTGAAATGACAAAAAATAAAGAAAATTCAGAAGATAATAATAATCATAATGTTATATTATTAAAAAATATATCTACATCATCTGATGATGTAGTACAATATCCAAAATATCTCTCTAATTATCATCAAACAAATCAACCAGTATATTTACAGAGAGGACCATATGGCTTATATATTAGAGTTGGAGAAATGAAAGATAAACGTGGAAAAAATATCGCTATACCGAAAAATATTAATTTAAATGATATAGATTCTGATTTAGCATGTGAATTGGCTTCTTTACCCAAAAAACTTGGTAAAATAGATAATTTAGATGTAATTATTAATTATGGTAAATTTGGACCATATATTTTATATAATAAAAAATATTATAGTATCAATGAATCAGCTCTTAAAGATGAAAAATATTTTTGGAGAATTTCTTTAGAAAAAGCAAAAGAAATTATATCAAAAAAAATTACATCTAAAAATGTATATAAAAAATATTAATTAAAATAATTATGATGTATTAAATCTGATATATAATATTGATTTAGTAAAAGTAGATCAGTATAATACTATTACTATGCATGAAATATAAATATAACTTTATAAAAATATATAAGATACATAATTAAATGCTAAAATGTTAAAAAAATTTAAAAGTAATGAAAATTCTTCTTTTTTATCTTTAAAATTCATACAAAAGTTAATAAAAATAACTTTATTCATGATTATCATTACTACAATTGTAAGTTGTGCTCGTCCTAACAGGAGTTGGCAAAAAAAAAGGTTTTTTGAGAAAAAACGCGATGTAACTTATAATAAATTTGTTGAGGATGGGGGATTCAGTATTAAGTATGATGATGAAGGAAATCCCATATTAAAAGATGAAAAGACTTTAAAAAGAGCTAGTGAAGATTTAGGAGTTCAAGTACCTAACTTAAAACAACATAAAAATAAAAATTAATTGATAAATACTTATCAGCTTGAATTTTTATTATATATTGATGTGTAGATTATTAAATTATTATATTTTATTTTAATTTTATTTTATTATTTTAAATTTTAATTAGATGAGAATAATAACAAAATAGCAATTAAAAAAGCAAATAATCCCATAGCTTCTGCTAAACCTGCTCCAATTAGAGCGTTTTGTACTAATGATTTTTCAACTGATGGATTACGTGATATGCTCTTTAATAAAGATGAAAATATTTGAGCTACACCTAAAGATGAACCCATCAAACCTAAAGAACATAATCCAATACCTATATATTTTAAAGAAACTAGATCCATAATAAATTCTTATATAAAAGTTTATTGATTATTAAAAAGATATATTGATTTTACACATAAAATCACCCATTTTATCTCTCGATATGCAGTGTTTTTAAATAAAACAATATAATCATTTTTATATCATAACTCTATAGTAGAATCAATAAGACATTTTTGGTAATTTCATTGAGAAAAATCTCAAGTTAAACAAATTTATTTAATATCCATAAACAAAAATACCATATTTATTTGCAAGCTCTATTGTCTCTGCATAATTAATAATTATAGATGATTTAGAAGATAATGCTATTCCAGCAATTGAGCTTTCCATACAAGAAATAATAGTATCAGGCCCTATACAAGGAAGATCCACACGTTGATCTTGATTTTTTTTACATTTTTTTACTAAAATAGTATAGCTATTTTCTACAACTAAATCTAATTCATTAATCTTTTCATTTTTTAAATATTTAAAAGATAATGGAGAAATCAAGTTATAATTTGAAATTTTATAAAAATTATTATTTATAAATTTACTTTTCGAAGAATAATTCGAATTAATATCTATATTATAAGATAATTTAATATTATTATTGATATTATAAAGTTTTGTTTTTTTATTTTGTAGATTCAGTTTTTTTCTAAAAATACAAAATTTTTCTATTAAAAATTTACAACGATGAATTAATTCTTGTGTTCCTTCAGCAGCTTCAATTCCCAAAACTAATCCACCTTTGGCAATAATTAAGCCTTGTCCTATATCATAATCAGATATAGCATCTAATATATTACATCCTTTATTAATCAATTCTATTTGTTCTATATTAGGTATAGATTTGGTTAAAAAACCTTTTGGAGTTGTAATACTATCAATGAGTGTTTGAGGAGAAACTACAATAAGATTATTTTTTTCTATTATATCTGTTATTGTATGCAAAATAGCATCGTCCGATAATCCATTTAATGTAATTTTTTTTAAAATTTCATACCCTGTTTTACTAAATATAAGTTTAGATAGATGATCTGATTTTTTAACTCTACCAACCATAATAACATGTTTTATGTTATGCGATTTAATATGGTCAATAATCTTATCAATATCATAAGCATTAAAAGATATGACTAGATTTTCAGGAATAGCATAATAATAGTCATTTTCATCATTATTAATACTATTATGATATGAAAAATTATTAAATAATAATTTTTGATTTGTATTATATTTTGATGATTTTTGTAGAATATGATTTTTAAATTCACCGCATATTCCTACGACTATAACATTAATATCTTTTTTTATACAATTATTATATATTTCAAAAGGTAGATACCCGCCTCCTGCTATTATACATATACTTTTAGGTAGTTTTTTAATTTTATTATCAAATTCTTCATTAAAAAAAATATCATTTTGTATATTATATCTATTCTGATTTTTATAACAAAAAGTAAATTTTTTAAGAAATTCTTTCATAAAATTCATATTAAATAGATATATATTATTTATATAATAATAATATTATTTTTGTTATTTTTTTATATCCTTCATTCTACTAAAATATTGGAATATTGATATGATTTGTGAAATAATTTTTTTCAAGATTATTTTTAATATACTAGATATTTTATTTGATAAATTATTATATTAAAAATTTTTGTAATATTTTCTTTAATTTTCTTTAATTTTTTAAAAAATCTAATATATCACTTTTTTCTTTATCAAGATTATTTTTTTTAGAAGAATGTTGTAATAATCATAAAATTACTAATTTTTTAATCATTATCATCCTTTTCATTGTTAGTGCACAATGATCTCAAACTTTTTTCTTGTACGAACTGTAAGATTTCTCTACCAAATTTTCCAAAATCTTCTTTTAAAGCCATTTTTATACGTTGACTAAATAGCTTAGGTTCATCATTATTAGGTTTAAAAAGAAATTTATAGAGTTTTATAGTTTTATCTATTTCACTAGTTGGGAAATTCCTTCTTCTCATTCCAACTATATTTATTCCATTTAAAGTTGATCTTAATCCATATACATTACCATATGGTATAATATCACGATTAACTAAGCTTCCACCTCCTATTATTGCATTATGACCAATTCTAACATTTTGATGAATAGCTGCTAAACCACCAATAACTGCTCCATGGCCAATTATAACATGACCTCCAATCAAAGCATTATGTGATATAATTGTATCATCTCCTATAAAACAATCATGAGCTATATGAGCAGAACCCATAATTAGGCAATTTTTACCTATATAAGTTTCCATTATTCCACCAGCAGTTCCTTTATGAACTGTAACATGTTCTCTTATAATTGTACCATTTCCAATAAAAATGCGTGATTTTTCTGATTTATATTTTAAATCTTGAGGAACTCCACCAATCACAGCAAAAGGAAAAATATTACAATCATCTCCTATTACTACATCAGAATATATAACAACATGAGATTGTATTATTGTATTCTTTCCTATTTTACAAGGTCCCTTAATTATAGAATATGGGCCTATTTCAACACCCTCATTTAATATTACATTATCATCTATGATAGCAGTGCTATGTATTTTATTGTTTTGCACTTCGTTATACTACTTATTGTATTTTAATACACTTATTAAGTTAACTTTAGATCAAAATCTGATATATGAGTTAAATTACTCTTTGTCTTTTGATCATAGCTGCCGTAAATTTAGCATTAGCAACAATTTTTTCTTCTACTTTAACACACGATACAAACTTTCTTAATACCCCACGAGTAGCGAGAATTTTTACTTCTATTGCCATACGATCTCCTGGAATTACTGGAATTCTAAAGTTAGCACATTCAACAGATGTAAAGTACACATCATATTTATCATCTTCTAAATCATGAGAATTATTCTTAATATAGTAAGAAGTAAGAATACCAGCAACTTGTGCAATAGATTCAAGTATAATCACACCAGGAACAATAGGATTACCTGGGAAATGACCAGGAAAAAATGATTCATTAATTGTTACATTTTTTATACCAATTGCTTCAATAGATGAAACTAAAGTTACTTTATCTATTAAAATAAAAGGAGCTCTATGAGGAATCAACTCCATAATATCTTGTATATTTAAAATAACATTCTTAATTTCATTTATTTCCATATTTACTACTAAAAACTTAAAATTTTGTTGATCTGTAATGAGGATGGCTTTTATATTATTTATTTTTTTATTTTATTATTTAAATATTATAGATTAATATGATAACAAAATATAATCTTATAATAAATTAAATATTTATATACTAGTATAATTAAAAACATTCCATAAATATTTATTAATTAGATAAATATATTTATTTAAATAAGTCAAGTATAGTATTTAAAGTATATTTTTATTTTAAAAATATATAATTACAATTTTTTATTATTAATTTATTTTTTAATTATATAATATAATTCAACTGATAACATGACTATAACCCCATAAACTACTACATGGTATCCATCCTTTAATATTATTTTTTTTGCTATATATTTTACACCATTTATCATTTTGATATTCTTTTATTTGTTCTACTTCAATGATAGCCCCAATTTTTATTATTGCAATTGGACGAGAATTATGACCAGCAAAACGTAATATATATGAATAATCTGAATCTTGAATATTATCAGAATTTTCAGCTCTTTTAACAGATTTAATCATTGTATCTTTAGTATTTATTCTATTATTCCAATGATTTTTATATAACTTAAAAAATATTGCTGATTTTGAATACTTTACTAGATTCTTATGAATCCAACCTTTATTATTTTTGATATCACAAACATAATACCAATTATTAGATTTATCTATGATCAAAAGTGGATAATTAACACAACAAATATTGCCTATAATTTTACTATCCTTACTAGGACCAAAACGCATGTTTGTATTATTTGATTTTGTGCTAATAAACTTATTATTTTCTTTTTTTATATTAATATATTTATTTAGTATATCTTTTTTATTGGTATTTTGTTTTAATATTTCATGATTTTTATCATGATCATTTATTTTATCAGAATTCTCTACAGTAGATTTATTATAGATAATTTGAGAATTATCCCATATTTTTGCAAATAATATAGAATTCTGAAAAAAGCATGAAAAATATAATACTATGAAAAAATAATATGATATTAAACTTTTCATGATAAGAATTGAATATAAATGTAATTAGAATATAAGTATAATTATATTTTTTTATAAAAAATATTGATTAATAAATATTTTACTAATTTATAATATTTGAAAAATTATTTTCAACATAATTATCTAAAATTTTACAAAATTCTCCCGCTATATTATCTCCACGAAGAGTATAACATTTTTTACCATTTATAAAAACTGGAGCTAAAGGATATTCACCATCTCCTGGTAAGCTAATTCCAATATCTGCATGTTTACTTTCTCCAGGGCCATTTACTATACATCCCATAACAGCTATTCTTAGATCTACAACTTTGGGATATTTTTGTCTCCAGATACTCATTTTTTCTGTTATCATATCCTCAACAGTTTGCGCTAATTTTCTAAAATAATCACTATTAGTTCTTCCACATCCTGGACATGCAGTTATTGATGGACGAGAATTACGAAGACCTAAACTCTGTAAAATGTCAAGACATAGTTGTACTTCATTAGATCTTGGTTCACCAGGACTTTGTGTCAAAGAAGCTCTAATAGTATTACCAATACCATCTTTTAATAGAATAGATAGTGCTGCAGTAGTCGATACTATACCTTTATTTCCTAATCCAGCTTCTGTTAGTCCAACATGCAGTGCATAATTACTCCGAAAATATAATTCTCTATAAATTGATATCAAATCTGGAACTCTACTTACTTTAGCTGAAATTATAATCATATGAGAAGGTAAGCCAATTTTCTCAGCATAGCTAGCATTAGATAATGCAGAAGTTATTATAGCTTCTCGTAATACTTCTTGATCTGATTTTTTATATCCAGTTTCAGCATTTTTCTTCATTAAACTATCAAGAACTGTTTTATCAAGACTACCCCAATTTACACCAATTCTAATAGGTTTTTTATAATATGATGCTATTTCTATTATTTGTTCTAGATTTTTATCTCTATTATTTCCAAAACCAACATTTCCTGGATTTATACGATATTTATCAAGAGATTTTGCACAATCACTAATTTGTTTTAAAAGTTGATGTCCATTATAATGGAAACATCCAACTAATGGTATTTTATATCCTCTACTAATTAATTTATCTTTTATAATAGGAACAGCTATAGCAGCTTTAATATTATTAACTGTAATTCTTACAATTTCTGATCCAGCATCTGCTAATTCTATGATTTCATTTACAGTTTGTTCTATATTTTGTGTAGGAGATGATGTCATGCTTTGAACAACTATTGGATAACCACGACCAATGATAACTCCACCAACATCAGCATATTTATTAGTTGGCATATTTATTATTATATTTTATATAATTATTTAATGTTATTTATTGGTTTATATATTAATTAATTTTTTTTAAAAATAAATAAACAATATTTTATAAAGTAGAAATAGTTAAGTTTTAAAAGATTAATAATTACACTGTAATATTTAAATTAATATGATTAAAAACACTAATATTCCTGAAATTAAAAATAAAAAAGGTATAATTGCATCTTATAAATTAATAAACAATAAATTTATAATAAAATGTTTTTTTGAAGAAATTGGATTAGTATCTGATATTTTTCCATGTCATTTATACAATATTAAAGAATTTAATTTTCAAGCTCCTTTATTATCTGATGTAACATTAATAGAAAATACGTATCATTTTAATTCTCCTTACTATATATTAGAGCATAGTATTGTAAATCCATTTGGAGCATTATTCATACAAAGTGCATTATCTTTGATAGATTGTTGTTTCTTAAATAATAAAAAGTATAATAAAAAAATTTGGAAAATCCTTAATTATATTATTGATAATTATCAAAATTATAATTTTAATTCAAATATAATAGAAATGTATTTAATTTTTGAAATTATTCTTTTAGAATCCAGAGGAATTATTTACAATAGCGAAACAAATCAAAAAATAACTATAAATAATACATCAATTGAAGAGAAATATGATATAAATTTCAAATCACTTTTCTTTGAAACAGAGAAATTAATAAGAAATATCTGTACAGAAATACCATTTTACCGTTTATTAATTTATAAAATTATACAAAATTACCGAAATTGATATTTTTTTATAAAGAGTAGCTAGATATATTTATTTAATAAATAGTAAAATTAATACTACTTTACTTATTAATCCATTGAGCACAACACATTCTAACTCTATGGCAAATATCTGTGATATAACGAGGTCTATCTGTTGATCCTATTACACCACGTGCATCAAGAAGATTAAACATATGCGATGCTTTTAAACAATATTCATATGCAGGTATAGTAATATTTAATTTTGCTAAGCGATCTGCTTCATTAATATAATCATTATAATGATTCATAATAATTTTTGTATCTGCATGTATAAAATTAAAATGACAATGTTGTATTTCTGATTTTGCAAATATTTCTTTATATGTTATGCCAGAATCATCCCAAACTATATCCCACATACTATCTATATTCTGTAGGTACATTGCTAATCTTTCTAAACCATATGTTATTTCTACCGGTGGGATATTACAATCTATATTTCCAATTTGCTGCATATATGTAAATTGAAGTATTTCCATACCATCACACCACATTTCCCATCCAACACCCCAAGCTCCAAGTGTGGGATTTTCCCAATCACTTTCAATAAATCTAATATCATGTTGATTTAGATCAAGCCCTAATTTTATAAGACTTTCTATACATATTTCTTGTATTTTTTCTGGAGCAGGCATCATTATTACTTGCATTTGATAAAAATGTTGAGCACGGTTAGGGTTTTCAGCATATCTACCATCAGAAGGTCTACGACTTGGTTGAACATATACAACATTCCACTTATTTCTATCTAAACATCGCAAAACTGTTGCAGTATGCGATGTTCCTGCACCAACTTCAATATCATAGGGTTGTAAACAAATACAACCCTGTTTTTGCCAAAATTCTAGTAATTTATTATTAATAGTCTGAAAATACATATTATTTCTACATATTTGTTATAATTATCAAATAATAAAAATTTTTTAATTATTGCTAAAAAAAGGCCTTTCTCCATTATTTTGTAAATGAGGTGGTGGTGTTGCTGGTGTAGGAATATTATCTAATTCTTGTTTTTTTTCTGATAAATTTTCTCCAAAAGATGAAGGAGAATTATTAAATACCTCATTATTTTCTAGATTTCGTTTATTATAAAAATTCTCTTTTAAATTAGATTTATCTTCTTTATTTAAATCTTTAGAATTTAAATTTTTATCTAATGTAAATGAATCATTATTATTTTTTACAAGATTTTTACTATCTTTTTCTGGATTTTCTGTATTCCTGACATTTCTATTTTGAAAAATTAATAAATTATCATTTTTTTGTTCTTGTTCAAAATCATTTTTTTTATTTACCATATCAATATTTTCTTTATTATTAGTATTTATATCTAAACTGTTGTTATTATAAAATACATCTTTAATATCAATAGATTTATTAGTAACTTTTTGTTCTATAATATTATATGGAACTGTTTTCCCATTTAGATTCTGAAATATATCAATACTATTTTTTATTATTTTATTAATATTTGAAGATTTATCTTCATTTTTTATAAAATCTTTAAATTTTTCATCATCAATTCCTATTTTTTTTACTAAAAACATTAATTTTTCAAGATCATAAACATTCTCTTTAAATAAATTTTCAACAAATATTAAATATTTAGTCGAATCATATAAATATACAGAAATTATGAATTTACTTACTAATACTGAAGATTGACTAATAATTGGAATCCAATGATGAATAATTTTTATAGAATCTGGATTTTTTCTAAAAATCTCAACTTCTTTAAAAAAAGTGTTTTTTGATTCTTGTGAATATGGATCTAAAAAAGAAACAATAGTTTTTTCATTAGTAATATTTTTATTGCCTAATTGAGGCAATGAGTTATCATATATTTTATACGATAATTCTAAAATTCTTTTATTATTTTTATTAATATCAGAATGTTTTTTCTTTTGATAGTAATTTTTTAATGAATTTAAAATTTGATCTGAATTATTATCAATATAATCAATTATTTCTTTTTTTATAATTAATTTATTTTCTGGATTAATTTTAATTATAGAATCATCTAATTCATCTTTTTTCTTTATAGATGATAATCCATTAGATATTAATTCATATACTTCAGAATCATTTTTTAAAACATCAATAATTTCATCTCTAACAGATGAGCTATTCTTAATTTCTATTTCTTTGCGAACATCATCTATATCTTTTTGCATATAAAAATGAGACATAAGTAATGTAAATAAAAATATTGTACCAACCAATATATATGCAATAACTATTTTATAATTCACAATATAAATAAAGTATAATTTGAATATTTTATTATGCTAGATCATATTAGCGTGCATATTATTTTTTAGCAACATAATAAATAATCTAATATTAATATTATTTTTATATAGTCATAAAATACTAATTATTTAATAAAGTATATAATATGGAAGATAATTCTCTTAGAAGAATAGCAATAAATCCAAAATATAATGTATATATAAATGCTTCTGCTGGAAGTGGTAAAACAACAATTTTAATAAAAAGAATAATTAGATTATCTCTTATAACAAATCCACAGAATATACTATGTTTGGCATATACAAATAGCGCAGCTAATGAGATTAGTGAAAGACTTTTATTAATAACTAAAACGTGGTCTTTAATGAAAGAAGAAGATTTAGTTAATGATCTCACTGATTTAGGGGAAGAAATAACAGAAAGTTTGTTACAAAAAGCTAGAAATTTATTCATGATAATAAGTCAATCTCCACCTAAAATACAGACATTACATTCATTTTGTTTATCTATATTACAAAAACATAATAAGAATATTATTAAATTAATAGATGGAATTAGATCTAAAAAGCTATTTAAAGAATTATTTTTGATTTATTGGCAAAAATTTTTTAAAAATAAAGATTTTATTAAAAAAAATCATAAAAATTACAATATAAATAAGAATGATATTGAATTATTAATGAGTAATTATTCAGAACAAACAATTATAGAATCTATATATAAAATGAGACATTATAGATCTGATGAAATAAATGAAGATAAAAATAAAAATTTTCTTAATATTATTAAAAATATAGATAAAATTAATAATTGTAATATTAATACTAATTTAGATATAATTAAAAATCAAATTTTAGAAGAAATTCTAAAATTAAAAAATATTTTTCCAATTTTTTTTAATAAAAATCTAAAAAACATAGATTTTTTATTAAAATATAATATAAATGATTTATTTTTATTGATATGTAAATTATTTTATACAGCTAATGGTGTACCAAAAATTCCAAGTAATTCTGTTTTTCAATGGAGAGAAAATATTATTAAAAATGACCTAAAACAATTATGGAATTTAATACAGGATTATACATATCAATTTAAAATAAAAACTAAACATTTATTAGAAATAACAATAAATAAAATATTTAATAATTTTATATCTATTTTTCATTATTCTAAGATAATAAATCAATATTATGAGTATGAAGATTTAATTAAAGAATCAATAAATTTATTACATTCATATGAAAATAGATTAAGTATATTACATGATCTTCATCATAAAATTGATCATATACTTATTGATGAAGTTCAAGATCTTAGTTACGAACAGTGGAAATTAATTATGCTATTAACAGATGAATTTCATACTGAAAATAATGATATTGATAAATTACAGACAATCTTCTTAGTTGGAGACTATAAACAATCAATATTTAGTTTTCAAGGAGCAAACCCTTCTTCTTTAAATTTTATTACTAATTACTATAAACAAAAATGTAAAAATTCTCAAAATTTATGGATAGAAATTGATTTAGTTATTAATTTTCGTTCAGATATAACAATTGTTAATAAAATTAATGAAGTATTTCCTGAATGGAATTTTCATCAAGGTTATAGCAATAATACTGGATTATTTATTAATTTACCGTCAAATGAACCAGAATATATTGCAAATATGATTAAAAATTGGATTTTCTCTAATAAAAAAATAGGAGAAAAAGATAATCAATTTTTTTATCAAGATAAAAAAAATTATATTAATAAATATGATAATTTAGATAAAAAATTAAGTAATGACAATAATACTATAAAATATAAAGATATTATGATTCTTGTGAGAAGAAATAATTCTTATAAAGAAAATTTGTTAAATGCGCTGTTTCGTTTAGATATACCATATAGCGGTGAACAAAATGATAATAATAATGAAAAAAAAATCACTTTATTTTTAAAGCATTTGATTTCCTTAACTAGATTTGCTGTTCATCCAGATGATGATTTAAATCTTTTTATTATATTAAAATCACAATTTTTTCATATTGATGATAAAAAATTAATGAAATTATACTCATATCTTTCTATAGAAAAAAATATTTCTTTATGGAAAAAAATTGAATTAATAGTAAATTATACTGATATTAATAATAATATACTTTGGTTAAAATTTTTATGGTATAAATTAAAAAAAGTTTTATTTTTTTACAAAAAATCGAAAACAATTGCAGAATTTTATACAAACTGTTTTATATTATTTAAAATAAATTTTTCTCAAAATAAATTTTTTTTACAAGAAATATTAGCAAAATTTGATGATTATAATATAAATTATACAAATATATCAGAAATTATTAGTTATAATAATAATATTGTTGAAGAGATTATGTATTCTATATTTGGATTAAAATCTTTGGATATAGATAATAAAGTTAGAATCTCTACTATTCATTCAGCTAAAGGATTAGAATCTCCAATAGTAATTGTTGCAGATTTTTTTGTAAAATATCGTCAGCATTCAGATATTTGTGATATAGTTAGCAAAGACGAAGTAGATGAAATACAAAATCTCAAGACTAAAAATTCATTATATACAAGAAATAATTTATATTATTTAATAATTTCTGATGAAGAATTACATCCTGAGTTTATGAATTTTAAAAAAAGAAAAAAAGAAGAAGAACAGAGGAGATTGTTTTATGTTGCAATGACAAGAGCTAAAAATGAGTTATATTTTTATGAAGGAGAAAAATAACACACTGCTTTTGTACTTTAATTTATAAACTGTTAATTATATTATTATTTAGAATATCACGAAATACATTTGGCATTTTTGTTTCATTATTAATTGCTTGTTGTATACCTTCATTTTTTGATTGTGTTAATGATTGGTATGTTTTTGATGTAATACGATTTAATTCTGGTAGATCATATGTTTTAATAAATCTACCATTATTTCGATTACCATTATTTTTTGCAGTAATAAAGTCTCTAACTTCATCAGAAAAAAGAAATTCACCTATTTTAGGCCTAATAGAATTATTAGAAATAGTTTCCCCAATTGCTTTACATAAACCATCTCCTCCAATACCTATTATTTTTTTTAACTCCATTGATTGTAATATTGTAGTATTAGTTGTTATAGCGTTGATTGTATCAGAAATTATACATTTAGTATAAATAATTGCACTTATAATAACAGTAGCAATAAAATAATATTTACATAATAAACATAATGTAGCTAAACTAATAGTAGAATATATTATCTTACTATATATTAAAATATATGGTAATTTTCTTAATTCATAAAGTTGTAATGTATAAAATAAAAAGATACAAGGACTAATATTTGTCAATACAAATATAAAAAAAAGAGCTGGAATATTCTTTATATAATTTTTTAAAAAAAGTTTTAAAAAAAGGAATATTTTTTTTAAAAAAAATAATTTGGAGAATAACTTTATAAAAAAAATATTATTTTTTAATGGAGTATTAAAAATTTTTTTATATTCGTTATATGAATTTAAACTATCATTTCCATTTCTAGGAATAAAATGATCTCCAATATGTTTAGCAATAACACCATCTTCACGGTTAGGGAAAATAGCACAAAATTCGTAACTACCATAAACACTTTTATCAATAAGAGAACAATGAGCAAGAGTACTAGATAATAGTCTAATATCATTATCATTAACTCTTGTTAATGATGAAAATAACATTAAAAAATTTATACTTACTCCATATTTATTATGAATATTTATTGCAATATTATTGAGTTTTGTTTGAAATTCGTTTGAATTATTTGATGATATTAATATACTTTTAAAATAATTTAAAGTTTCTGTTAAATTTTCTCTAGAGGAGGAAATTTCTTTTATTAATCCCAAAGTATCTACTGTTGATTTTAAGAAAAAATTTGCTTTATCTTCACTAAAATTAGAATTATTTATGATTTCACTTATAAAGCAATTATTTTTTAGACCTTCTTGAATTAAATCTTGGTTCATATTATTATTATTTATTATTATTAAAGTTTTTATAAAAAATTCTTTTTTATTAAATATTTTTTATTTATTAATTATTGGTATATTATTATTCTGTTGAGGAAGTAATTTGTCTATCATAAAAGAAAATATATTTCTATAAGTTTTATTAGGAACTACTTCTCCTATAATTTTTTCTTTTAATAAGTTATATACATGACTTGTAAGAGAATTTAATGTTGACAGATCGCATTCTTTAATAGACACATTTCTTGGAATATCATAATCAACTTTTATGCTAAAAAAATCATCGAGTTGACGAGAGAAATTTATTTTTCTTTCATCAACTAAGAATTTACGAAAAATTTTTCTAAATATCTTACATAAACCATCTCCTTGAATACTTATTCTTGTTATTTGGCTAAGATAGTCTCCAAGTAAAATATCATAATTACTTGTATCTTTACGATTATTTATCCCGATAAGCACTTTCTCATACTTATGATAACCAAGTGTAAATAATAAAAAAGCTGGTATTGAAATCTTTAAAGACAATATTAAAAATATACCAGTTACTAATATAAAGGATAATTTTCTTCTATCTTGAGCAAAAGAATAAAGAGGAAAAACAATTTTATCTGCAATAAATTCAATAAAAAGATCAAGAATATGCAGAGTTGAAATATTTATTTGAGATGCAATATTCTTGCAATGATTAAAATTATCTATTATTACAAGATTTTGTGCATAATTTCGATTACTAGTAGAAATAGTATCAAATTCTGGACTACTATAAACACTTTTATCAATAACAGAACAATGAGCAAGAGTACTGGATAATATTTGAATATTATGTTTATTAACTCTTGTTAATATTGAAAATAGCATTAAAAAATTTATACTTACTCTATATTTATTATGAATATTTATTGCAATATTATTAAGTTTTGTTTGAAACTCTTCTGTATTTTCTGATGACATTAATATATCTTTAAAATAATTTAAAGTTTTTACTAAATTTTTTTCAGAAGAGGAAATTTCTTTTATTAATCCTAAAGTATCTACTGTTGATTTTAAGAAAAAATTTTCTTTATTCTTATTAACATTAGGATTATTTACAATTTCATTTATAAAATAATTATTTTTTAGATTTTCTTCAATTAAATTAGAATTTTGATTCATATTATTATTTATTATTATTATTTATTTTAATTGATTATTAAGATTATATTTTCCAATAAATATTGTATAATATATTAAAAATAATAAATATTATCAATATATATTTATGTTTTTTTATATAATATAATGAAGTGAAGCTATTTTAGAAAAAAGTAGCCATTTTTCAGGTGATATTTCTTCAGGTCTATAATTAAGAGAGATATTAATATCTGCTGCTATTTTTCCCAATTAATATCAGGATTTATTTGCATTAATGTGTTTTTGTTAATCTT
Source organism: Lyticum sinuosum (assembly GCF_034471385.1). Lineage (NCBI taxonomy): Bacteria > Pseudomonadati > Pseudomonadota > Alphaproteobacteria > Rickettsiales > Lyticum > Lyticum sinuosum. The sequence continues at coordinate 181,340 of NZ_JARGYU010000001.1, read as the reverse complement.
ATAGTCGTATATTATTATTCTTTCGAGGAAATAATATATTTTTGATCATAAAAGAAAATGCATTTTTATAATTTGTATTAGGAACTCCTTCTCCTACAATTTTTTCTTTTAATAAGTCATGTGTACCATTTGTAAGATAATTTAATGTTGATAGATCACATTTTTCAACAAATCTATTACTTGATTTATCAAGATTAAGTTTTACAGAAATAAAATCTCTAACTTCATCAGTTAATTGAATATTTTTTTTAGATAAAACTTTATTTAAAGTTTCTCCATATGCTTTACATAGACCATCCCCACCAGCACTTATTATTCTATTAAAATCAAAATACTCTCTACGTAGTGTCTCTGCATTCATACCGTCATGAACAGAAATGAATATGTCTTTTACAATTAAGAATGTTGGTAATTTATATATTATATATATTACAGGAATGGTAAAAATAACTCCAGGAACACTCTCGTATATTTTATATAAAACATTACTAATATTTTTAAAAAGATTATATAAACAACTAGTAAGTTTTTTAAAGATTTCGTATTTATGTAAGAAATTAGCAGATTTACACAAAGAATTAGCAAATTTACACAAAGAATTAGCAGATTTACATAAGGACTTAATAAGGGTTGAAAGGAATGAATCATTACTGATGAATATTAGTGAAAAAATTCTTTTGTAATCAATAAAATTAGTAATATCATTTGATCTTGTAATATCATCTGAGATACTTTTTCTAAATAATTCAATATTATTTCGATTAATTAATTTTTGAAATCTTTTTGAAATATTTCCAGTAGAGAGAATAGCATCAAATTCCCCACTACAATAAAGAGTTTTATCAATAAGAGAGCAATGAGCAAGAATACTACATAATAGTCTAATATGATTACCATTAACTCTCGTTAATGATGAAAATAACATTAAAAAATTTATACTTACTCCATATTTATTATAAATATCTATTGTAATCTTATTAAGTTTTGCTTGAAACTCTTCTGTATTTTCTGATGACATTAATATACTTTCAAAATAATTTAAAGTTTTTACTAAATTTTTTTCAGAAGAGGAAATTTCTTTTATTAATCCTAACGTATCTACTGTTGATTTTAAGAAAAAATCTAATTTGATATCATCAACATTATGATTCATTATAATATCTTCTGTAAAACAATTATTTTTTAGACCTTCTTGAATTAAATTTTGGTTCATACTATTATTATTTATTATTATTTTTTTATTTATTAAAATCTATACTAATTTATATTAAAAAATAATAAAAATCAAAGTAAAATTTAAATTTTGATTCATATTATTATTTATTATTATTATTTATTATTATTATTTATTTTAATTTATTATTAAGATTATATTTTTAAATAAACAATGTATAATAATATTAAAAATTATTTTTAATATAATTTTCTATAAAAAGAACACATTCTTTATCATTAAGAAGTGAATTTTTAATTTGAGCAATTTGATTATTACCACCACCAATTCCAGAATAATTATCTATAATTTTTTGTGATATTAGTTTTGCAGAAAGAATTGGATATTTCTGAAGAATTTTATTTGTAATTTTAATATATATATCATTTTTGATATTTTTATCTGTATTTTTACTTAAATTATCACAAAATATAATACATATATCATCAATTGATTTTTTTGCTAATTCTTTTATGTCTTCTATGTCAATTTTATCATTATAAATTAATATTTGTATTGTTATATTTTGATTAATTTCATTAATGTTTACTATTTTAGCTTGATTTATTAAATTTTCTAGTTTTAGATTTTTAATTTTATTTTTTTGAGCCTTGTTTTCATCAACTATTTTATTGATTTTGTCATAAATACCATCTTCATTAGATTGAAAAGTATGTCCTATCAAAGAAATAATTTTGTGATGTTTCTGACTATACTCAAGTGCTTTTATACCTGTTAGTGCTTCTATACGACGAGTACCAGAAGCAATAGATTCTTGTTTGATTATGCGAAATAATCCAATGTTACCCGTATTTTTAACATGAGTTCCACCGCATAGTTCAGCAGACTCTGACATTTTAACAGTTCTAACTATATCTCCATATTTTTCACCAAATAAAGCTGTTACATTATTTCTAATTGCATCTTGATAAGAAGTATTTTCTATTAAAACAGGATTATTATCTATAATTATTTGGTTTACTAATTCTTCAATACTATAAATTTCATCAGTTGTTAATGACTTATTATGTGAAAAATCAAAACGTAATTTCTGATCATTAACTAATGAGCCTTTTTGAAAAATATGATTACCTAGTATTTTTTTTAATGCATAATGTAAAAGATGAGCTGCAGAGTGATTAGCAGCTATTTTATTACGAAGTGATTGATTTATTTCTGCTATTAAAAATATATTAATTGACAGACTTATTGGTGTAATAATTCTATGAGCAAAAATATCTCCATATTTCTGCGTATCAATAACTTCTGTCGTATAAATATGCTCATCATCCATTAAAAATGAAAATGTTCCACGATCTCCAACTTGACCTCCACTTTCCGCATAAAAAGGTGTAGTATCAATAACTATCCAACATTCACACCCAGCATCTATTTTCTCAATCTGATTATTGGTAAAATAATCAACTATAGATAATATTTTAGATTTTGATTTTATATTATTATATCCAATAAACTCAGTTTTTCCATAAATATTTGCAATATTTAACCATATATCTAAATGTTTATTTTCTCCTGATCCTTTCCAACTAATTCTAGAGCGTTGTTTTTGTTTCTCCATTTCTTGATTAAATTTAATCATATCAACTTTCATACTATGATTTTTCAAAATATCATCAATCATATCAACTGGAAATCCAAAAGTATCATATAATTTAAATGCTTCAATTCCAGAGAATAACTTAGAATTTGAATCAATTTGATCTAATTGTTTTTCTAATATATTTAATCCTCTTGCTAAAACTTCACGAAATTTATCTTCTTCATCATATAATATTGCTTCAATTGAAGATTTGGATAAAGTAAGTTCATGATAATGAGAAGACATTTCTTGAACAACAATATCAACTAATCTATACAACAATAAATCACTACTTTTAGTATAATGAACATGCCGAATAGCTCTTCTTAGTATTCTTCTTAAAACATATCCTCTTCCTTCGTTTGAGGGAATTATTCCATCAGCAATCATAAAGCAAGCAGCTCTGACATGATCTGCTATAACTTTATGAGAAGAAATATTCTCTTTTATATTTATATCTCCAGATAACTCGCGGGAAGTGTTAATAATATTTTTAAATATGTCAATATCATAATTATCATTTACTCCTTGTATAACTGCAGCTATCCTTTCCAAACCCATTCCAGTATCAATCGATTTATCTGGTAAACTGATTCTATCACTATTTTGTAATTGCTCATATTCCATAAATACTAAATTCCATATCTCCACAAAACGACTCCCATCTTGATCTGGTGTTCCTGGAAGACCTCCATAATACTTCTCTCCATGGTCATAAAATATCTCAGAACATGGACCACACGGACCACTATCACCCATAGACCAGAAATTATCTAATGTTTTTATTTTAATAATTCTAGAAGAGTCAAATCCTGTTATTTTTTTCCATATATTTTGTGCTTCATCATCATCATAATATATAGTAATATATAACTTATTTTTAGGTATTAATAAATATTCTGTAATAAATTTCCAAGCCATTTCTATGGCTAAATCTTTAAAATAATCACCAAAAGAAAAATTTCCTAACATTTCAAAGAATGTATGATGTCTAGTAGTATATCCGACATTTTCTAAATCATTATGTTTTCCTCCAGCACGCAAACATTTTTGAGCAGTTGTAATACGCTTGCTTTGAGGTATTTCTAGATGAGTAAAACAATTCTTAAATTGTACCATTCCAGAATTAGTAAAAAGAAGCGTAGGATCATTATGTGGAATTAATGGACTAGATTTAACTTCTAAATGATCATAATTTTCTGAAAAAAATTTTAGAAATATATTTCTAATTTCATTTAATTTCATAATAAATACTTATAATTAGTCAGATAGTGTAATAATAATTAATTTAATCATTAATTCTTGGGAAAATAAAATTCTTTGGTAATTTTATTTTATTATAATCTTTAATTAAAGATTCTGCATTTTCATACAAAATACAATTATTTAAATCTAGCGAATTTATTATATTATAATGTTCTTTTTTATTATAATAATTAATATCATGTTTTTTCTCATCAAATATAAAATTATTATTTTCAATTTGCTTATTAATAGCAAATTTTTTATCTATAATAAATATATTTTGTTTTATTCCAAAAATTTCTAAGATTTTTAAAGAATATATTGGCATAAATGGTTGAAAAGCTATACCAATTACTATTATTACCTCAGCCAGTATTTTTAGAATCTTATGCATTTTCAATAAATCATTTTTTAAATTCCATGGCGATTCTCTATCTATATAAATATTTGCCATTCTACCAATCATAATGATTTTTTCTAACGCTTCATGTATCTTGTATGACATAGTTAAACTATGAACATCTGTATTTAATTTACTAATTTCTAACTTTAAAGAAAACTCTAATTTATTAGATGTATCATAATCATATGATGAATTGTCAATTATACCATCAAAATATTTTACTATAAGAGATATACTTCTTTGGATCAAATTTCCAATATTATTTACTAAATCAGCATTTATACGTGTTTTTAACGATAATTCTGAGTAATTTCCATCAAGACCAAGTGGCACTTCTCTCAACATAAAATAACGTAACCAATCAGCTGGTATTGTTTTTATAATTTCTAATGGATCTATTACATTTCCTATAGATTTAGAAATTTTTTGTCCTTCATTTGTCCACCATCCATGTGCAAGAATTTGATGAGGTGGTGTAATATTTAAGGACATCAAAAATGCAGGCCAGTATACAGCATGAAACATCAATATATCTTTTCCAATTATATGTAAATTACATGGCCAAAAATACTCTTTTAATATATCAAGATCTATTGGTTTATCATCATTAAATTCATTATCATCAAATACTATATACAAAGCTGATATATAATTAAATAACGCATCTAACCAAACATATATAACATGTTTTTTTTCAGTATCTGGAACATTTATGCCCCAACTACATGATGAACGAGAAATACAAAGATCTCGCAAATTATTAACAAATTTAATTACTTCATTATAGCGTTCTTTTGGTTTAATAAAATCTGGATTTTTTTTATAAAATTCTAAAAGATCATCTTTAAATTCACTTAATTTGAAAAAATAACATTCTTCTTCTAACCATTCTACTTTTGCTCCTGTAGGTGCTCTTCCATCAATTATTTCGCTATCTTCATAAAAACATTCATCAGAATTTGCATACCAACCACTATATTTTCCCAAATATATTTTTCCACTTTTTTCCATTTCTTTCCATATTTTTTGAACAAAATTTTTATGTTTGTTATTTGTGGTTCTAATAAAGTAACTTGGATAACATGACATTAATTCTGATAACGTTTTAAAAGATGGTGCTAAATCATCAACTAATTCTTGTGGTGTAATACCTAAGGATAATGCTTTTTGCTCGACTTTTTTCCCATGTTCATCAGTTCCAGTAAGAAAGAAAACATCGTTATTGTTAATTTTAGCAGAACGAGCTAATGTATCTGCAATAATAGTTGTATATGCATGACCTATATGTGGTTTATCATTGACATAATAAATAGGGGTTGTTACATAATATTTATTGATATCTTTTTTGTACTTCATTTCTTAAGTTGATAATAAAATTATTAATAAAAACATCATTATAAATGAGTTTCTATACTTATATATGCAAATTGACAATCTAAATTATAGCTATAAGCTACTATTTATAATGCAAAAAATTATCGAAAAATTAATTAATTTAAAATTAAATTAACAGATAAAAAGTAAAAATCAACCACATTTATAAATTAATATAAAAATGGGATCAACAATAGTTCAATATAATAATATAACTCGTACCATTGAAGGTATTAATAAAAACATGAATAAAGCAATACAAAAAGCAAGCGGGCAAGATGGAGTTGAAATCAAAGATTTCATTGATGTTGATCCAATGTGTATACCAAAAAATATTGAGATGAGGTCAAAAGCTGATTTCATTAAAAATGATATTGATGAAAAAGAACAAATTATCTTTAAATTGCAAAAATATTGTGGATACATAGAACATTTATATGAAATTAGTAATAAAGTAAAAAATTTATCTTCTTTTTATTTAGATGCTAGAGGAGATACATCTTTTGTTTATATTAAATGTCAATCACTACTTGAAGAATTAGTTATAGTTTTAAATTCAAAATATGGTCATGGTTACGCATTTGGCACATCAAGAGATCATCCTCCAATTCCAGGAAAAATAGATAGACCTAATGTAAATGGTGATTATACAAATGCATATTATTATAAAGGTAATAATTCAAAGAAAAAATTATACCTTGGTGAAAATAATTTTACATATGGTATAAATGCAAATGATCCGTCTATTCAACGTTTAGTTGCATCTTTAACTTTGATAATTGATAGTTTTGATAAAAACAATTATTCTATAAATCATATTAATAATCAAAAAATTTTACAATTAGTAAATGATATTCCACAAAGAATACAAACATTATGTTCTCCTCCAGGAGAAGCAATCAACCTAATCAAAAACTATATTATTGATAGAAAAAATGAATTAAAAAGAGTTATAGAATTATACTCAAGCACACTATATAATGGTACAAGTGATATAAAAAGACAAGAAGGAGCAGTTGATATCAATCTAATCTCTAAAGAACTAGAAGTTGCAAAAGCTATTACACAACAACAAATGGCAATGTACAATAAAATGTTAAATATTTATACTAATGGTTGATTAATATCTCTGTCTTTTATAGGGAAAAAATTGTTTTAAATAAATTTAGCAACTAAAAATGATATATTTTGCGCTAAATGTTCTATAAAAGAACCTTTATTTATATTTTCATTTGCTACAACTGGTATTTTAATTTCATTACCAGCAAGCATTCTTTGTTTAAAAAGAATATATCCTAAATTATCACCAATTTTAATTGGAGCTTTGATATTTTGTTTTAAATAAAGTTCTATTAATGGATTATTTTGATTTAAAGAATTATTTTCATTTTTGCTAAATATTTTAGGTATGAAGACTGTAATATCAGATGTAATAATAGCATTTATCTTTCTTTTATTTCCATAAATAACATTTGTTTCTCCAATTATATCACCACTTTTATAAATAAATTTATGTGTAAATTGATTAAAACTAAAAGATATTAATTCAGCAGCTGACTCATGTCTTTCTTTTGCACTATTTAATCCATTTATAACTCCTATAATACGATAACCATCTTTTTTCGCACTAAATGCCACACCATAACCACCTAATTCAGTTCTTCCAGTTTTAATTCCATCTACACTTTTTATTGATAAAAGAGAATTACGATTTTGTTGAAGAATATTATTATATTTAAATTCTTTTTCACTATGATAATGATAGTATTGTGGAAAATCATGAATTAATGCTTTTGAAAGAATAGCAAGATCACGCGCAGTTGTTACTTGCTCTGGATTTGGCCAACCAGATGAATTGACAAATTTTGTATTTTTCATTCCTAATTGTTCTGCAGTAAGATTCATTTTTTCTACAAATGCAGACTCTGTCCCTGATAAATTTTCAGATAAAGCAATACATGCATCATTTCCAGACTGTACAATAATTCCTCTGATAATATCATCAACTCTAACATATGATCCTTCTTTAATAAACATTTTGGATCCATTTATAGAGGAAGCTTTTGTGCTTACTTGTAATTTTTGATCTAATGTTATTTGTTTACTATCAAGTGCTGAGAATAATAAATATGTTGTCATAATTTTTGTCATAGAAGATGGAAACATTTTTTCATCTGCATTTTTTTCATAAATAATAGCACCTGTATTATAATCCGCTAAAATTGCAAATTTTGCTTTATTTTCAGCAAAAATTTCATTTTTAAATGAAAAAAAAATTTTTAGTGATAAAATAATTACTAATACTAATGATAAATTATTCTTAACTTTGAACATACTGTAAATTATTAATCTATTGTTTAAAATAAATTTTATTTGTTGGTATAACAATTTGTATTATTTTTTTTTATATATTAAAATCGTAAAAAATAGTCATATTTTTTACATATAGAATTTGTCTATAGAAAAAACATTTAACAACATAATTCAAATTAACTATCATAAGTAGAAACTTATAACAAGAATATTAGTGAATATTATATCTTTATAAATAAGTAACAAATACTAATTTCAAATATATTAACTTTTATATTTTTTTATATGATTTTATCAATTTTGCATTATAATATATAAAAATTTTATGAAAAAATCAAAAATAAACTTGATAAAGAAACAAATATCAATAAAAAAAATAATTATTATTATTTTTTTATTTTATTTATTTTTTATACAAAATAATTATCTAAAAAAATATATATTATTTAATAAATCATTTGCAGATAATAATTTAAATATAAAAGGATCTCTTGATCAAGAAAAAATAGATGACAACACTGATTGGATGAATATCAAAAATAATAAAGAGATATTAGAGGATGATTTTTTTAAAAAAAACTTTATCGAGACAAAAAAACAAGAATCAGAGAATAAAAATAATATTAAAGTAATACAAAAAGATAAACAAAATGAAAAAAAAAATATAAATAAAAAATCTGATACTATTTTTAATATAGATGAGATTGATAAAAAAAATAATTTATCATGGCATAAATGGGAAACAAAAAAAGTAATAACATACGGGAAATGGGATGTAATCGTTAGACGAGTTGGAACAACTAAATTTACTTGTCATATTATTTCTAAACCTCTTCGTTCTGCTCTTTATTCTGGTATAAGAAATCAACCATATATTATGATTCATCATTTTGGTTACGAAAAATTTATTTTAGGTGGATCATCAGGCTTTGTAATAGAAAGTAATCCAACTATTTATATAAGCGGTATATATTATAGTATAGGACTAAATAATAATTTCTTTTATAAAGAAATTAGTAGATATAATAATATAAACATTATTAATAAAATGAGAACTGATATGGACGAAATGATTATATTATATACATCTGATATATCAGGAAATATAGCAATAGATTATTATTCTCTTAATGGTATTAATAATGCATTAAACTATATGAATAATTATTGTGTTCTATAAATGTTTACTTCAAAATTTTTTATTTTAATTTTTTTAATAGAATTATTTAACTTTATACTTTTTATTATAAAAATATATAAATTGTTTTATTTGAAATATTGTATAGTATAAATTTATATAGCATACATATAAAAATAATGATAAATAATCCAATAAAAATAAACTATACAAAAATTATAAAAAAACAATGATTATAGTATATACTATTAGTATACTTCTTATCATAATATTTATTCATGAACTTGGACATTTTATTGCAGCTAGATTGAGAAAAGTTAAAGTAAGAACATTTTCAATAGGATTTGGTAAAAAATTATATAGTTTTCATGATAAATATCAAACTGAATGGAAGATATGTATTTTTCCTTTAGGCGGATATGTTTCTTTTGACAAGGATAACTCTGATGATGAAAATGATCAAAAAAATAATGATGATACCATCGTTTTCGATTCAAGTCCTCCATTATCTAAAGCTTTAATAGCATTCGCTGGACCATTAGCTAATTATTTATTAAGTTTTATTGTTATTTTTATAGTTCTGATTTCCTATGGTAAAATGATAATTTGTCCTGAGATAACACAAGTTGAATCTAATACTATAGCAGAAAAGTTTGGGATTGTTCCTGGTGATAAAGTTGTAGAATTTAATGGTCGTAATGATTTTTTAGTACAAGAAATAATAGAACAAAAAAATAATAATATATCTATAACTATTGAGCATAAGAATGGCGAGAAGAAAAATCTAGTCTTCAATCGTGCATTAGGTAATATTGGTATCAGATTTGAAAAAGTTATAAATGAAAATATATCTTTTATAGATGCAATTACTGAAGCATTTAATGGAGTAATATCCATGAATTATCAAATGATTAATGGGATATTTGATATTATATTAGGAAAAAATTCTATTGAAATAGGTGGGCCAATAAAAATCTTTCAAATTTCTATGCAGTCAATATCTAAAGGGTTAAAGCATACTTTAGTATTTATATCTATATTATCAATAAATTTAGGATTTATAAATTTATTGCCGATTCCTGGCCTAGATGGGGGACATTTATTAATTTATATTATAGAAATGATAATCGGTAAAGGACTCAATAAACAATTATATCATAGAATTATGCAAGTTGGGTATGCCATATTGATTTTGCTAATGGTTTTTGCTATATCAAAAGACATTATTTCTCTATTTAGATGAATTTTAGATGTGTATACATCTTTTAATACCTTATAGTTTAATACATATTATATATGTATAAATTTTAAAATTTTATCAATAGAGTATAAGATCACAAATTTATCTTTCTTATTGTTTTTAGGTATACATGTTACGCTTTATATGTTTTTTAACATTATTTTGTGGTTTATTATCATTTAATTTTATAAGTGATTCTGATTCACTTCTTGCAATGCAAAATAATATTCCTTCAAATAAAAAAAATAGTCTACTAAACAAACAGAAAAAGTCTCCAAATGAGATAAAAAAAATTAATGTAAAAAAAATACAATCTAATAATATTCCTTCAAATAAAAAAAATAATCTACTAAACAAACAGAAAAAGTCTCCAAATGAGATAAAAAAAATTAATGTAAAAAAAATACAATCTAATAATATTATTAATAAAAATGATGATAAGCAAACTTCTAATAAGATTATAAAAAATATAGAAGTCATAGGTGATTCAATTTGGCCAAAAGAAAGCGTTATTTCAATAAGCAAGATATCTATAGGTAATTATTATACTGATGATGTTACAAATAATGCTATACAGAAACTCTATTCTACAGGTCATTATAATAGAATAAATATTTTATTCTTAGATGGTATTGTGAAAATAGAACTTATTGAAAATCCTGTTCTTGCTCAAGTCAGTATTGAAGGTAATAATGAGATTATAAGTAGAGTTATATATGAAACAATAAAGAGTAAGCCTTTAGATACATATAAGAAAGATATCGTACTTCAAGATGCTGTAACAATAAGTAATTTATATAAATCACGTGGATATCTTATGACAAATGTTACTCCAAAAATAATTAAGTTAGATAAAAATAGAGTAAACTTAATATTTGTTGTTAATGAATCACCTAAAATGAAAATAAATAGCATACAGTTTGTTGGTAACAATGCATTTTCTTCTTCAAAATTAAAAGATATAATAATATCTAGACAATATGCATGGTATATTTTATCACCTGTTGACTTTTTTGACCAGGCACGTTTAGAAGGGGATAAAATTATGTTAAGAAATTTTTATATGAAAAATGGATATATTGATTTTAAAATAACAAATATTGTTACTGAAATATCTCCGGATCAAAATGGTTCAGTTATAACGTTTATTTTAGATGAAGGTAAACACTATGATTGTGGTAGTATTTCTGTAAATAGTGAAATAAAAAATATTGATTTATTACCTTTAGAAAATATAATTTCAGATTATAAATTTAAATTAAATAAATCAAAAAATTCTAATTTTAACGAAGATGATATAGAAAATTTAAAAGAAAAAATAAAAAAAGAAGTTGAAAATCAAGGATATGCTTTTGTAAATATTGATAGAATAAATAAAAAGGATAAAAATGATAATGTGTTAAATACAGAATTTATTGTATTAAATCAAACTCCATATTATATCAATCGTATAAATATTGATGGAAATGTAAGAACTAAAGATGAAGTTATAAGAAGAGAGATAAGATTATCTGAAGGTGATCCGTTTAGTAGAGAAATTCTTGATTACTCAAAAATGAGAATTGATAATCTAGATTATTTTAGTGAAGTAAAATTAAAAGTTAGTCAAGCTTCATCAAAAAATTCATATTTAATTAATTTAAATGATATTAATTATAAAAATGATGATATATTATCTTATAATCTTGATAAAAATATAGAAATTAATTCTTTTTCTGATAAAAATGTAGAAAATATAAAAAATAAAAACGACGATTATCTTAAAGATAAAGTTGATATTGATATTACAGTTCAAGAAAAAGGTACAGGAACTGCAGGTATAAATATGGGATATAGTGTTAAAGATGGTTTAACTTTTGGAATATCAACCAGAGAGAGAAACATAATAGGTACTGGTAAAGAAATTGGTGTTGAACTACAGTGTGGCCCAAGAAGTAGAATTATAGGCTTTAATATAACAGATCCATATTTCATGAATAAAAATATGATACTTGGATTTGATATATCTACATCAAGCTATAAAAATTTTGTTGGTGGTACAGATAATGATGATAATTATATTTATAATCTAAATTTTGACGATAATAATATATCACGTAAAAATTATATTATTGATAAAAATTCTTCTGGTATTAATATAGGATATCATTTGAATGATAAATTATTACATAGAGTAGGTTATTCAATTAGTTTAGATCATATACAAAAATCTGATTCACAACTTTCACCATTTATCACATCACAACCAGATAAAACTTTATCATCTGTTATACATAACACTCTTATTTATAATACCATCGATAATAATGCTAATCCTAAAAAAGGCTATAAGATTTCTATAAGTCAAAGTATTTCTGGAATAGGTGGTAATAATAAATATATCCGTAATACTATAAGTGGTTCATATCATTTATCAATTGATAGCAATCAAAAATTTGTCTTTAGTTTATCAGCTAAGGCAGGTGTAATACATGGTTATGATAATAATTCCATTCGCATAGATGATTCTTATATGATGGGAATGTATGATATATGTGGATTTTCTGTCACAGGAATTGGACCACGTGATAAAAATACTGGTGATGCATTAGGTGCAAAGAAATATTATTCTGGACGTGCTGATATCACATTTCCTATAGGATTACCTAAAGAAATAGATATTAAAGGAGCTTTATTTATTGAGGCTGGAGATAGTCATGGAATCGATATTCCAAAAAATAGTGTTGGACTCAGTAAATCTATGGTATTTGACGATAAATATTTAAGAACTTCTATTGGTTTTGGGTTTATTTGGGAATCTCCATTAGGAAAAATAGGAATAGATTTTGGAAAAGTAATTAGATCTAAAAATTACGATCAAAAAGATAATCCAAGAATATCTTTTGGATATGGTATTTATTGACGTGAAATAATTATATGTTTGGTAAAAATAAAAAATTAAAACAAGAAATAACTAATGGTCAAATACTTAAAGTAAAAAAAATATTTGGGACATTGCAAGCAGAAGGACCATATACAGGATATTCTGCTGTATTTATTAGATTATCTGGATGTAATTTATCTTGTGATTTTTGTGATACAGAATTTGAGGATTATGAATTGATTGAAATATTAGAAATATATGAATTAATTAAAAAAAAATTCTCAGATTGGTATAATAAATTTGATTTATCAGAAAAATTAGATGAAAAATATAATCTTAATAATCTTCCTAAATTAATAGTTATCACAGGAGGAGAACCATTTAGACAGAACATAGGTCCTCTTTGTGAATTACTATTAAAATATCAGCATATTGTTCAAATAGAGAGTAATGGAACTTTATATTATGATATTCCAAAAAATACTGAAATAGTTTGTTCTCCAAAGATAAATAGTGGATGTTACTGGCCTATAAACAGTAAACTTGTAAATAATATAATTGCTTTTAAATTTTTAATTTGTTCTAAAAAAAACTATATAGAAATAAAGGAGAAAGCCAATCAACTAAATCAAATATATTATTATTCTGATCTAAAAATATTAAAAAAAGGGTTAGAAATTTATAAAAAACAAGTTCCTAATAGTAAAATATATTTTCAACCAATAGATGAAAATAATTCTTTAAAAAATAAAGAAAATATAAATGCAACAATTAAAGCTGTAACAGAATTCAATGGAATATTATCACTACAAATTCATAAATTATTAGAGATTGAGTAAATTTTTACATATTCATCTTTTACATATTCAGGTATAGCATATTAATTAGATAATAATACTTTGAATGTTTAATTTAATAAATATTAATTTTTAATAAAAAAACTTCTTGATTTAGTATATTATATATAATAAAATCAACAACACATAGTAGGGCGGGTGTAGCTCAGTGGTAGAGTATAACCTTGCCAAGGTTAGGGTCGAGGGTTCGATCCCCTTCACCCGCTCCAATTATGGGGGGCATAGCTCAGTTGGTAGAGCATCTGCTTTGCAAGCAGAGGGTCATCGGTTCGAATCCGTTTGTCTCCACCATTTAAATTTATGATATGTTAATCTTTTGTATTTTCATATATCGTTTAAGTGTATAATTTCTCTACATTTATTTATAAAATTGGATCTTTGCATCATGTTTATATGAGTATTTAATTCCTTTTCCGTCAATCTTTCTATTGGCAGACTGTTATTAATCTAATATATATATGACTACCTACTATTAGATTATATACTCTTATAATAGAATAGTTTGTTGGTTATTTTAATTCTATTTTTAATAGATCATTAACTAATGTAGGATTTGCCATACCTTTACTACGTTGCATAATCTGTCCTACAAAAAATCCAAATAACTTAACTCTTCCAGATCTATAATCATCAACTTCTTTTGGATGATTTAATATAACATCTTTTATAATTTTTATTATATCATCTTTATTATTAATTTGGCTTAAATTCTCCAAAGCAATTATTTCATTAGCTGATTTACATTCTATAAACATTTTCTCAAGTATAGTTTTAGCAATTTTGCCAGATATATTACCTTTATCAATTAGTATAACTAAATCAGCTAAATTCTCAGCGCTAACAGGAGAAGTATCAATATCTTTAATATAAGAAAATAATTCACTTATCATCCAATTAGCTGCATTTTTAGGTTGAGCTCCATGATATACCATTTTCTCAAAGAATATTGCATTATTTTTATCATTTGCTATTATTTTAGCTTGATCTATAGTAATACAAAAATCTTTAATGTATCTATTAATTTTATCCTTTGGCATTTCTGGTAAAGTTTGGCGAATTTTTTCTATATAATCTTGAGTCAATATTATTGGTATAAGATTTGGATCAGAAAAATATCTATAATCAGCAAGATCTTCTTTATTACGCATTGATTTTGTTATTTGTTTATCAGGATCAAAAAGCCTTGTTTCTTGTTTTACTATACCTCCAGATTCTAATATTTCAACTTGACGATGTGATTCAATTTCAATTGCTCGCATAACATTTTTTATAGAATTTAAATTTTTTAATTCTACTCTTGTTCCTAAAAAATTCGAACTATCAGGCATAACAGAAACATTTGCATCACAACGCATAGATCCCTCTTCCATATTTCCATCACATGAACCTATATAACGCATTATTATTCTTAAAGATCTTAAAAAAGCACCTGCTTCTTCTGGAGCTCGCATACTAGGTTCTGTAACTATTTCCATTAACCCAATTCCAGCTCTATTTAAGTCTATGAGAGTATGATCTAATGATTCATCATGTATATTTTTTCCTGCATCTTGTTCAATATGAATTCTATCAACTTTGATTATTTTTGTTATTCCATTTTCTAATTCTATCTCAACTTTTCCATCATTTATAATTGGATGATACATCTGAGTTATCTGATATCCTTGAGGCAAATCGGAGTAAAAATAATTTTTTCTATCAAATATAGATTTTTCATTAATTCTTGCAGATATCGCTAAACCTGTTTTAACTGCCATATCAACACACTCTGAATTAAGCCGAGGAAGAGTCCCAGGTAGAGCAACATCTATAAATGAAACTTGAGAATTGCATTCTTCCCCAAAAATAGTTTTACTCATTGGAGAGAAGAGTTTATATTTAGTGTTCATTTGAGCATGAACTTCCAAACCAATTACAACTTGCCAATTTTTTTGTTTTCCTCTAATAATCATATAAAAAATATAAAATAATTAATACAAAATGATAAAAATAATAATATAAAAATAATACTTGAGTAACACTAAGATACTTAAAAAATTAACCAAGTTACCATTATAAAAAGTAATTTGATATACTGATAATATTGTATAACACTAATAATGTGAAGTATATAAATGTAAATTTTAATAAGATTTAATAAAAATATTTTTTTATATTTTTTTAAATATTAATGAAGAATTTGTACCGCCAAAACCAAAAGAATTAGACATTACATAGTTCAATTTAGCTTTCTTTGCAACATTAGGACATAAATCGAAATCTAAAGTATTTTCTTCTGGATCGTTAAGATTAAGTGTTGGAGGAATGATATTATCTCTCATACTAAGTAAGCTAAAAATCGCTTCAACACTTCCAGATGCTCCAAGAAGATGACCAATTGAAGATTTAGTTGAAGATATAATAGGTCTATAATCTTGATTTTTATAAATATTTCTCATAGCTTTTAATTCTACCATATCACCTATAGGTGTTGATGTCCCATGTGCATTGATATAATCTATTTCTGCTGCATTTATTCCCGCTTTATCTAAAGCCATTTTCATAGCACGGTATGCACCATCTCCTGTTTCATCTGGTGCAGTTATATGGTATGCATCACTACTCAACCCATATCCTATTATTTCACCATAAATTTTAGCATTTCGAGCTTTTGCATGTTCATATTCTTCTAATATTACTATGCCAGCACCTTCTCCCATAACAAATCCATCTCTTCCTTTATCCCATGGTCTAGAAGCTTGTGTAGGTACATGATTATAGTTAGTTGATAATGCTTTAGCTGCAGTAAATCCACCAAAACCTACATATGATATTGCAGCTTCTGTACCACCAGCTATCATAACATCAGCATCATTGCATGCTATTATACGTGCTGCTTCTCCGATGCAATGAGCTCCAGTAGCACAAGCACTAACAATTGAAAAATTTACACCTTTATATCCATATTTAATAGATATATGTCCAGATGTTAAGTTAATTAAGCTTGATGGAATAAAAAAAGGACTAACACGACGAGGTCCACGATCGACAATAATATGTGAATTACATTCAATACTTATTAGTCCACCAATCCCAGATCCAACTAGTACACCAGATCGAATTTTTTTATCATAAGTATCCGGAGTATAACATGAATCTTCAACTGCTTGTTTTGTAGCTACCATTGCAAGTTGAATAAAACGATCCATTGATTTTATTTCTTTTGAAGATAACCAATCTTCAGCAGAAAAACCATTTTCTGAATCATTTTTTTTATCTGGAATATATCCAGCAATTTTACATGGTAAATCATCTAATGGAAAAAGAGTAGATGGAATAGATTTTATTCCAGATTCACCATTTATAATTTTTTCCCAACTCTTTTCTGTTTTAATGCTAAGTGGGGTAATTAATCCAACTCCTGTTATAACTACTTTACGTGTTGATCTCATTTTTTAATACATTTATTTAAATTATTTATTTAATTAATACATAATGTATAATATGTATAATATATATAAGTAATATATATAAGCAATAATCAAGATTATATAATAATGAAGAATATATATTGTATATATAATAATAATATGTAAATAATTAGTAATAACATTACTAAAGATTATTTTTATAATTTTATATTAAAAAATATCTAATAAATCTATTAATTAAAAATATATAAAATTATTAATTTAACTTAAAATAAATATTATTCATAGAATTTTTTAAATCAGTAAATGACTCTAAAATGTGGAATAGTAGGGCTACCTAATGTTGGAAAGTCTACATTATTTAATGCATTAGTTGGTAGTTCTATAGCACAAGCCGCTAACTATCCGTTTTGTACAATAGAACCTAATAATGGTATAATTGCTGTTCCTGATGAGCGCCTTAATAATCTTGCTAATATTGCATCTTCAGCAAAAATAATTCCAACTCAACTTGAGTTTGTAGATATAGCGGGACTAGTAAAAGGAGCTAGTCAGGGTGAAGGATTAGGTAATAAATTCTTAGGTCATATTAGAGAAGTTGATGCTATTGCTTATGTTCTTAGATGTTTTGAAGATGATGATGTTATTCATGTTTATGGTAAAGTTAATCCATTGCAAGATGCAGAAGTAATTAAAATGGAACTTTTATTAGCAGATCTTGATAGTTTACGCTCACGTTTACCATCTCTTGAAAAAAAAGCTAAAATTAGTCCAGAAGCTAATGATATATTAAAAATTAGCATAGATATTATATCTTGTATTGAAAATGGAAAATTATCACCACGTAGTTTAATTACAAAAGATAATGATAAAATGATAAAAAATATGCAATTATTATCTACAAAACCATTTTTTTATATATGTAATGTTGGAGAATCTGAAATAAATACTGGTAATAATTATAGTGATCTTATTAAATTTAAAGAAGAAGATATAGAGTCTGTTTTAGTATCAGCTAAAATTGAATCAGAAATTGCATCAATTAATGATTTTAATGAACGATTATCATTTATTAATGAAATGGGTATGAACTCAAGTGGTTTAGATCGTATTGCTCAATGTGCATATAAAATATTAGATCTTCAGATGTTTTTTACAATAGGACCTAAAGAAGCACGGGCTTGGACAATAAAAAGAGGGTTCTTTGCTCCACAAGCAGCAGGTATTATACATTCAGATTTTGAAAAAGGATTTATATGTGCAGAAACCATAAGTTATAATGATTATATACATTATAAAGGAGAAAATGGAGCCAAAGATGCTGGTAAAATGAGGATAGAAGGAAAACAATACATTGTACAGGATGGTGATATTATTCACTTTCGATTTAATGTATGATTCATCAAAATCCAACTTTCAGATAAATAGATAAACAATTTTTATTTTATAATATTTATTTTGTTATTTTGTTATTTTGTTCTGAATTTAGTACGTTTTTATAATTACACATTTTGTGTATACAATATGTCATTCCTAGAGCTAAAGACCCTAATAATAAGCAAGAAATTGAAAGTATTATTTTAGTTATATCAATATTCATTTCAGTATTTCAATTAATAAAATTATAAATATATATTTTTTTAGTAAAAATTAATTTTTATCAATTATATTTATTATATAGTATTTATTATTATTTTTATATTAAAATATAATTAATTATTCTTTTTGATTGAATTTTTATATTATAAATTCATTTTTTTCATGAAATGATGTTTTAGCTATCCCAACACCATATATTAAGTTAGCTCCTTTTTCTTTTAAAACTCTTGCAGCTTCATTTATAGTTGATCCACTTGTTATTACATCATCAACAAGTATTATGTTTTTTCCATTTATTAATTGATTATTACAATCAACTGAAAATATACCCCTAGCATTTTCTATACGTTCAGTTAAAGATAAATTCGCTTGTTGTTTATTATTTTTTATTCTTTTAAGAATATTATTATAATATGATAGATTTTTTAAAGAATTATAATCTTGTTCTGGCAAAAAATTATATATTTTATTAATATTATACATTATACTATTTTTCTTTGTTTTATCCATTGAAGATAAGTTAAAAAGAAGCTTATATAGTGATCTTGCTAAAATATCAGATTGATTATAACCTCTTTTTTTGAGTTTTATATTATGTAATGGAATCGCAGTAATACACCATTGTACATTTTGAGTTTTTTTACTTTGATAAAAAAAATATTCATCAAATAAATATTTATATAATTTTTGGAATATTAAAATTGCAAAAAATTTTGCATATCCTAGTTTTTTATTGTATTTAAAATCTGCTATAATATTTTTTATTTGTTTATTATAATGTAAAGGAGTTATTATTTTATCTATATAATTTAACTGAAATTTTAATGATTTTAAATATACATTTTTATAATTAATTATACGACAGATATAACAATCTTGTCCTTCTAGTAAAATTCCACATATATTGCAATACCCATCAATAAAATCTAAATCACACCAGCACTTATAACAAAGTGATTGCATATTGCTTATAATCTCTTCTTTACATATAATACATTGATATGGGTAAATAATATTCAAAATATTATTTAAAAATTTATACAAAAATTCAAAAAAATTAATTTTCATAATATTTTAAAGATTTTCTATTTTATTTTGTAGTTTCATGTAAATATCTACATTAATACTCTTTGATAATATAGAAATAAAATTAAATTTATTTTTAATAAATAAGAAATAGCCAGCTATTGATTTTTAATCTTAGAAGGTTTAATTGCTATGTACATATGAGTTTGTAAATGATAGAATTATTATTGTTAATTATTCTTAATTAATATATCTAACTTAATTAAAATCATAAAAATGGAAGATAAAGATAAAATTATAGATATAAATTCTGGTATCAATAAAGCTGAAAACCAAGTCAGTGTTAAATCTGGAACTGAAATAGAATATTCTTTAGTAAAACAGGAAGGAGATAATAAATTTGAATATAGAATTTGGACATCTGCTGATCCTATTATAGATTTAGCAGAGCAAAAAATTGAAGCTGAATCTGAAAATCTTGAAATGTCAGGATTTCAGAAAGGTAGAGTTCCAAAGAATATTGCACGTAAACATTTAGGAGAAAAAATACTGACATCTATTATAGATAGAAAAATTGCTCAAATGCTTCAGTATGTTATTAAAAAGGAAAATTTAACTATAAGTTCACCTCCAGGAATTGATGTTGAAGAGTTTGAAAAAGGAAAAAAACTAAGTTGTTATGTTAAATTTGAAATAGTTGGTGGAATCCCTCCAATAGATTTATTAGATCCTATTTTTAACGATCGTATAGAAATTCTTTCTTTAAATGTTATTGAAGACGATATCAATAAAGCAATAGAAACTCTAAAAAACATTTCAAATGATTATGTTGAAACAGATCCTGAATATCAAGCAATTGATGGCGACAAATTAATAATAGATTTTGATGGAAGAATAGATAGTAAACCATTTGATGGTGGTTCAGGTTCAGGTGTTGAATTAATAATAGGAAGCAATCAATTTATTAAAGACTTTGAGGATCAACTTATTGGTGTGAAAGTAAATGAGAGTAAAATTATCAAAGTAAGATTCCCTGATGATTATCACATTGAAGAGAATGCAGGAAAAGATTGTATATTTAAAGTAACTGTTTCTAATATAAAAAAAGCAGAGTCTACAGAATTTAATGATGAATTCGCAAGAAGTTTAGGTTTAGAAAATACTGATCAATTTAGAGAGATGATTAGTGAAAGACTTAAAGCAGATTTCACATTTTTAAGTCGTCTTTATGCTAAAAAACAGCTATTTGAAGTTTTAGATGAAATTATTAAGATGGATGATATCCCTCCTAGTATGATAGAAATAGATTTTAAATCTTTATGGTCTGAAGTAATGCCTAAAATTTCTAACGATAAAAAAGAAAATCGAGATGAAATGGCAGTAAAAATAATGAATATTGCTCGTCGCAGAGTTAAAGTTGGATTAGTTCTAGCAGAAATTGCAAAAAAATATTCAATAGAAGTAAATGATGAAGATGTTGAAGATTATAAACAGCTTGAAATATTAAGAAATCCAGGTGATTCACAAAAAATACAAGAGCAATACGAAGATAAAAAGAACTTACCTAAAATTGAAGCAACTGTGCTAGAAGAAAAAGTTATTACGTTTATTTTTGATTGTTTTAAAACAAAAGAAATTACTGTTACTAGTCAGCAATTTAATGAAGAGTATGCATCTAAGCTACAAGATATAATATAAAAAATAGTGCTAGAATTGATATTATAATAGATAATGTAACAAATTTATCTATAAAGAATTTTTAAGTTGATATTTTATTTTAAATAGATTTTATCTTGAATAAAATTTAGAAAACTCATACTATAAATAAATATTTTTGTTATACTAAAAAATAGTATAACAAATAAATTTTTATATTTATTTTTTTATTAAGATTCATAAATCTAACACTTTAATTTTTATATACAATTATTTTTATATATCAAATTTTATAATCTACTTTATTTTATAAAAATAAGTGTAATTTGATTTTTATATAAAAATATATAATATATGGTAATTTAGTAAGACATAAAAAATGCTATAAAGCATAATCTTTGATAAAATTATATATTAATTATCAAAGTAAAACTATTTTTACCTAAAATGCGAATGAAAAAGCAAAAAATTCATTTTTATTTAAAATTCTATTCAGTAATTTTTACTATTACAGTTACTTTTTCAAGTTGTAGTAGTACAACAAGAGAAAACAATGTTGTTGTTGAAAACAAAAGTAATCTTTACTACAAATACGGTGGAACTATAAATATAGAAAATAAAGATGATAATGTAGAATTTTATAGTAATAGTATAAAAAATAAAGAAGATGTAATTGAGTCTAATAATTTTCGTTCTCCAAATTTTTTACCAAAAGATCAATATTTTAATGAAAATGATATATCCAGTAATTTAAAAGAATTAAAAGAAATTGATAATAAAAAAGAAAAAAGTAATTCTACTGTAAAAGAAACTTGGGAGCTAGTTGTAAATGAACCACCTAAAATTAATGAAGAACTTAAAAGCAATACAAAAATTAATAAAAATGCTTTAAATAATAAGCCCATAAAAGAAAATACTGAGAAAAAATCTGAAGAGAAAAAATCTAATAATTCTGATAATCTAAATGTTAAAGATAATAAAAACATTCCTAATATAGAAAATTCTTCTACATCTAAATCACAAGTTCAATATTCTACAAGTAATTATAGAATTACACATCCAATAAATAATATATCTTATATTTGGCCAATTAATGGTAAAGTTATTCATCATATGGAAGAGCAGAGTGAAGATTTCTCTGAAGGGATAAGTATTGCAGCATTAGCTAACACACCTGTTAGAGCCACTGCTGATGGAATAGTAATCTATATTAACGATAATGATGAAAAATTTGGCAAAGTTTTTATAATAAAACATGCTAACAATTATAGTAGTGCATATGCACATAATAACGTTATATTAGTCAAAAAAGGAGATAAAGTAAAAAGAGGACAAATAGTTGCTAAAGTTGGAAAAACAGGAGAAGTAGATCAACCTCAATTATATTTTTCAATAGGTCATAATAACCAAGCAGTTGATCCAGAAAGTTAAGATAATATTATTATATATATTAGAAATAATATATAAATTAATATAATTATTAAATTTTTTTAAAATTATTAAAATTTTTTAATTTTATATGATATAATAGTTAATATTAACGTAATTTAATATTAATTAAAAATATGCAACAATATCTTAAAAATATCCAAGAATTAAAGATTCAATATAAAAAAAATGTCGAAAATATTGAAGATATTATAAATTTAATGAATAAAATCAATACTAAAATAAATTCAGAAGATATTACTAATAAAGAGAATTTAAAGAAATTGAGAGAATATTCAAAAAAATTTCATGAAAATATAAAGATCCTTATGGAAGAAAATAGAGTGTTACATCAACAAATAATGACAGAATTAGAAGTAATAAATCTTATTAAAGAAAAAAATATTCAACAAGAAACAGGAAACAATCAACAGAATAATATTCAACAAGAAACTAAAATACAGGAAATAAGTAAAATACAGAAAAATATTCAACAAAATAAACCTGAAATTTCAAATAAGATACCAAGTAAAGAAGTTTCTCATGTAAACCCTTATGTACAAAAGAACATAGATAAAACTAAAAAATTTTCTAATATTTTATCAGGTCAAACTCAAAATCCTCAAACAACAGTAGCTTTTCAACAAGAAACTAAAATACAGAAAAATATTCAACAAGAAATAGGAAACAATCAGCAGAATAATATTCAACAGCAAAGTAATATTAAAATTGACAATAATTTAGAGAAAGAACCACTGTTTTTTCAAAGAATTTTTAACATAATAGCTCAAAGTACATCAAAATATCTTAGTGCAATCAAAATTAGTTATAATAAATCACAAATAAAAACAAAAGAATTTTCAAATAATGGTAATAATCAACATATACAAAAGTAATTATTTAATTTTATTTAAAAATATATCTATTTTTTGATAAAATAGATGTATAATATTTTTTTTTATTTTTTCAAATAATACTGTTAGATTATTAATCTCTTGATTCGAAAAATCAGATAGAACATAATTAGATATTATTCCATTATCAGGACGACCTATTCCAATTCTTATTCTCCAATAATTATTACTTTTCAGATGTAAATCAATTGATTTTAGACCATTATGACCACCATTACCACCACCATTTTTTACTTTTATTCGACAAAATCCTAAATCTATATCATCATGTACGATAAATAAATTAGATAAATCTATTTTATAATAATGTATTAATTCTGAAATTGAATCACCAGAATTATTCATATAATCTAAAGGTTTAAAGAATAATATATTCTCTTCCTCTAAGTTTGCTTCAAAAAGTAATCCATTAAATTTTTTTTTATAAGAAAGCTGATAGTTATTAATCATATAATCTATGAATAAATAACCAACGTTATGTCTTGTTTTATTATATTTTAATCCAGGATTACCAAGACCAACTATAATTCTTTTATTAGAATTTTTACTCAAAACTACTAAAAATATAATAAGTACTATTATTAATTTAATATTTATAAAAAAAAATATATTATGTAAATTATAAATAAATATAAAATAAAGATTTTTTTAAATTTTTAAGAAATTAAAATACTTATTTTTATCTATAAAGAATTTTATATTGAAATTTATAAATTTAAGTAACTTTATCTTAATTATATATAGAACAATATTATATTTTCTAAACTTATTAAACTAATAACAGATAACTAACTATAAAGTATATAAAATGATGAAAAAAACAACATCAAAACAAATATCCTTATTATTGAGCAATATAGATCATATTCTTTTTTTACTTGTTTGTATAATGATAATATTTGGATTAATAATGTTAGCAACTGCTGGTCCTGCTAGTAGTGAGAGAATTAATATATCAAGTATGCATTTTTTCGCTAATCAAATTGTATATGCTTTCTGCTCTATATTTATAATGCTTTTTATAGCATTCTTAAAAGAAGAATATCTTATAAAAGTTGTTTATATTGGATTTATATTTAGTGTACTAGGTCTTATTCTACTTCCTTTTTTTGGTGATGTAAATAAAGGGGCTAAAAGATGGCTCAATATTATAGGCGTATCAGTACAACCATCAGAAATATTAAAACCTTTTTATTCTTTTATAATTGCAAAAATATTAAGTAATAAACAATATCTTGAAAAACAAAATAATAATCAAAATAGTTTTTTTTCTCCATTAAAAAATATCTTCATTACTGAAAATGGACGCTTTTTTTGTGTTTTTCTCATACATCTTCCAATAGCAACTTTAATTATTATTCAGCCAGATTTTGGAATGACAATTACAATAACATTATCAATATTAACTCAACTTTTTATAAGTAATTTACCATGGATATGGATTATTATTTCTTGTAGTTTAATATTAATACTATTTGTATTTTGTTATATTACTATGCCTCATGTTAATCAAAGAATAGATTTGTTTTTTAATAATGGTAATGCATTGACTTATCAAATAGAAAAATCACTTGCTTCTTATAGTAGAGGTGGAGCATTTGGTGTTGGACCAGGAGAAGGTATAGTAAAATATCATTTACCAGATTCTCATACAGATTTTATATTTGCTGTTGCTGGAGAAGAATTTGGTAGTATACCATGTCTCGTAATTATAACATTATTTGCAGCAATAGTATTGCGTAGTTTATATCTATCTTTACAAACAAAAGATGACTTCTCTTTAATATCAATAGTTGGTATAGTAACATATATAGCATTTCAATCTATATTTAATATAGGAGTAACACTTAATATTCTTCCTACAAAGGGTATGACATTACCGTTTATTAGCTACGGAGGATCAGCTTTAATTGCATCATCTTGTGGAATTGGTATTATTTTAAATCTTGTAGCAAAAACTAAGCATAATAATAGAATTAATATAATTCATATTAAATATTAATAAATTTTACTTTATTATTATTAATAGTTTATTAGATATAAAAAAATATCAATATAAAAAATAAATTTGTTAGTGTTAGAATTTTATATTATAGCAATATTATTAAATAATAGTTAATTTATAGTAATAAAAAATGGAAATATCACAAATATATAATTGTTTGATTAAAATAATATTTTTAATCATTCCTTTGATATTATCAGTTGCATATCTTACTTTTTTTGAGAGAAAGATAATTGGAGCTATGCAGCTTCGAAAAGGACCGAATGTTACTGGACCATATGGATTATTGCAACCTATTGCTGATGCATTGAAATTAATTTTCAAAGAAATAATAATTCCAGAAAAAGCTGATGTAAAGCTCTTTTTAGCTGCACCTGTGATAACATTTATTACTGCTCTAGGTGGATGGGCTGTTATACCAATAACATCTGAATTTGTTATTTCTGACATTAATATTGGTTTATTATACTTAATTGCTATTTCCTCAATAGGAGTTTACGGTATTATTATAGCAGGCTGGTCAAGTCAATCAATTTATGCCTTTCTTGGATCTATTAGAAGTGCAGCGCAAATGATATCTTATGAAATAGTAATAGGATTATGTCTTTTATCAGTTATAACAGTTCATCAGTCAATAAACTTAAGAGAAATAGTTATAAATCATGCTAGTATAACATGGCATAGTCAGATTCTTTTAATTCCTGTAAGCATCATATTTTTTATTGCTATTTTAGCCGAAACAAATAGACATCCATTTGATATTCCTGAAGCTGAAAGTGAGTTAGTGGCTGGATATCATGTTGAATATTCTTCAACTCTTTTTGCTATGTTTTTTTTAGGAGAATATGCTAATATGATTATAATGAGCGCATTGCTAGTATTGTGTTTTTTTGGTGGATGGATGCCGCCTTTTAATATAAACTTCTTACATATTATTCCAGATTTTATATGGTTTTTTAGTAAAGTCTCAATTATTATTTTTATGTTTATTTGGATTAGAGCATCATTACCAAGATATAGATACGATCAATTAATGTCATTGGGATGGAAGAAACTTTTACCAATATCTTTTATATTATTTATCATTATAGCTATAACAGAAAGAATTAATTATTAAATAATTCTTTATTAAAAAATAAATATTTAATATTGTTTAATATTGTTTTTTGTTTTTTCATATAAATTATATATGTTATTGTACTAGACATAAAAATAAAATAAAAAAGTTCTTGTATAATATCATAATTATGATACTATAAAATTATATATCGGGTTAAAATTCCTAGTTTTATCTCAGACATTTTAGACTACCAGTGAATTTTGTAGCTTAATCTGTTGTTTGTTATTAGATCCCGTAGCTCAGCTGGTAGAGCAACTGACTTTTAATCAGTAGGTCACGTGTTCAAGTCACGTCGGGATCACCACAAATTTTCTCACTCAAATTACATATTATTAATACAACAATCTAATCATTAAGATTGTTAATAGGAATAATAATATTTTTATAAAAAAATCATATAGTAATAGCGTTTATTTTTATTTGATTAAAGTATATAATTGTAATTATAAATATATTTTAATATAAATACTTAGATTATTATATTATTAAGATAGATGTATTATATAATTCATTATAAAATTAATCATGCCAATAGCACAAAAATCGCTAAAAGAGTTATTAAAAAATATAATAATAGCAATTATATTAGTTTTTTTATTATTAGTAATAAAGAATTTATTAGATAAAAAACATGATTCTAATATTCAAATACCTTCTATTAATGTTACAACACAAAAAATTATTCCAAAAGATCAAGAATTAGAATTAATATATACTGGGAGAGTTGCAGGATACAAGGATGTTGATATTCGTTCTCAAGTTACTGGAGAATTACAAAAAATTCTTTATAATGAAGGAGAGTTAATTCTTGAGAAGCAACCTATATTTGTTATTGATCCAGTTCCTTTTAAAGAAAATATAAAAAAGGCAAAAAGTAATCTTAATGATGTTACTCAAATTTTAGATTTTGCAAAAAATAATCTTAATAGATCAGAAACTCTTTTTTCTTATAATGCAATAAGTAAAGAAGAATTTGAAAAAGTAAAAACTCAATACCAAACATCTCTTTCCAATTTTCAAAAAGCAAAAGCTGATCTTTTAATAGCAGAAAAAAATCTTACATATGCAGAAATTAGATCGCCAATAACTGGAATTATTGGTGAAAAACAATATTCAGAAGGAAATTTAATAACGGCAAATTCTCAAAATGTTTTAACAAAAATACTACAAATTGATCCTGTTTATATATATTTCTCATATAGTGATAAAGATATGTCTATGTTACGTGATATGCGTACAAAAAAATTAATAGATATTCCTAAAAATTTTGAAATTGATATTTTTTTAGAGAATGGGAATAAATTTGAACATAAAGGTAAGGTTGATTATATAGATAGCAAAGTAAATCAAGATACATCATCTATTGAATTAAGAGCTGTTGTTGCTAATAAAAATTATCATTTATTACCTGGAGAATTTGTTAAAGTTTCATTACGTGGTATAAAATGGAAGGAAGCTATAACTATTCCTGATTCTGCTTTATTACATACATCTAATGGTGTTATGGTATATATATTAAATAATAAAAATATAGCAGAGATTAGACCAGTAACTATTGGTCCACTTACAAAGAATGGTAGAATAATTACAAGTGGATTACAAAATGGGGATATAATTATTAAAACAGGATTGATAAAACTTAGACCTGGCGCTCAAGTATCATCTTCAGATAATTTATAATTATATATCATATTATAATATAATGTAAGAATTTTATTTTTTAGTATTTGCAATACAACAAAAATTGTATTTATTTGCATATTTTATATTTTATTAAAATATTAAGAAAATATAAAGCCTAATGAGCTTAATATAGCAAATATTGCATTTATTCTAAAAAGTGCACCTGAATTCTTTTGATTGTTAAAATCAAAATTTTCTACTTGCCAATATAAAATATATCCAGATAAAAAAATGAATATATAAAAAATAAATCCTGCATTTTGATGTATACCTGCTGTTACCAAGCATAAAAAACAAATTCTATAAAAAAATATTATTATATGCTCTACAGATTCTCCAGTAGCAGTAACTATAGATCCATATCCTAATTTTAGATCATCATCATAATCTTGATGAGCATATATTATATCGTATCCTATTGTCCAGCATACTGAAGCTATATATAGCAAAAATGGGATGAAATTAAAATCATTTCTAATAGTTATCCAAGCTGGCCATACTCCTAAATTAAAAATAAATCCTAAAAATATTTGAGGATAATTACAAAATCTTTTTGTAATGGGATAAATGAAAATTAATGGGCCAAACATTAAAGAAATAAATAAAGCTTTATCTGAAAGAAAGATTTTTGCTATACTAATGAGTAGAATTAATAAAAAAAATAATAGTATTAAGGCATTTTTAATAGATATTTGTTCACTAGCCAATGGTCTATCTTTTGTTCTACTACAATTTTTATCAATATTTTTATCTAAAATATCATTTATAATACATCCAATACTCCTTGCAAATAAAGATAGTAATAAAAAAATAGATAAATATTTTAAAGAATGATGTGTTTCTTTTATTGAAGAACAAATAACCCATAAAATTGGTGTAAAAATCAATAAATATGGTATTGGTAAATGAATTCTCATAATTCTTAAAAAAGGTTTGTTTTTACAACATTTATCTAAGATATTATGTAATCCATTAATATAAATAATTAATTTAATAAAAATATTATCTAAAAAATTCATAAAAATATTATAAGTTTTTTTTATTTTTTATAGTATCTCTATGAATTTAGCATATGATTTTTTATAATTAAATTTATATTACTCTAATTTTGTTTATATTAATAACTTTAAAGAATTAAATAAAATTTTTTTTGTTTTGACCTTGATTTTTTTTGTTTTCTAATGGGTTGTTAAATTTTCTATCTGTGATCATTTTTTTTACTCCTTTAACTATAAGACATTGCTTTTGTGGTTCGAGCTTTTGTGGTTCAAGTTTTTGAATTCTTAAATTTTGATTTTGTAGTTTTTGTTCAATTATCGAACCTTCTTTATCTTCAATTAAGATACTTTCTTCTTGATGTAAGATATTTTGTAATTGATTATTATCATCAAATTTTTGCTCTTCGAAAAAATGTTGTGAATTATTATAATCACCACTCCATGATTCTTCTTTAATTGAATATTGTGATTGATTTTTTTGTTGCATAAAAATTTTGTTTTTTAAATTTATTCCAAATTTATTTGAAAAATAATAATTATTCTATAATAGTTATAATATTAGTAAATTATTAGATTTTTTAGAAAATATTTATATATAAAATTTTACTGTATTTGCCTTTGATTATTTTTACTCTTACTACTTAAAGCTTTAGCTATTTTATTATTAATACCTTTTATTGCTTTTATTGCTTTACTTATAACAGTTGCCATAATTTTTAGAGGAATAGTTATAATATTAAAAAGAAGCTTTCCTACAATAGGAATTTTTTTCAAAAAAGAAAAAGGAGTTTCAATATACAAGTTCATTTTTGCTTTTTTATAAACCTCTATAGAAGATTTTAGAGAAGCTTTTTTAGCTTTATAATCTATTTTTTGTTCTATTTTTGGACTTTCTATTTTTATTTGTGCTTCTTTTGCTTTTTTTAATTCATTTTTTTGAATTTGTATTTTTTTATTAATGCTTTCTATCGTTTTTATTTCTTCTTTAAAAACTTCTTTAACTCCATTAGCTACATCTTCAACTACATTTTTAACTCCATTAGCTACATCTTCAACTACATTTTTAACTCCATTAGCTACATCTTCAACTACATTTTTAGTTTTATTACCTACATTTTTAGCTACATTTTTAGTTTTATTAGCTACACTTTTAACTACTTTTTCAGTTTTATTAGCTACATTTTTAGCTGTTCCTTTGATTTTATCATAAACAAGTATATTTAATTTTTTTTGTTTAATATTTAATAATTCTTGAATATCTTCTTTCTTATTTTTACTATTAATACTAGGATTTAATAAATTTACTTCTTTAATTAATGATTTTATTTCTTTAATTAATGCTGTCATTTCTTTATTAAATAATTTTTTTGCTTCTTTATTTAATATTATTGTTTTTCCATCATTTAAATTTTTTTCCGATTTTTGCAAATCACTCAATAATTCTTCTTTTTTCTCTAATAAAGCTTTTTTTTCATTCAGTAAAATTTGAATACCTTCTGAACTTTCTAAACTTTTTATTTCAGATTCTAATTTTTCTATTTTTTCTATTTTTTTTTGATCTTTTTCTACTTTTTGCGTTCTTTCTTGTACTTTTTTTTCTAAATTATTTATTTTTTTTTCAATATCTGATGGTTTTTCTTTTTTAACTTCTGATTTTAAATTTGTTTTTTGTTTTTTTAGTTTTTTAATTTCTGATTGAGTTTGATTTTTTTGATTTAAAATTTCTGATTGATTTTCTTGATCTTTTGATTCATCTATTTTTTTAGTTCCTTGATCTTTTGATGGATCTGTTTGTTCTAATTGATCTGATGGATCTTTAGTTTCTTGTGCTAATTCTTCAAATATGTATTTTATATCTTCTAGTGGATCTGTATCTTCTAGTGGATCTGTTTTAATTTCTGGATCTTCAGTTGTTGATTGATCTTTAGTTCCTTGATCTTCTGTTTTAATTTCTGATTGATTTATTTGATCTGTTTCAGTTCCTTGTTCTTCAGTTGTTGATTGATCTTCAATTTTTGGTTGATATGTTTGTTCTAATTGATCTTGTTCTCCTTTTCCAGTTCCTTGATCTTTTGATGGATCTTTAGTTTTAATTTCTGATTGATTTAAAATTTCTGAGTTTAGATGTTGTACTTCAATTGTTGGTTGATATGTTTGTTCTAATTGATCTTGTTCTCCTTTTCCAGTTCCTTGTTCTTCAGTTGTTGATTGATTTGTTTGTTCTAATTGATCTTTTTCAGTTTCTGGATCTTTTTGTCCTCCTGTTCCAATTTTTGGATTTTTTTGATTTAGATCTTTTAGTTCAAATTCTTTTACTTGTGTTCCTTTATCTTTATTTTGAACTTCTGGGTTATCTATTTTTTCTTGTTTCATATATTTAATAATATAAATTATTTATTTCATTATAATTTATATTATACACTAAATTAGTATAAAATTACTAATTAAATAGTAAAAAAATAATAAATATAAAATATATATCATATATACCAATATAGTATTACAATACATTAGTTTTATTGTTTTTATTAAGAAATTTATTTAAAATAGAATTTAAACATAATGTTATTTTATCTTTAATATAATTACACTGTTTACTAAGAAATTTTCCTGAAGTTGTTATTAATAAATATTAAATAAATATTAAATTACAATATATTAATTTTATTGTTTATAATATATTAGTTTTATTGTTTTTATTAAGAAATTTATTTAAAATAGAATTTAAACATAATGTTATTTTATCTTTAATATAATTACACTGTTTACTAAGAAATTTTCCTGAAGTTGTTATTAAATAAAATAAAGGTTTACCTATTAATAGAATTTTTCGTATAAAAAGAAAATTATTATCAATATTGACATTTCTTGCCGTTCTTTTA
Source organism: Lyticum sinuosum (assembly GCF_034471385.1). Taxonomy (NCBI): domain Bacteria; kingdom Pseudomonadati; phylum Pseudomonadota; class Alphaproteobacteria; order Rickettsiales; genus Lyticum; species Lyticum sinuosum. The sequence continues at coordinate 148,373 of NZ_JARGYU010000001.1, read as the reverse complement.
AGCATTTCTAGCTCTTTTATAAATTCATTCATTTCTCTCCTCAAATTATCCAATTTACCAGATTTCAAATCTTTTTCCTTAATATTTTTAATTGTTATATTATCTGAAACATTAGTTTGAGTAGTTCTCTTCATATTTTCTTCCAATCTTATATTATATCTTATTATATCTAATTCCTTTTTTATTTGTTCTTTAAGAGATGATATTCTACATTCTACTTTATTTATTTTTTTTGATATAATTCTTTCAAACTTTCTTGTTTCTACAACCCCACTTCTTTTTTTCATAACATCTATACCAACTGAAGTTGATCTACTAAAAAATCTATTACGAATAATTTTTTTAAGAGATAAAAATAAATTATAAAAAAATATTTTTATAGATAACGAAATATTTGATATTAAAAAAGTTCTTTTTGAAATAGGATAATTATAATCAATATATAAATTATATTTTTTTCTTTCAAGGAAGTCTAATTTGTTTTTTTGTAATTTTAATCTAGCTCGAAGATCTTTTATTGTATCTTCGTTTTTATTATCCGTCTTTGATAGTTCATAATTTATTTCTTCGATTTTTGCTTTAGAGTTTTTGATTTTTTTATCATTAGTTAATAACTGATTTAGTTGAAATAATCTATTTTCACTATTTCTTATCAGATTGTTTATATTTATATTTTTTACTTCTTCTTTAAATTTTTTAATTTTTTTATCATCAGTTAATAACTGATTTAGCATAAATAATCTATTTTCATTACTTTCTATTTCTTGATTTATACTATCACGCAGTTTTTTTTCTTCATCTTTCATTGAAGATATTTCCTTCTCTAAAGATATTATATTCTCTTTTTCTATTTCTTGATTTTCTCTTGATATACTATCACGCAGTTTTTTTTGCGTGACTTTATCTTTTTTTATTAAAGGTGTTTCTTTTTCTGTTTTCTTATTAATTTCAGCATTATTATTTGATCCTACTATATGATAGTCTTGAAAATTATCTTTAAGATCTTTTATTTTATTTATTTTTTCTGTTTTTTCTATTTCTTTTTTTAATTGTAAGAAATTTTGAGCAATCAATTCCTCTTCATCGTTCACTTTTTCAGAAAAATTACTTTTTGCTGTATGAAAAGATTTTTGTCCAGAATCTACACTATAAAAGAGTTCTTCTCTATCTTTTCCTATTTCAGAAAAATTACTTTTTGCTGTATAAAAAGATTTTTGTCCAGAATCTACACTATAAGATTTTAATTCTTCTGATTTTTGAAAATCATAATTAATTTTACTCTCTTCAGGTTGTAGAAAAAGAATTTCTTTTGTTTGATCTATCTGATCTGCTTGATCTATCTGATCTGTTTGATCTGCCTTATTTAATATATCTAAAATACTAGCAAGATCATCTTGTTGATTTAAATCTTGAATAATAGAATTTTCATTTATACTATTAAGAAAGTTTGATTCATTAATTAAATTTAGATCAGATTCTGTATCTATTTTTACTATCTCATTACTATTATCTAATGTTTCATTAGTATCTGATATTTTTATATCACTATATTGATCTTGATAATCATATATATCATTATTTTTTCTTTCCTGATTTTTTTTAAGATTTTCTATTAATATTTGTTTTTCTTCTATTTTTGATGACAAATTTAATAATAATATTTTTTGACGATCTATTATATCAAAATTGTCTTTTAAGTTTTTAAGTTCTACTTCTATAAAATCTCTTTCTGATTCTATTTGGTATTTAATATCCTCTTTTATATTATTAGAGTTTTTTTTTATCATAAATTTTATCTATATTTTTTTTATATAAAAATTATTTTAATATTAATATTAAAATACATAAAATGTCAATTTATGTAAAAAATATAAATAAATATTAAATTAGTTCTCAAAAACTGTAAGACGAATCATTTTTATTTTTCTCATATCAGTATCTATAATCTCTATTTCAAACCTATTATCATCTTTAATAACTTCGCCTTTAGTAGGCATTCTACCTAAATGAGATAGAACGAATCCTCCAATTGTTTCATATTCTCCATTTTGATTGTGAAGCCAATCTATATCCTCTATACTACTCTTTATTTTTTCTATACTAGTTCTGGCATCAAGCATATAGGAATTATTGCTTATCTTATGGATTTGAATCTGTTCTGGACGCTCAATATCATGTTCATCACGAATATCTCCTACTATTTTCTCTATAAGTAGCTCAATCATTATTAATCCCTCTGTTCCACCATACTCATCTATTACAACAGAAATATGTGTTGTTTCTTTTCGCATTTTAATTAAAAGATCTATACACTTAGTAGATCTTGGAATATAAATAATTTTTCTAATGATTTTATGAATATCAAAACCTTCATTATTTCTTACATATGGTAAAAAATCTTTAAGATGAACAAAGCCTATAATTTCATCAGGTATTTTATTGTAAACTGGGATTCTAGTAAAAGAATATTCAATAAATGTATCACATAATTTCTCAAGATCTATACTACTAGGAACTACAATCATATCAGAACGAGGTATCATTATATCAGATACTCTTAAACTAACAAAATCTTCTAAATGATTTTTTATTTGGTTTTCAACAATTTTTCGTTCTTCATGTTTAGAAAAATTGATATTATAATGAAATTTATTGTTATAATATAATATTTTCTTCTTATTTATAAAGTTAATTAAGTATTGAAATACTTGATATAACCTACTTTTGTCATTAAAAAACATAAAACTATTTGTATAAAAATAGGAACCATCCTTGTATTATTATCACTTAATATGATCATATCTTAAAATATGTAAAAACCCATATAAAATATTAATAATTATCTTGAAGATTTTTTATCCCATTTTTATCTTATTATTATAATTTTTATGTTTTTTTTATAAATTTTTAATGATCGTTTTTTCAACGAATTCCATCAAATCTGCATCACTATCATTAATATGATCATATCCTAAAATATGCAAAACCCCATGTAAAACTAAAAAGGAAAAACGTTCAATAGGGCTGATTTTAAGATCATTTGCTTCATCAATTGTTTTTTCATAACTAATAATAATATCACCTAAAATATCATTAGGAAGAATAATATTTTTAGAGTTAGAGAAAATATAAGAAATATAGGATTTTTTGGATATAATATTATCCGATAAAAATTCTAGATCTGAATTATCTGTAAAAGAAGCATTATTATTTTCAATAAATTGATAAATATTCTCAATGCCTATAGGGTTTTTAAAATTAACATATGAAAATGCTAAAACATTCGTAGGATTATCCTTAAACCTATATTTATTATTGAGGAAATGAATAGTAGAATTAGATCCAAGAGAGAAATTTAACCGAGAATCGGGACTCAGAGAAATATTAATACCTAAAAAATCACATACAGAGGAAACAACTTTTATTATTAATGAATGAATATTTTTTGAACCAAAATACTCTCTCCATTTTGGAAAAGTAATTTGTATGTCTAAAAATTTTTTAATATCTTTAATATTCTGATAATTTATAGAACATTATGCTATTTTAGCTTCCTTGACGTGCTTTTAATCTAGGATTACTTTTACAAATTAAAATTAATTTTTTACCTCTTCTAATAATTTGTGCTTGACCTTCTTTAGCACGTTTTCTTTGTCCTTTTAATGAGGAAACAATTTTCATATAATAAATATGTAAAATAATAATAAAATTGATTGTATGATGTTTATCATACGAAATATAATGAAGAAATGCAATATATTATTTATTAATATAAATATAAATTTAATAAAAAAATGCAATATATTATTTATTAATACAAATATAAATTATTTATAAATCATTTATTAGAATTAAAGATTTGTGAAAATTTATTCAGAAGTTAATTCTTAGAATATCAAAATTCTACATAAAAATTTTCAAAATAAATATTTATTATTATAATCATATAATCAGTAATTAAATATATTAAAAAATTAATAAAAATTATTTTCATCATAAATAATATATTGTTTATAAAAATATAATGAAAATACTTGATATTACTTGATAATATATCAAAAAATATAATTTAAATTGTACCATAAATTTCTAATAAAACTAATAGAACTAATAGAACTAAAAAAAAAACTAATAAAACTAAAAAACTAATAAAAAATAATAAAAATAATAAAAATAATAAAACTAATAGAACTAATAAAAATAATAAAAATGCCAATTACTTCTCAAATAATAGGATTTCTTTTAGTATTTTGTCGTATTGGAAGTATTTTATCTGCTATTCCATTTTTTGGAGAAGTACAAATACCTCAAAGAATAAAAAATATATTATATGTTATAATATCTATTTCTGTATATTCAGCTATAGATAAAAGCAAAATAGATCCAATAATATCAAAAATAGATGAATCATCTCATTACTTTTTATTATTTATAATAAAAGAAATATTTATAGGTTGTATCATAGGATTTATAGTTAAAGTAATTCATAGTGCAATTCATATCGGAGGTTTTATTCTTGCAAACCAATCAGGGTTATCTAGTGCATCAATGTTTGATCCATCGCAAAAATCTGAGGGAACAATTACAAGTAATGTACTGAGTATTTTTACAATTGCATTCTTTTTACATTATGATATGCATATCATTTTTATAAGAATTTTTATATCAAGTTATAAAGCAATATCAATAGGAGTACTTGATTTTGAACTATATAATGATTTATTTTCATATATTCTTAAAATTTTTAATAAAAGTGGATTAATTGCAATTCAAATAACAGCACCTTCATTGATATCATCAATGTTATTGATGTTTGGATCAGGTATTTTATCTAGATTAATGCCACAGCTTCAGATATTTTTTATTATTATACCTTTGCAACTTTTATTAGGAATATTATGTTTGGGATTTATTGTAATTTATACAATTGCTTATTTTATTAACGAATATACCGATGCTGTAAATTTTTTATCAATACAGTAATAATCAGTAATAATATATTACACATATTAATAAAATAATTTATATTATTTCCGGTAATATAAAATAATATCAAGTTTCTCATAAAACTTGCAAAATTTATTATCAAGTTTCTCATAAAACTTGCAAAATTCAAAGGGTTAAAATGATTAATAAATCAAAATAAATAAAAATTCACAATTAAATATTTAAAAATATTTATTAAGTAAAGTTATACAATAAATCCCGTATTATAATAAATAATTAGTATTAATTACTAAATTCCTTCTTAATATTATAAGATCACTTTTTTTAATTAAAGTTATCATTATATAATATTATATAAAATAATAAACTCATTATAAATAATCACTTGTTATATGTAATCAAAATTATATATACTAAGTATTATATATTTATAGATATTTTTAATATTTAACTTATATTTTAATAATTTTATATTCATATTTATATAAATTATTATATTAATGTATTTTTTATATTTATTAATATCATCACTATTTTTATAAATTTGATAAGTTTTTATATATTGGATATTTTTTTTCATATTCTTTGAAATCATAATTAATAATTAAAAATTTATTTGTAATAATTATATAAAATAATAAATTTTATCATTATAAATCATTATAAATATATGCCTCATTACAAATACATGAATATTTATCTATATTAGTTGTATACTATGGAAGTATTTTATTTTAAAAAAATTAAAAAAAATAATTGCAAATATAAATAATTATGATAATAAATAAATTGTTCAGTAATTCGGGCAATCGCTGTGTAAACAGAGGAAAGTCTGGACTGCTAAAAGCAATGATGCCAGGTAATAACTGGCTGGATTAATTAAAATAAAAATTTGCTATTAAACGAAATTTTCAGAAAATTTACTTCCATTAAAGTAAAACTTTTATTAAATAAAAATTTAATCAGTAAAAATATTATTTTTTTTGGTCCAAGGGAAAGTGCAACAGAAATTATACCGCAAAAAATATTATATATTTCTAATTTTTATAACTGTATATATTCTTGCTAAGAAATCTGACAGTTTCTTAAGAAAAATATATGTTTTTTTTGTAAGGGTGAAATGGAGTGGTAAGAGCACACCGGGGATATAGCAATATATCTCGCAAGGCAAACCCCATCAGCAGCAAAACCAAATAGAGGTATCAGCTATTTATAATAGTCTTTTGATTTTATATGTAAGTTTCCATTAAAACCATTAAAATCATATTTCATAGCTTTTTGAAAGATACCTGGGTAGGTTGCTAGAATTTTTCAGCAATGAAAAATCAAGATAAATGATTGCCGCTTTTTGAAAAAAAAGTACAGAATCCAGCTTATAGAATTACTGAACACATGAGATATATAATATATAATAATTATTAATATAACAATTTTTTATACTATAATTAATTTATATATCATATATATTACATTTACTTTTGATAAAATTGATAAAATTAATTAAAATACTCTAAAATAGCTTATTTTTGCCGATTATTAGATTAAATATTCCTAAATATAAAGTTATTTTTTAATTTTTTTCAGCTTTAATTGTTATAATTTATAATTAATTAGTTTTAATTTTTAATTTTGATAAATATATCTTTTTGATAAAATTAACAAAGATCTTTAATAAAATTCCAATAAAATAATTTATTTTTGGATTATTCTTATTCATTATTATTTATTTCTAGGCATAAAGTTATTTTTTAATTTTTTTCAGTATTTTTGAGTATTTTTCATCTTTCTTCAGCTTTTAATTATTATAATTAACATTCGAATGATCAATAGCAGCATTTGGAAAAACTATATCTTTATTAGCTAATATTTTAATCATTGCTCCTTGATCTACACTTATAACTGTAGTATCAGGAAAACGCTGTTTTACAATATCCTCAGCAGATGTACTAAATTCATCTGTAGCATCAGATAAGATTTGAGCTCTTGCAGTTGTTGTATTACTAGTTTTTGTTCCATCATTAGAAGTCGTTATAGTATCATTACCACCACCTGTAATTTCTAATGCTCCTAATGGAATAATATAAGATATTAAAAGAGCACTTATTAATTTAGAACCAAATTTATCATCTACAAAACCAGGAACCCCAGTTCTACCAAGACGATCTGAAGCTTCTGATGCTATCTTTATATCTATTCCTTTAGGAGTAACAATTCTATCCCATACTATACTAACTCTAGTTTGACCATCTTTAACACCTCCTTGATAATTACCTATGACTCTTGATCCTTTTGGAATCAATATATTTTTTCCCTGATCTGCATAAACATCACGAGATATAGTAGCTCTTACAATGCCAGATTGCCCCATTTGTGTTGTAATTGCTGTTTCAAGAACAGCATCAATAATTTTTCCTTGAACTATTGTTCTTTGGAGATTTTTTACTTGTGTAACAGTAATAGCACCCGATGACTCATTTAAAACATCAAAATTATTATCTATATTACCACCATCAAAACCTAAAAATTTCTTACTTGCATCAACACTAGTATTAGCTTGTGTATTTTTAGCATCTTTATTTTTACCATCCGTTACAGAACCATTTTCTATATCACCACCAGTTGCTCCACCAAAAACCATTATGCTAGAACTCATAGTAGCCAATTTCTTCTGTTTTTCTTCTTTACTTTCTGTAATAAGTGGAATATTATTTATCGGTTTAATTTCCTGTGATGAATTAAAATCATTATTTAATGCTGGTATAGTAGTATTTTTAGATGATGATTTTTTTTCTAATTTAGGTTGAGGTTTAGGAATTTCTAAAGTAACAGGATTCCCAGGATCAGTAGGAGCAGGAGGTGGTGGTAATGGTATCTCTGGTTGAGACACAGTTTTTTGAACATCATTTATAGTAAAATTTTTATTCTGAATCGGAGAATATTGAGTATTATTTAAACTACTATCATCAGTAGTATAATTTTGTTTTAATGAAGAAGATTTATCAGTATTATAATCACTTAATTTCTTTTTATCGTTATCATCATCAGATGACATAAAAAAATATAACATCAATAACATAATAGCTATAAGAATAACTATTATAATTATCTTATTCTTATTTTGAAAATTATACTTAGGTTTATCAGAATCATTTAAATTTTCCTGTACATTATCATGATCATTTTCCTCAAATACATTATTATTATTTTGATCATCAATTGTATTATCTTCGTAATTTTGTTGTTCTTTCATCAGCTATTTTAACTATTTAATAAATAAATTAATATTTGGATTTGTTAGATACAACTAAAGCTCTTTTATTGTTATTAGATATAGTAAATCCTCCTCCAACCTCATTAACCATAAAATAGTTACCAATTTGTCTTACGTGTAAATTAGAACAACTAGAATGAGATTTTATTGTTGGAATAAATCCTAATATGGTTGAATATTGAAAATAAGTATTATTTCCATCATCAAATACTAATCTTGGGGCTAATTGTTTATCACCACTAATCTTATAATTAAAGTTATAAGGATTAATCTGATCAATATCAAATTTTTTAAGTTCTACTTCTAATTTATCAGATTTAATTTTGTTTGACTTTTTAGATGTTTCATTTTCATCTGGATAAAAAAAACGTATAGCATATGCTACATCACTATCCATAGCACTAACAAATGATTTTGATATCAATTCAAAATAATAACGACGCTTATTTGTTATAATTGTCATATTTGTTATTATATTCTCTTCAAGAGGTTTTATAAACATAGTTCTTCCAACAATTGAGAATTGCCAAGCGTACGTACTACCAACAGAATATGTTTGAATAACTTCGCCCTTTCCAAAATCTATAGAAGTTTGATAACCATAATGTAAAACTATTGGAAATACTTCATTTTCACTATAAATCATAGTTTTTATACGACTATCGGTAGATATTGGAGCATCATAAGCAAAAATTTTATCATTTTTTGCAAAAAAATTTAATATATCAAAATAATTATTAAAAAAAAATAAGAATAAAAATATTATTATATAATAAAATACTATTTTAAATATCTTAAAAGAATTATTAAGATTTAAATGAAAATAGTATAAAATTTTATTCATATTAAATAGAAATATTTTAATATCATTGAATTCTGTGTAAAATTTTTTCATTTTTTATTATATATAATATAAAGAAAACATTGTCTACCAAATTTATATTTTTTTAGTTTTTTATACAAATTTATAAATTATTTTATATTTTCATTCGCTATTTGATAAGATTTAACTACAAAACCAAGTGGATTTATATATCTTTCAGTCTCACTCAATGTTATATTCTCAAAACTAAAAGAAATTAAAATTATTTTATCTCCACTGAAACTTCCTGAACTATCAAGATATACTCTTACTTGAGCAGTATCTGGAGTTTGAAAAACTATTGATTTAAATTTAATTTCTATTGTCCCATTCTTATTGAGAATATTATAAGGACTATTTTTATTTTGTGGTCCAAATATTGGTCTATACTGACCATAATATATCTGTGGAGATGACATAACTTTAACAACATTATAATAATTATAAAAAAAATTATAATAAGAATAACTCTCCCTAGCTTTAATATACTGAACTATTAAAGATTCTTTTACAGCAACATTTGCAGAATATTCCTTTACATCAAGCGGCTTAATTACTGTAGGTACACCACTTTTTTGCTCTATTTCAATTACAAACGGTTCTATTGTTTGTGTATTTTTTATATATCTTATAGTCACTATAGATAATGTGATAACTAAAACACATATAAAGAAAATCAATATAAAAAAATTTCTTTGTATAAGAACACTATTATAAGAATCAACATACCATGTATTTTTATTATATTCTTCTTTAGAACTTGCTGTTTTAGTTGCTTTATTATCAACTTTATTCTTCATTGTTTTCTTATATTAACTTTTTTTTATTTAATCTAAATTTACTTTATGTATTAATATGTTAATAAAAAATTAATATTCATAGATAACTTTATCAACTTGCAAATATTTTATATGCATACTCTTAGTAATTCTTTAGTGATATTAAAAATCATTTATATCATTAAAATATATTAACAAATTTATTAATAAGCAACATACTTAAGAAGTAAATTTAATAATAAAATTATATAAAACTAAGATATTATATAGTAAGAAACATATATAATATTATTGATAATATTTAATTACCAATCGATAAGCAATACATTTATATATAGTAAATTTTAAATTTAGTATCTGTATAATTGATTAATTTTATAACTTCTTATATAAATAACCTTATATAAATAACTCTAAATGTAATGTTTTTATTTGAAAAAATTTATTGTTGTAATATTTATAAGATAAATTATTCCAAAAGTAATAAATCCAGAAAAAATTACATCACTTAAGAAATGGTAACCCATTGCTATACGTATTCCACCAAAAATAGTACCTAAAAATGTTGCAATATAAAAAATATTTTTTTTATTAAAAAATCGAAATATATATAATCTAATATACAATATAAATTTAAAGATAAAATTATTTTTTCTATATAATTTGTCTAATATATTCTTGTGATTAATCTTTTTTTTTAATTTCGAATCAATTATCCAAATAAATGAGTATAAAAAATATCCTAGTGATGCATGACTAGATGGAAAAGAACACTTATCCATACACTCTCCTTTAATATCCCATGCTTTTGTAAAATTTAATTTACCACCAAATTCAATAATATCATAAGGCCTAGGACGATGAAATATAGACTTAAAAATAATATGATTTAAGAGAATAGGTACTATAAATAGCGCTAATCCTAAATAAATTGAATGATGAAAGCTTTTTTTATTTTTATATTTTATAGCAAATAAAAAATATGAAATTATTATTAATATTAATATAAATCCAAAAATAGTAATAATCTGACATGAGATGTCTATATAACTATTTTTTTCAAAAGAAATTAATTTTGTATTAAAAAACAATTTTGAAAATTTAATATCAATTTCAGGGAAAAATCTAAATAATATAATAAAAACAATCAATAAAGATAAATATATTATCATAAAATATATGAAATGTTATTAATTTTATTATACTTAATATTCGCAATTAATTTGCTGTATTGCATATTTAATTTTTTCAAAAGAAATTAATTCTGTATTAAAAAACAATTTTGAAAATTTAATATCAATTTCAGGGAAAAATCTAAATAATATAATAAAAACAATCAATAAAGATAAATATATTATCATAAAAAATATGAAATTATTATTAATTTTATTATACTTAATATTCGCAATTAATTTGCTGTATTGCATATTTAATTTTTTCAAAAGTTACTTCCTGTAAATCACAAGGATTTGGAACAGATTTTATAGAAAAAATACCATATTGCCTACGTATTAATCTTTTAATTTTCAATCCAAAATATTCCATAATTTTACGTATTTCTCGATTTTTTCCTTCTTTTATTAAAATATCAACTTTTTGATTATTTATAGGATTAAATATTACTGAATCATAGCAAAAACCATCAATATTTAGGTTTTTTCTTGCAGAAGATATCATATCGGAATTTATATTCCCATAATATTCACATGTATAAAATCTTGGTACTTTATTTACTGGAAGTTCGAAAAATCTTGCGATATATCCACTATTAGTTATTAAGATCAGTCCTTCAGTTTGATAATCTAAACGACCTATTGTTATTACTCTTGGCATATCTTTTGGCAATAAATCGAAAATGATTTTTCTATTTTGTGGATCATAAGAACTTACTATAATATTTCGAGGCTTATGAAATAACCAAAGACGCGTTTTATTATTAGTTTTTGGATCAACTAATCCATATCCTTCAATAAAAACTGAATCTGAATCATTAATCCTGGTAGCAGGATTTATAATTAATTTTCCATTAATCTTTATTTTTTGCAATGAAAGAAGTTCTTCTGCCTTGCGTCTTGAGCAAATTCCAGATTTTGATATAAATTTAGATATTTTTATATTTTTATATTGATTGATATCATATTGATTGTTATTAGTATATTGTTTGTTTCTTAATGATTTGTCTTCAAAAGTTTTTTTAAATTTATTCTTCATATTTTATTTTTAAATTTAATTATTTAAGTATTTATTAATAATAAATATAATAAATATAATAAATATAATAAAAATGATAAAATATTAAGAACAACAAAATTATTCAACTAAGTATTATTTTAGTAAACTTATAATGATACCAATATGGTATAAGCAATTATTTAAGCTATTTCTATTAAGATTTATTAATATATGTTTACTATTTGTTGTGATAATATTATCAACACAAATAGGATTAAGCATGGAATTTGCTTTACAACATGATATTAGTATATCATTAAATTATTTATTGATTATAATATATCATATTCCTAATATATTATTTAATTTTTTACCATTTATAAGTGTTTTAAGCGCAACATCTGTCTTATTAAGTTCATATAAAAATACTTTTATATTAAATTCATTAGGATTAACAAAATCTGAAATATTTATACCATTCAAAAGAGTAGCATTTATTATTTTTATTATACATGAATCAATATCATTATGTGTTTTACCAATTTTTAATAAAGAAATAATTTTAACAGAATTAACATCGGTTGATAGATATTTGCAAGATAAAATTTCAATAAATGAAATTTTTCAAATAGAGAATAATTTAGTTATTTTCTTTTCAAAAAATATAAAAAATAAATTTTTGTCTAAAAAAATTTTAAAAGATATTCTAATATTAAATAGAAAAAATGATACTATAATAATTGCCGATAGTATATTATTTAGTACAAAATCAGAAAGTAATCCTCCAAAAAACACTTTTAAATATTATAATACAGATAATATAACAACAAATCTTGATAAGAAATCTAATATAGAAAAAAAATTAGATCAAAAAAATGAAATTATAGTTGAGTTTTTTAATGGAAAAATAATAAGTACATTAAATAATCAGATTAATCAAATTACTACATTTAAGAAAAGTAATTTAACTATAAAATTACCACAGGTAAATCAAATTTATAATAAATTTACAGATAATACTCATTTAACAGTAAAAGATCTTTATAATAAAAGTAATTTTGATAATATTATTTATAATATACAAGATTTTTATAATAAAAGTAATTTTGATAATATTATTTATAATATACAAGATTTTTATAATAAAAGTAATTTTGATACTAATTCTATTAGTAATTCAAAAAAATTAACAAATAAATATAAACTAATATTATTACATAGAATTATCTGGCCAATGTATAATATTTTCTTAGTTAATATAATGCTATCTATAATTCAAATTATAAAAAGTAATCCACGTAAAAGTAATATAATAAAGATATTTTTTGCAACTACAGTTAGTTTTATTATAATAATAATATATTTTTCTATAAATGCATTGTTGAAAAATAACAACAACGCTTTTATTATAAGCATTATAATGCAAATTTCTATTTTGCTTATAACTAAAATATTACTTATAATAAAGAAATGAGTTTAAGTAAGTATTGTTATTATGTCTTCACTGCAAATTCTTATAAATCGCTTACCAAAATACTCTCAAAATCTTGGTATAGAATTGAAAAATCTTTCTGTATGTCATTGTAATTTAACTCCTGAGCAATTTTCTGGTGCTATATTGAGCATAGCTTATGCTATAGAAAATGAACGCCTTTTAAATTATATAAAAGCATACTCTAAAACTATTATTGATGATGATTTAGTTTTAGAATGCAAAAAGGCTGTAGTAATTATAAAATCATTAAGTTTATATACTTTTAATGTAAAAATATTAGATAAATCAAATAAAAATAAAATATTTCTTGTAAATGATAAAAAAGAATCTAAAACAAAAGAATTTATATTATTTTGTTATGCTGCCAGTTTAATATTTAAAGTGAATGTACTGACAAGTGAATATGAACAAAAAATTATATCACTTGGATTTAATGAAACACAATTAGAGATGATTTATAGACTAGCTTCTGTATTAGATGGAATCGCATTAAGCCTATTTATAGAATCAATGGGAACATATGAATTCAGCGGTGAACTCACATGTTCATAACAATAATACCGAATTATTTTTTGTTTTGCTTTTAGTAGTTATAATTTGTTTGGTTGTAATTTGTTGAATTATTTTGTTTTTTGTTTTATTTTTTTTAATTAATATTAAGAATTATTCAAAATATAATCAATTTATTAAATTTTAAGATTTTTATATTTTAAAAACTTTATATAAATTTCAAAACTATTTTTCAAAATTACTTTTTATTTTTTATTTTTTGTTTTGCTTTTGGTTATAATTTGTTTAGTTGTAATTTGTTGAATTATTTTGTTTTTTTTAATTAATATTAAGAATTATTCAAAATATAATCAATTTATTAAATTTTAAGATTTTTATATTCTAAAAACTTTATATAAATTTCAAAACTATTTTTCAAAATTACTTTTTATTTTTTATTTTTTGTTTTGCTTTTAGTTATAATTTGTTTAGTTGTAATTTGTTGAATTATTTTGTTTTTTGTTTTGTTTTTGGTTATAAATTTTTTAGTTATAATTTGTTGAATTATTGAAAGTATATTACTCCAAGTCCAATATATTAATAATCCTGCTGGGAATGAAGAAACCATTATCATTACAAATAATGGCATAAATTTCATCATATAAGCTTGTGTTTGATCTGCAGGCTTAGGACTCATTTGTTGATGAATATACATTGTAATAGCCATGGTTATAGCAATTGGTCCAGTCATAAGATAATGTGGTGGTGTCCATTTTATTAATCCAAATAAGTTAAAAATAGTCAGTGGATCAGGACTTGATAGATCTTTTATCCATCCTAATATTGGTGCATGCCTCATTTCAATTGATACACAAAATACCTTGTAAAGAGCATAAAATATTGGCATTTGAATGAATATTGGAATACACCCAGAAGCAGGATTTACATTTTCCTTTTTATAAAGAGCAATTGTATGCTTTTGAATTAAATCATTTTTTCCAGCATAATTTTGCTTTATAGATTGAATTTTTGGATTTAATTCTTTAAGTTTTTCCATATTTTTTAATCCCTTGTAATTCAAAGGAAAAAGCGCAATTTTTACAAGTATAGTTAATATTAAAATTGCAATTCCAAAATTTTTAAATAATTCATAAAAATATACTAAAAGTATAAGTAATGGTTTAGTTATAAAATATAAATACCCAAAATCAACAGCATGATCAAAAAGACTAATATTGTATTTATTACTATAATCATCCAGTATTTTTATTACTTTTGGTCCAATAAAAATATAATTATCAGATAATAATGTTGTTTTTTGAGTTAAAGCTTTTTTTTGTTTTGATCCAGTTCCAAGAAAAAAATAATGATTATCTTTATCACTTGTATCATTACTATTTGTAAATTTTACAGTATTAATTTTTTCATCTTTCGTAGATATAATAGCACTCAACCAATATTTATCGCTAAAACCTGCCCAATTTATATTAGATTTATAAATAAATTCTTTATCCTCTAATTTATTAAAGTTTATTTCTGAGATTTTTTCATTTTGTACTACTAATCCACCTTCATGCACAGCAATTTTTTTACCTTTATCTTCATCAACTTTTGTTTTAGTTATATTTATATATTCCATGAATTCAGGCTCTACATTGCTCATATTTTCTATCAGATATTGCACTCTTAATAAATAATCATCAACTATTTTTAATACTATTTTAAATTTTATTTTTTGATCATTTATCCAAGTTAAAGTAACTGGATTTTCATTAGAAAGAACATTATTATCTGATTCCCATAAAGAATTTTTTCCTGGAATATCTATATTATTATATAATTTATTAATTTTTATATTAAAAGATATATAATATGGTCTTTTGGATTTATAATTTCTCAAAAGATCCATTTTTTGACTATTAATATCAGTATTTTTTTTATATTCATTTAAAACAAATTCATCAATTAAAGCTCCACGTAAATTTATTGATCCAGAAAATTTTTTCGATTCAATTTTTACCTTTTTTTCTGTGTAATCGTTTTTTGTATCAATAATAGAAGGTTTTTCAATAGGAATTATATAATTTTTTGTACTACTAATATCTTTTTTATTATTAATATTATTAATATATTTTTGAGGAAAAAAATAATTAAATACAATAATAATAATAACGCAAAGCGTTGTAGCTAATAAAATACGATTGCTTTCTTGCATCAAAATATTTTTTTTAAGATTAAAATTTCTTAATTCACATTAAGCATAATAATACTTTGATGCAAGAGTTATATTATTATATATAATATATTATTTAATATAAATTTTTAAAGATTTAACCAAACTAATTATAATTAGTGTATAAAAGTGTATAAAATTATAATATAATTAACAAAATTTTTTGAAAATATATATATCATTAAAAACCTAAAATTGGTACCCCAACATCAAAATAATAAATTAAAGATGGTTTTAAATCTCTGATTTTGATGTTGCTTTTTTTTAAGCCAAAATCAATTCTAAAACAATCAACTTGATAGCGTAATCCAATACCAGCAGTTATTATGTTTTTATCATTAGGCATATACTTATTTAACTTACCACGTGCATTAAAATTTATCCATAAATCAGAATTCATTCTACGCCAAAAATCCCCACCAATTTCATGCTCATTATGATTATAATATTTTTTACTATAAAAAGTTTTTTTTCTACTGTTTGAAAATTTTCTATTTCTTATCGGATCACCATAATAATAATTGTTATCAAAAAAAGTATAGTCAGCAATCATTATGATATTATCACTATTAATTATCCAATCAGTTTCTATATGAACAGGAGTAAGTAAATCAGGTCTTAACCATGTTCTTGCTGATATTGTATTTCTACCAATTTTAGTAGAAGCATTGATATTATATGTTGAACTAGCTTTATTTAATGGATATATACTAGATCCTGGTATTATATTATCATTCATTAAATGATATGATTTATTCAAATTACCATTGTAATTATTTAATTTTGAATTATATAATCTATAATTACCACCAAATGATATATTAAAATTAAGACTTCCATAATAATACCAATTAACTCCATAATCTAAATTAGATCCAGATTGTAATTGATCATTGATATAATAACGAAGGTTATTTGAAAGAATAGTTGGGGCTTGATATTCTAAAAATTGCCTATTAAATGGACTTACAGTTATTCTATGATATGGAGATACTTTTAATCTAACAATTGGTTCCACTACTTGTATACTTTGACCATTAAAAATAGTTAAATTTTTACTTAAAGTAAAATCAACACCAGGATAAATAATAAAACCACTCTTTTCAGATATATTTTTTGTAGATCTCATTGATAACAATGGACTAACTTCAAATATAGTATTTTTGCTATGATTATATTGTATATTATTTTGAAGTTTAAAATCAAAAGATGAAGAATGTATTGATGGATTATATTCATTTAAATAATGAATGTTAATATAACTTAAATACTGATTATTTGTATTATGATTATATTTATAATTGTATTTTTTAAAATTTGCATTATCTTTAATTTTTTCAATTATACCATCTATTTTATAAGAATATTTCCATTTACCCAATTGATATATAAAAGAATTATATATAAAAGAAGCTCTTGGAAAACTGATTAAATTTTTGTAAGGAGAATATGGACGCATATCATCTAATTCTAATGCTTCTACCATGATAAAACTTCTATCATTAGGACTATAATGACTATAAATAGTGCTGTACATAATATCATCATAATTATTCAGATATTTCTTAGCGTATGTTTTATCTTTATCAATTAGTTTATTAATATCAAATCCTAATTCTAAACTAGAATTATAATATATAAAATTTCCATGTAACTTTATCATGGCATTAACTTTTTTTTCTAACTCATTTTTAGAATTTAAGTCTTTATAGTTTTTATTATATTTATTATTATTTATATTGTATTCATGATAGAAATTTTCAAATACTGATTCTTTTTTATTTAAATTATAATCTTTAATATAGCTTGTATTAATATTACAACTGTATCCACCATTATCAAATTTATGTTTTAATTGAAATTCATAAATAATAGGTAAAAGCTTTTTTAAAGATAAATGAGGAGCTATTATAATATCAATTCTATCATTAACGTTATAGTGATATGGGATTCTGATAACAAATCCTTCATGACTTATTGAATATAATTTTGGTAAAAATAATCCTGTTGGCAACCTACCATTATTTATAGAGTAATTGAATTTAGGGATTTTTATAATATGTAATCCACATAAAGATAACTCTACATTATTAATATCAATCATATCATTCTGATAAGTTCCATCTTCTCCATAGAATTCCCATACGTATTTTCCAAAACACTTTGGAGATTGACCACAAAGAGTAATCCAAAAATTATCTAGTTTATATATTTTTTGATTATCATAAGGTTTCTGAGTATTATCTTTTTTATCATTATTTCTTGTACTAGAAACATAAATATTTTTTGCTTTTAATATTACTTTATTATCCCATAGTTGTGCATATACTTTTTTACCCAAAAAGATTTTCTCATTTTTTTTTCCAAAAAAGAAAAATTTATCCCCAAATAATTTACTTTGAGTAGAATAATCATAAATTTCAACATTTCCATCTGTAATAAAGAATTCTTTTTTGGGTACCCATAATATACTATTTGCCTTTAATGTTATTTCTTCTGTTTCATCCGTAATGTTAACATTTCCTATTGCTCTTAAAATTTCATCAGTATAAATAATATTTTCTGCTTCTAATGCAATATTCTGATTTTTTTTATCAAAAAATGGATATGTTGATAAAACTAAAAAAAAACTTAAAATATTAATAATAATTATTATTATTGGTTTTACATTCATGAATATAAAATGAATTTTCTAAAAATTTTGTTATAAGTGTTTTTATATTATAGAATTTCTATGTTATAGAGTAATATGTAAAAATCAAAAAGATTTTATTGAAGTAGTAAAATATGAAATTTCTCAAAACTAAAGAAACCTCCAATAATAATTATAAAAATAAAAAATATAAAATACCTTTAAAACCATCTATTTCCTTAAATCCTACAATAAAAAATCTTTTGAGATTAGGAAATAATAAAATTGATCATATTAATATTTATGCTAATAAAAGCCTAGGTCAACACTTTTTACTTGATAATAATATTGTAAATGAGATAGTTATTAATATTTTAAATAATAATGTTAAATCTTCAGATGAAATATCAAATATAATAGCAAAAAATAATAAAATAATTTTGGAATCAAACGTTCAGGATAATGTTTCAAACGTTCAGGATAATGTTTTGAAAGTTCAGGATAATGTTTCAAACGTTCAAGATAAGGTTTCGAAAGTTCAGGATAATGTTTCGAAAGTTCAGGATAAAGTTTCAAACGTTCAAGATAAGGTTTCAAACGTTCAGGATAAGGTTTCAAACGTTCAGGATAAAGTTCCAGAAATTGAATCAAATAAAGAATATGAAGATGTTTTTGTTGAAATTGGACCGGGCTTAGGTATTTTAACAGAATCTATAGCTAGGATTATTAGACCTAAAAATTTTATAATAATAGAGCAAGATAGCCGTTTCTCAGAACATATATCTAATATTCTGTCTAATTATCCAGAAGTAAAAGCTAAAATTATTATTGATGATGCATTAATAATAAATGAAGAAGAAATATTAAAAGATATATTAATTGAAAATTGTAATGATAATATTGATATTAAAAAAAATATTAAAAAAATTAGACTTGTCTCTAATTTACCTTACAATATAAGCACATTACTGATTTTTAAATGGTTAAAAAAAATACATTTATTTTCCGATATCACTATTATGTTGCAACAGGAAGTTGCAATGCGTTTGTTAGCTAAACCAAAAACATCTCAATATGGATGGATAAGCATCATAGTACAATTAATTTGTGATGTAGAAATGGTAATTAAAGAAATTAAACCAGATGTTTTTTGGCCAAGTCCGAAAGTAAAGTCATCAGTAATAAGACTTAAACCAAAATTTCATATTAATAATGAAGACTGTGAAAATAAATATACAGAACTTTTATACGAAAAATGGATATATTATGATCCTTTTAGTGAAAAAGATTGGATTGATTTATTAAAATTTTGTAAACCTTTATTTTATCAAAGAAGAAAAATACTTAAAAACACATTAATGCAAATAAATCCTGATATTAATTGGGAAAAAATAGCAGCAGATATTAATATCTCTCTTAATTATAGACCTGAAGAAATATCACCTGAAAAATGGTTACTTTTTTCTAGAATAGCTTCACTTCATTATATTATATAAAAAATTATAAATATATATTGATAATATTTATATTTTTAATATATTATACAATATTTATTGAAAAATATAATCTTAATAAATTTAAGATAAATAATAATAATATGAATCAAAATTCTAATTTAATCTTGATTTTTATTATTTTTTAATATAAATTAGTATAAAATTTAATAAATAAAAAAAACTTGTAATAAAAAAGAATTTTTTATAAAAACTTTAATAATAATAAATAATAATAATTATGAATCAAAATTTAATTCAAGAAAGTCTAGAAAATAATTGTTTTGCAGAGGATTTTATAGTAAGGGGGAATGTTGATGCTATCAAATTAGATTTTTTCTTAAAATCAACAATAGATACTTTAGGATTAATAGAAGAAATTTCTTCTTCTAGACAAAATTTAGCAAAAACTTTAAATTATTTTAAAGATATATTAATGTCATCAGAAAATACAGAAGAATTTCAAACAAAACTCAATGATATTTCAATAAATATTCATAATAAATATGGAGTAAGTATAAATTTTTTAATGCTATTTTCAATATTAACAAGAGTTAATGATAATGATATTAGACTATTATCTAGTATTCTTGCTCATTGTTCTCTTATTGATAAAAGTGTTTATGGTAGTCCAGAATTTAATGGTATTTTTACTTATACTACTGAAAACGCTGAGCAAAAACTTGATCTAAGAGGAAATCAAGATCAAAAAATTATTGATGAGTGTCAAAATGCTGGAAGATATTTATCCAATGATCATTTTAATAATTTCAAGCAGGATATTGTTTCTCAATTAAATTCTTTTCCTGTTCCTTCAGTTAGTATTATTGATTATTTACGTAAAATTACTAGGTCTGTTATTAATATTTTGTATAAAATTACTAGACCTGTGATTAATTTCTTACGTAAAATTACTAAGCCTATTAGTAATATTTTGTATAAAATTACTAAGTCTGTTATTAATATTTTGTATAAAATTACTAGGTCTATTATTAAATCTCCAGAATTAAAATTAATATTAGCTATTTTATTAATACAATCTCAACTTGAAATAGTTTTGATAGGAGGAATTATATTATATAATATAATTATGCTTCTCTATTCTAGATATAATATTAATAATAATAATATTAATAATGATAATGTTGATATTCGTATCGAAAACTTAAAAAAAATAATAGGTGTTGCAGGAGATGGTTTATGTAAAGCAATTGGAGATACTGTTTCTACCAATCTCTTTAATAAAGAAAATGCTGGTTGTTTTGATATAAAACTTGATAAGAATTTATCAAGTAATAGATTTGTTGAAAAATGTGATCTATCAACATTAAATTATCTTACAAAGGATACACATGACTTATTAAAAGAAAAAATTGTAGGAGAAGCAGTTCATAATGTAAATTATAGAAATATATTTTCTTCTATGATAGACGAATTACCTCCTCAACAGAATAATAATATACAACAGATACAAGTTTGATCTTAATTTTATTGTTTTTTTGTGTAAATTTTAGCTTTAAATTCGAAATTTATATGTATATCAAGTATATTAATAACTAAATATCTTATAAAAATTTTATAAAATATTATTGATATAATTATATTTCTTTTTATAATTAGTTATTGCCATATTAAATTTTGATTTTTTTATCAAAAAATATTTTTTAGAAGATTAAAATGTTTTTTTTCTAAAAGATATTTAAATTTTTTAAATTTCTTAAAAATTTTAATCAAATCTATAAAATAGAATATTCTGTTACTTATAATCTTATATAAAAACTATTTAATATTATTTCAGTATTAATAAGTCTTTTTTTAGATTTTAGATATTATATTATTTAGATATTAATATATATTCTATGGATAATACTCATCCTTTTTATCAAAAAAAATATTTTAATAATAATACAATAGATAATTTAACTAAAATCTGGAAAAAAAATAAAACATTTTATCCTAATTCTTTAATTATTTATGGTCCAGAAGGAAATAATAAATCTAGTAATATTATACAATTAATTGAAATAATACTGGAAACTAATAACTTAAACTGTGATCTGGTAAGATCATTAACACATCCAGATTTATTTTTTTGTAGTCCTTTTTATGAAATTAATTCATTTACTAAAAAAAAATCTGTTGGACAAATAACAGTTGATGAGATTAGAGAATTAAATCATTTTTCATTGAGTTATCCGTCATATAGCTATAATAAAGTTATTTATATAGATAATGCAGAGCATTTAAATATTAATGCTAGTAATGCTCTTTTGAAATTGATGGAAGAATCTTCACAAAATGTAATTATATTATTAATTACAAGTAATATAAATAAAATTACACCAACTATTATTTCTCGATGTTCAAAATGGTATTATAACCCTTTGACAAGAAAAGATTTTTACACTGCTATTTCGGATTTATATTCAGAAAATATACTTCTTAATAAGAATTATATTAATGATGATAATTACTATAATATTAATAAAATAGTTGATAATTCAGTCTTCATTGAAGATTTATATATTTTTTGCGATGCAAATTTAGAAATAGCAAGAATATTGCTAAAATATCAAATTTGGCAAAATATTATCGAAGAAATTTTAAAGAAAGATTATAAAAATGAAATAAATTTAAAAAATTTTAATTATATAAAAATATTATATAAGAATTTACTTTTTATATGCAATAAATCATTTTTCTCATATAATTCTTTTTCATTTTCAAATGAAAAAATTTTAAAAGATATCATTGCTGCTATAATGCACTTATGGAGAAAAATAATTATTATTTATGGTCCTTTTTTAACATATATCTCATTGCAAATAGAAGCGTTAAATAAATGGCGCTCCCTTGTAGAAGAAGTATTTATTAAACAAAATGATTTTCAAAATTGTTATTTTTCTCTTGCGAGTTATATAGAAGAAATATATTCTTCAATATGATAATGTTATTTTCATCATTAATAAGAATTGATAACAATGATATTAGAGTTCATCATAATAATGATATTGGAATTCATCATAATAATGATATTGGAATATTATATAGAATTCTTTTTCATTGTTCTGTTAGTAATAAAATCATTATATTTCTTCACTTAATTTAAGATTTAAAATTTAAAATCTAAAATTTAATACTTTTTTTATTGATAATTAAAAATATTGATAATTAAAAGAAATTTATCAAAATTATAAAGAAGATTTTGTAATATTAAATAAAAATAATAAATAAGAATAGAGTTTTCAATGCAATTTTACTAATAATACTATTAATATCATTAAAACAGATGGTATTTCATTAATTATTCTATAAAAAACATGAGATCTTTTATTTTCACCTTTTGCAAATTTATTTAGAGTTATTAATAACCAGCAATGCATTACTGTCATAATTAAGAAAAATGCCGCTTTCCAATGAAAATATGGTTTAGAGAAATTAGCCCATTGCAATATAGAACTTAAGAATAATCCAGTCGCATATGATGATATTATACTTGGTTGCATTATATAATGAAATAATTTATATTCCATGGTTTGAAATGTTTTATCCATTTTAGAATCTATATCAGCAGAACAATGATATACAAAAAGACGAGGTAAATATAACATTCCGGCCATCCAACATATTATAGATATTAGATGTAGTGCTTTAAGTAATTCATACATAATAAAAAATACATATATATAAATCTTAATTTAAAATAATATTATTAAATAATTTGATCAAACATTATATTTATTATTTAGTAAAATATTAAAAATATAAGAAAAAGAATTCTATGAAGAAAAATAAAATATTAAATAATAGAAAAAATGTCAAGATATGTATATAAAAAAGATAAAAATTATTATGAGAGATTTAATAATGCATTAATAAATTTAGCAACTAAAATTTGTGTAAAAAGTGGATTTATTAATATAAAAATAGTAACTGATTGGTATAAAATAGTAGGAAAAGATCTTACTTCTATTATATTTCCGCTATTTATTTATTTTCCATTTAAAGATGAGTATAATGGAACATTAGTATGTGGATTGAATAATCCATCATATGCTTTACGTATACAAATGCAAAGTAAGACTATAATACAAAAAATCAATTTTTATTTTGGATATAATGCAATTGCAAGAATAAAATGTAAATTAACTTCACAATGTAAAGAAAATAATTATAATATTAATGAAAAAAGAAATATAAATTTAAAAATTAAAATTAATTATAAAGAATGGAATAGTATTTATTTATCAATACTATCAATAAATGATGATGAGTTATCTTATAAGGTTTTAAAATTAGCAGAATCTATTTTTGATAAAAAGAATATAAATATAGATATATAAATATATATTAATATATCTCTGAATAATAATTATATCTTTTATAATAATTCACTTATATATTTAATTTTATATGAATGATTGGATAAATTATAAAAAAACTGTTACTCCTTTATCAAAATCATCCTGTAAAAACAAATTTAAATATAATTATTTATATAGTGATAATATTTCGATTTTACATCAAAAAGATAATAATTCTAATTTAAAAGATAAAAATTATCAGAATCATTACATATGTTCTAATAATAATAAAAAATCATCTTCTTTTACAGCAAGTGGTATAGGATGCCATAGTAAAAAATCTTGGAAAAAAGCTTGTGCAAAAATAAATATCACTATAGATTTGCATGGACATACTTTGATAAATGCAAAAAATATACTTTATGAAAGTATAGTCATATCTTACCAAAATAATTATAGAATGGTATTAATTATCAGTGGTAAAGGAAAAATTCTAAAAAAACCTTTTTTAAAAAAAAATAATATATCAAATGATAATGTAAATACTAATACTAATACAATTAGATCAATGATACCAGAATGGTTAAATAATTTATCTTATTATATTGTGCGTTATTCTCAAGCTAATAAAAAACATGGTGGCAGTGGAGCATGGTATGTTTACTTAAGGCAAAAAAAATAAAAGAAAGGAATATAAATAAATAAAAACAAAAAGAAAGGAATAAAAGAAAATAATATAAAAAAATAAAAACAGAAAGAAATATAAGAAAAAAAAGAAAATAATATAAATAAAAACAGAAAGAAATATAAGAAAAAAAAGAAATATAAAATTAACAATATATTTTTATATAATAATAAATATATCTAAAATGAATAATTATAAACAAATTATTGAATCAAAATTTGATTATTCTAGTAATTATTATGATTCTGTTGCTTCTGTTCAAAAGACAGTTGCAGATACACTTGTAAGTAAATTGCTAATGGTTAATCCATTAACAAATGAAAAGAAAGAAAATTTTTTATTAAAATATACTAAGAATATAATCTCAAAATGTGTTAGTAAATTTAGTAATCAAGAATTTTTTAATCAAAAAGATATACGTAAAAGAGTAATTCTGGATCTTGGTACTGGAACTGGATATGTTCCTGAGACTTTATCAAAATCTCATCCAGATGCTATATATATATTAAACGATATATCTGGGAAAATGCTTGATATATGTAAAAAGAAATTTGTTAATAATATTGATAATAATTTTCAATTTTTACATTGCGATATGTTTAATTTAATTAATCAATCTGTTGAACTTTTAGAAAAAAAAGAAATAATTAATTCTTCTAATAAAATATATTCTAATATCATAAATAATAAATATAGTAATTCTAATACTATCAATACTAATAGTAATTCTAATACTATCAATACTAATAGTAATTCTAATACTATCAATACTAGTCAAATAATTATTGATAATAATAATCAATACCCTGTTAATAAAATAACAGTTGATTATTGTGATGTAATAACAAGCAGTTTATCTTTTCAATGGGTAGAAAATTTATATCAAATAATTGAAAATTGCCATGAAATATCTAATAATTTTGCTTTTGCAACACTTTTAGAAAACACTTTTATGAAATGGTATAATTTAATTAAAGAATATGATCATAATATAATATTACCTAATTATCCAAATGTTTTTGATTTAATAAAATTTTGCTTCAGAATTAGTAAATTTAATCTTAATCAAGATAAAAATCATAATAATTCTAGATTTTATTATTGGGTAATGGATTTTCCTGTATATTTTAACGATTTACAATCTTTTATAGAATACTTAAATAAATTATCAGGATGTGCTGTGCCAAATGAAAAATTTTATCATAAAAAAAGTATTTCGTATAATAATTTGAAAGAATTTATGAAAGCAGAAAAAAATAAACCTATTAAACTATATTACAAAGTTTTTTTTGGTATATTTACAAAAGAGTAAATAAAAAAATAAATAATTTAAATAAAAAAATAAATAATAAATAATTTAAATTTTTCGTATAATAATTTGAAAGAATTTATGAAAGCAGAAAAAAATAAACCTATTAAACTATATTACAAAGTTTTTTTTGGTATATTTACAAAAGAGTAAATAAAAAAATAAATAATTTAAATAAAAAAATAAATAATAAATAATTTAAATTTTTATGAATATATTTATTTCAGGAACTAATACAGGAGTTGGAAAAACAATAATATCAGCTTGGCTTGCTATTCAGTTAAATGCTTTCTACTTTAAACCAATTCAAACAGGAAATCCAACTGATACAGAAATTATAAAATCATTATCTGATGTTAAAATATATCAAGAGATATTTAAATATGAAAATCCATTATCACCACATATAGCTGCGAGAATTGAAAATAATCCTATTAATATATCAAAAATTATATCATTTTTTAATTCCTCAATACTCTCATCAGTATCAAAACATACCATAATAGAAGGTGCAGGTGGATTATTGACACCAATAAATGAAGAATTATTTATGATAGATTTAATAGATAAACTCAATATACCAATGATATTAGTTACAACAAATGAGCTTGGAGCAATAAATCAAACACTCCTTAGTTTAGAAGCTTTGAGATTTAGGAATATTAATATATTAGGAGTTATTATAAATAATATATCAAATAATAATATTAACAATAGAGATTCTATTGAATTTTATGGAAAAATTAATATTTTAGCAGAATTTCCATATTTACAATCAATAAATAAATTAGAATTAGAAAAAATTCTACTAACAAATAATACTAATAAAATTTTTACTGCATATTATAAATAATATATCAAATAATAATATTAACAATAGAGATTCTATTGAATTTTATGGAAAAGTTAATATTTTAGCAGAATTTCCATATTTACAATCAATAAATAAATTAGAATTAGAAAAAATTCTACTAACAAATAATACTAATAAAATTTTTACTGCATATTATAATATTTAACAAAAATAGATTTTATATAAATAAAATGTCAGAAATAGATATTAAAAATATTAATACTAATGAGCTTATAAGTATTATAAGTAATTTAGGAATTATTGGAAAAATCCGAGAAAAAGCAAGATTACCTTGTTGGTTTCAAGTAGGTGGCCCAGCAGATCTATTATTTATACCAAATGATGTATCTGATTTAGAGAAATTATTGAAATTTTTAAATGGTAAAATCAAAATTGAAGTAATAGGAGTTGGATCAAATATATTAATTCGTGATGGTGGAATAAGAGGATTAGTTGTAAAGTTAGGAAAGGGATTTAATGATATTAAAAAAATTGATAATGAATATCAAATTATTGATAATGAAATATTCTTTAATAATCAAAAAATATATAAACATAATACTATTAGTCATGATATAAATACTAAAATTGTTTTTTTAAGAGTTGGAGCAAGAACATTAGATATGGATTTAGCAAATTATACTGTTGAATCTGGAATTGAAGGTTTGGAATTTTATGCTGGTATACCAGGTACAATCGGTGGTGCAATTGCTATGAATGCTGGCGCTTATAATTCAGATACATCAAAATCTTTAGTTTCTGTTCTTGGAATCAATAAAAATAATGGAAAATTAAAAAGATTCTTTAATAATGAAATAGGATTTGATTATAGATCAAATAAATTATCCAAAGAATGGATTTTTTTAGAAGCTGATTTTATGGGATTTATTTCTTCAAAAGAAATTGTATTGTCTAGAGTTTTAAATATTCAAAACACAAGAAAGGAAACACAACCTATTACAAGCAAAACTTGTGGATCTACTTTTAGTAATCCAGATAAACATAGTGCATGGAAATTGATTGATATATCAGGTTGTCGTGGTTTAAAAATAGGTGGAGCAGTAATTTCAAGTCTACATTCTAATTTTATTATAAATGAAGATAATGCATCGTCAGAAGATATAGAAAATTTAATATATTTGGTAGAGAAAAAAGTAAAAAATCTTACTAAAATAAAATTAAAGAAAGAAATAATTATATTAGGTGATAAATTATATTAAATTATATTAAAATTTATAAAATATATAATTTATGTTTATAATATATCTATTGTATTATCAAATAAATAATATAAAATATTAATGATCTATTAAATTAGATCGAAAAATAAATACTGGAAAATATAATTAATGCTTAATAAAACTAATAATATTAATATAAAAACTTATTAAACATTTTTTCTTATAAAAAATAAGAATAAAAATTTTAAACATCATATTAATTATTAATATATAAAATATATTAAAATTATTAATTTAATCAATTATTATATCCTTGCCTTTATAATATAAAATTGATATAGCTATATAATGTGTGCTATTACCACAGTTGATTATTTGTCTTTTTGTAGATTAATGGCTATTAATTCATCTTTGTGATATTGCAAACAATTCTGAATAAATACTATAAATCTACATTTACGAATTGCTTCTGATGATAAGATAAATGATCTATATGTTATTATATAAAAAGTTAAGTTATTATCCCTAAAATGGAAAAAAACAGAAAAATAAAAAAAATTGAGGGATTACAAAAAATTACTAAGTGTATATCACAATACCAGGCTATTTTTGTTCTTAAAAATAACAATATTAAGCCAACTGAGATGTGGGATTTAAAATGCAGAATTAGAAATAATAATGCAGGAGAGTGTTTTATTGAAAAGAACACAATAATGAAAATTGGCGTAAAAAATCATGGTATATACGATTATATAGATGGTTTATTAAATGGACCTAATATATTTGTTTTTATCACAGAAAATCAAATAACTGATGTTGCTAAGAGTATTTGTGAATTCTCAAAAGAAACATCAAAGGTTGAGTTATTAGGTGGATGTTTATTTACTGAAAATAAAAAACAATCATTTTCTAAACTTGATATTGAAAAAATATCTAAATTGCCTTCTAAAAATGAAATACGAGCTCAAATCTTAGGTGTAATTCAAGCTCCTCAATTAAAATTAATATCAGTAATGAGGGCTTCTAAGCGTGATATTATTTGTGTAATTAATAATTTCTTAATTAAAAGGAATACCTAATTCAATATAAAAAATTCAATATAAAATTTTTATAAAAATCTATTATTTTATTAACAATTAAAAATTATAAATAAAAAAAATGACAGAAAAATTAAAATCAATTGTAGAAAGTTTATCTGAACTTACTGTTTTAGAAATGTCAGAATTATCTAAATTATTAGAGATCAAGTGGGATGTAAAAGCTACAGCAATGGCAGTAGCTCCTATGCAAACATCTGATAATAGTGCAGCATCCAACGAAGTTGAAGAAAAAACAAGCTTCGATATAAAGGTAATTGGCTTTGATCCAGCAAAAAAATTATCTCTTATTAAAGTTGTAAGAGAAATAAACAAAGATTTGACATTGACATCTGCTAAAGAATTTGTCGAAAAATCAAGCTCTGAACAACCTCAAATGCTAATTTCAACTGATAAAGTAACATCAGAAAAACATAAAAAAGCTATTGAAGAAGCTGGGGGTAAAGTTCTTGTATCTTAAATCAAATCATAGTACATATTTTTTTATTGTATTTATTAGTAATGTTGATAAAAACAGTTGTTACTTTATAGTTGTTGATATTATAAACTAAAATTATACTATAAGATAAAATATTGCGATTAGATTTTTTATAATATGCACTTAGTGTGTATTAAGTGTGTATTGTAAATATTAAAATGCAAATAGTTTTCATATAACGTATAAATAAATTTTAATAAGTGAAATAACTGTTGTTACTGAGTATTTAAGCAGATATTGATCCTGTCCATTGCTAATTGAGTATTCAACACTAGCCATTAATCTTTTTGTTAAATACTATTAATCAATAATTATTTAAATAATATTATTGTTTTTAAAAAAAATGATGAATCAAAATAATACTGTAGAGAAAGATAAAACAACAGATCAAGAAATAGATAATCAAAAAAATTTAAACTCTGATCAAAATATCA
This sequence comes from Lyticum sinuosum, assembly GCF_034471385.1. Classification (NCBI taxonomy): domain Bacteria; kingdom Pseudomonadati; phylum Pseudomonadota; class Alphaproteobacteria; order Rickettsiales; genus Lyticum; species Lyticum sinuosum. The sequence continues at coordinate 117,659 of NZ_JARGYU010000001.1, read as the reverse complement.
ATGATCAAAATATAGATGAAAATGTAAAAGATTCTGTTAAGAAAAGAATAATTTTTTATATTGTATCGATGTCAATAGGATTATTACTTATCTATATATATGGAAAAGATACTGATACTTGCAAAAATCAAAAAAACATTCCTGCAGCATTAAATCAAGATCCTGATTTATTAGAAGAGCAAAAAGTTTATTATGAAATGAGGGATATTATTGTTCAATTAGAAACTGATAATACTAAATTTTTAAAAATAACATTGAATGTTAAATTTTATGATAAAAAAGCTTATGAAAAAACGATAAGTATTTTGCCTCAAGTTGAAGATGTTATACAATCATATTTAAGACAAATGCAACCAGATGGTTTGAATTCTAATTTTTCAATGTATAAACTAAGAGGAGATTTATTATTAAGGATGAATACACTTATATATCCTGAAAAAATCGATGCTATATTTATCAAAGATATTTTAATAAGATAATACTTAGATAATACTTTATAAGGAAAAAAATTAATTAAGGAAGTAAATAATTTAAATTTAAAGTATTAATAAAACAATATAAAGTTGATAAAATACTAAAATAATATAATTATGATAATAAATAATTATGAGTTTAAATAATTGTATATATTGATGCAATTATTTTTATTATTAACTAGAAATAAACTTTGATTAAATATTAAAAATGTTAACAGACGATACAAGATCTTCTAAAACTGGAGGTAATACTACAAAAAAGAATTACAATCAACAGAAAAATAGTGGAATTCTAGAAATAATAAATAAACAAAGCGAAGCAACCGTAGATTCTATACCTGGCCTCAGGAATATAATGTATGCATTCTTTGAAAAGATATCAACATATGTTAGAAATTATGCTAAGAATGATATGGATCTTTCTATTTTACTGATGAAAATTGTAAAATGGAGTCATTTTTCTAATAGTGAATATATTAAAAAAGGTGTTGGTGTATCTTTTACTATTCCACAACTACATTCAGAATGTGTACTTATTTATCATAGTGATTTAGTTTATTGCTTATTAGAAAATATGTTTGGAGGAAATCCAGATAAAAATCCATTAGTCATAAAAGAAAGACAATTTAGCAGTATGGAGGCAACTATCATTGAAGATATAAGTGTTAAAATATTCAGTGGATTTATTGAAGCAATGAGTGGATTAATAGATTTATCATTTAAAATAAATAAGGTAGATACAAATTCAGAATATATAATGTATCTAGATGATAATGATAATGTCATACATATGGCTATAAGATTTACTCAAAATAATAAAAATGCAGGAATATTGCATTTTATAATGCCATTTAATGCTATTAATTATATAAGAAATTTACTAGCACAAGTTGATAAATCAAATGAAATTTCGAGTCCATCTGATGAAAAATGGCAAAAATCAATGGAAAATATAATAAATTCTAGTAATGTTATTCTTAGAGCAGAAATGAATAATACATCATTATCATTACATAATATAAGTAAACTAACTGTAGGTGATACTATAATAATTAACAGAGATGCTGAGCAAGATAGTGAGATAAAAATCTCTGGTTATTTAGTCGGATATGGAAAACTAGGAAAAATTAAAAATAATCTTGCGATACAAGTAACTAGTATATTTAATAAAGATTTGAATAAAAATGATGAAAATAACAATAAATATTAATTAATAAGTTTTTATACTAAAAACAATTATATTTATTCTCATAATTTTATTTTAATAATATTTTATATATTTTTTTTATTGATCTTTAAGAATTTAAAAATTTCTTTATAGAATCTTTTATGGATAGTTTTATATTTGTAAAAAGTATTATTATTAATAATAACAAGCATTAAAAATTTTTTAAATTTACAAAAATGTTAGAAATTATCTTAAATATTGTTATTATTGTTATTTTAGGTGTAACTATAGCATTTTGTATTCGTTTAGAGCGACGTATTAATTCTCTAAAAAATAATAAGAATGAAATAACAACAGCGCTTATGAATTTAGATAAAACACTAGGTGCGTCGCAACAAAATATTGATGATCTTAGAGAATTAGGATCCACAACTTTATATAAATTAACACAACAAAATAATTCTGCTAAAGAATTAATACATGATATAAGGTTTATAATAGATAGAGGTAATGTTCTTGCTGATAGACTTGAAGAATTAATATATAATGTTAAAGAAAGTATTAATAAAATTGAAAAAAATCCGCAGAAAAAAACTTCTGTTAAGAAAAATAAAAAAACAAATATATCAGCTTAAAAATAAATATATAATCATATAATATTTGAATAACCAGGTTATATGGGTTTACATAAAATATTTCAATACTTAATTGTTATTTTAAGTGGTTTTTGTATTATGAAAGGTATTGATTTAATTAATAGTAATATGGTCGATAAATTTTTACAATTTAATACTTTAAATATAAAAAATGTAGCTAAAAACGTTGAATCAGCTATGAAAGACAATTCTTCGAAAGTATTATCTAATACAGATTCTAGTACAGATTCTAATACAAATTCAGATAGTATGTACGAATCATCAAAATCAAATGATAATCAAAAGTCACCTATTAAAATTCTCGATGAAAATACAAAATTTAATCAAAATATTAATAATAATACAAAAATTAATACAAAAATAAGTAATGATAATCAGAATAATAATAATAATTCAGAAAATAACTTAAATAACTTAAATAAAAATATATATGACAAATTTCATAATGAAACATATGATGATTACAATGATAATATGAAAAATTATAATTATTGTATATCTGTATTATCAGATATGGAATTTTTACCGAATGAAATAAAATTATTACAAGAATTGAAGAAATATAAAGAAGATAATGATAATCAAAAAAATTGGTTGATAGATAAAGAAAAAGCTTTATTAACAATCCAAAAAGATATTAAAGACAAGATTGATATTTTAGTTAAGCAGCATGATTCATTAGAAAAATATATGCAACAGCATGGTCAAGGAGGATCGAATCGTATATTAAAGTTGGTGAAAGTTTATGAAAATATGGATCCTAAAGAAGCTGCTAATATATTTGAATCACTTAATATAGATGTACTTTTAAAAGTTGCAGAAAACATGAAAGAAAACAAACTAGCAGCAATTATATCTAAAATGAAAATAGATAAAGCTAAGTTACTTACTACATCAATGGTTAATCAAAAATTAAAACAATTTTATATTTCTGAATTAGATGAATAATTGATTTAGTAATAATTGATTTGATGATGAGTAATTGATTTGATATTTATATCATTTAAAACATTTTTGTAATATATTTATACAACTTTTATAAAACTACATGTTAATTAATAAACAATTAAAAAAAAGTATTTTTTTTAAATCTGATGAGAATAATCAAAATATAAATAAAAATATTGATATTATTTCTTCAGAAAATAATAACATTGATAATAATGATCATCAAAAAAAGCATACTGAAAATCAGATAGTAATAAAAAAAGCAGAATATTATAAACCAATTCTTGCTGTTTTAAATAGACACAAACCTAGAAGAATACCTATATGGTTTATGAGACAAGCTGGAAGATATTTACCTGAATACCGTGAATTAAGAAAGGGTTTTAAAAGTTTTATAGATATGTGTCTTAATAAGGATGCATCTGTTACTGCTGCATTGCAACCATTAGAGAGATTTGATCTCGATGGTGGGATTGTTTTTTCTGATATTATGATACTATTGTATGCTTTAGGTATTAAGGTTGATTTTATTGAAGGAGAAGGTCCTATAGTTGGTCAATTGGGAAAAGATTATCAAGTAAATGATTTTAAAAAATATAAATTAAATGATGAAGTAATAGAAAAAGTAGTAATTGCTATAAAATTATTAAGTGCTGTAATAAAATTTACTCATCCTAATGTTACTTTGATTGGATTTGCAGGAGCTCCTTGGACATTATTTTGTTATATGTTAGAAGGTAAAAAAAGTTCAAATTTTTTCAATGCTTTACGTTTTTTATATGAAAATTATGAAGATAGTATTAGTATTTTAAATATTTTATCTGATCATATTGTAAATTATTTATCTTATCAAATAGAAGCTGGAGTTGAGGTAGTAAAAATTTTTGATACTTGGGCAGGTATTGTTCCTTTTAGGTTAAGTCGTGCAGTAATATTTAATCCTATAAAAAATATTGTTTCCAAATTAAAAACACTTCATCCTAATATCCCTATTATAGTATTTCCTAAAGGCATTTCTAATCAATACACAAAGTTTTCTATGTATGAAGTAAGTGCTGTAGCAGTAGATGGTACTGCTGATGTTGAAATCAAAAATATAGCTTTTTATGATAGATGTGCAATTCAAGGAAATATTGATAATATTTTATTAACAGCAAAACATGATAATGAAACAATGATTAAAATTATTGCTCATGCGTATCATTTGCTTAAAAATGTACCTACAGATAGATTAATAGTAAATACATCGCATGGTCTTTTACCACAAACATCAATTGCAAATGTTGAATTTTTAATATCTATTGTTAGATCATACAGATAAATTATTAATTATTAGAGTATTTTATCATAAAATATAAATATAATTAAATAATATTAAAATATTTTTTATAAAATATAACTAAAAATTACATGGATAATAATTTACCTTATAATGCTGAGATTGAAAGAGAACTTTTAGGTGCTATACTAAATAATAATAGTTATTTAGCTAAAATAGATGGATTTATTGAACCTCAGCATTTTTTTTTACCAATTCATCAAAAAATATATGAAATAATAAAATTAGTTATAGACCGTGGTTATTCAGCTACTGCATTAATAATAAAATCATATTTTGATAAAGAAGAAGTCTTTAAAAATATTGAGGGTGGTAGTTATACTTATTTAACAGAGCTTATGGTACAAGCTAATTTGCTTAATGATATTGATTCATTAGCTAAAGTTATTTATGATCATTATTTACGTCGTGAACTTATAGATATTGCAAATAATATAGCTTCTTATGCTAGAAATTGTAACGATGTAGATAATCAAGTTAAAATTTGTATAGAAAATGCTGAACATAGATTATTTAATCTTGCAATTTATGGAAAATCTGATGATAAAGTATTTTCTATAAAACAAGCTGTATCTGAAACAATTACAAAAATACATAATGCACGTACTAATAATAAAGCAATTAGTGGAATTACTAGTGGTTTTACTGATTTTGATTCTATTACTGGCGGTTTTCAACCTTCGGATTTAATTATTATAGCAGCACGTCCATCTATGGGAAAAACATCATTAGCAATTAATATTGGATTAAATTCTGCAATAGATTTTCATAGAAATTATAAAGAAGGTCATATATCAAAAGAGCAATCTGTTGCAATATTTTCTCTTGAAATGTCGGCAGAACAAATCGCTAATCGTATTTTAGCAATAAGAACAAAAATAGATAGTAGTTGTTTACGTATGGGATATATACAAAAAGATGATTTTGAAGTTATATCTCGGGAAATTGGGAATATAAGTCAACTTCCTATTTACATTGATGATACTCCAGCTATAAGTATTTTTGAATTGAGAGCAAGAGCTAGGCGTCTTAAACGTCAAAAAAATATCAGTCTTTTAATTGTAGACTATTTACAACTTCTTAGAGGATCATTATCTCTTAATTACAATAATCGTGTTCAAGAAATTGGAGAGATATCTCAAGGTTTAAAAGCGATAGCTAAAGAGCTACAAATTCCTGTAATAGCTTTATCTCAACTTTCTAGAGCAGTTGAAAGCAGAGATGATAAAAGACCTTTACTTTCTGATCTTCGTGAAAGTGGAAATATAGAGCAAGATGCTGATTTAGTATCCTTTATTTATCGAGAAGAATATTATTTAGGTAGAAAAATGAATAGTGAAAAAGAAAAAAACACAGAATTGCAAGAAAAAATGATGAAAATAAAAAATACTGCAGAAGTAATCATTGCAAAACATAGAAATGGTCCTATTGGGACTGTTAACCTACATTTTGATATTAAAACTACAGGGTTTGACAATTTAGCATCTAATAATCAATAAAATAATTAATAATAAATACTAACAAAATGATTATAATTTTTTGATGAATGTGTTATTTATTTATATAAGTTTTTTTTTATGAATGTGTTATTAATATAATATTAAATTTATATAATATTAACCTATATTTTGATATTAAAACTACAGGGTTTGACAATTTAGCATCTAATAATCAATAAAATAATTAATAATAAATACTAACAAAATGATTAATAACAAATAATTAATAAAAACAAACTTAAATTTAAATTCTAACTTAATATAAAAAAAATTTTATGCATATGTATTACAATCACATATTAATATGTGTTTGTATTATTATAATGATTATACATTATGTAATTTACTGCTCTTATGTGGGATAATATTACATAACTAATAATAAAACAATTAATTATATAAAAAAATTAATCAAATTGGTAAGAAACAATTAACTTACCAGTTTTTCATTAATCTTATATCTCCTTCATATAAATGTCTGATATCTGTTATATTTTTCTTTAACATTGCCATTCTCTCTATTCCAAAACCTAAGGCAAATCCGCTCCATTCTTGAGGATTTATGTTCATATTTTGAAGAACTTTTTGATGAATTATACCAGCTCCACCTAATTCTAACCATTTATTTACATCATTTTTATTGGATGCTAATATGATGTTATTTTCGTCATCTTTTATACATCCAATATCTATTTCAATTGAAGGTTCTGTAAATGGAAAGTAACTGGTTCTGAATCTGAATATGATATCATTAATATCTTTTTCAAAAACTGAACTAATGATATGAGTACAGCAATATTTTAAATTAGCAATACTAATATCTTTATCTATATGCATCATTTCTATTTGATGAAACATTGGAGAATGAGTTTGATCGACTTCATCAGCACGATATACCCTACCAACAGATGCTATTTTTATTGGTGGTGGTACTAAGCTACCGTATTCAACTTGAACAGCTGATGTATGTGTTCTAAGTAAAGCATTAGGTATATTTTTTATATATAATGTGTCTTGCATTTGTCTTGCAGGATGGTTTTGAGGAATATTTAATGCTTCAAAATTAAAAAATTCTGAAACTATTTCATTTCCATCAACAAAATTAAATCCCAAATCTATAGCAGTTATTTTTAATATATTTATTATTTCAATAATTGGGTGTTTTGTAACATGATTTGATATTCTTCTTCCTGGTAAAGTTATATCTATTTTTTCATTTTTTAATCTTATTTCTTCTTCTTCTGCAGAAATTATTAAGAATTTTCTCTTTAAATTTGCCTCTATCTCATTTTTTAATATATTAATTAATTGACCAGTTGAACGTTTTTCCTCATGTGTCATATTACGCATTTGTTCTATAATTTGACTAATATATCCTTTTTTTCCCAAAAAAAGAACACGTATTTCTTCTAATTCTGCTGATTTTTTTACATCTGATATAGAAAATTCTACATTTTTATGAATTTCTTTTATTTTATCTAATAAAATATTATTATTTGTATTAATCATAAATTTATTTGTATTTTTATTATTTATTTATATTTTTTTGCTTTAAAAATATTTTTTTATTATATTAGTATTATATTAGTATTTATAGATTTGTAATTTATTATTACTCATAATAATATATATTTATAGATTTTTTGATAAGTTATTTATTTTTATTACTATAATTTTTATAAATTTCTTTTTTTATGAAAAATATTTTAATCCCATAGCTTCAATAACTTCATTAAGTGTTTGACGTGCTTTAAGCCTCGCTTTTTGGGTTCCATAAAATAAAATTTCTTTTATTTCTTGATTATTTATATTATTTCTTTTTTCACGAATTGGCCCTAAAATTGACTCTAAAGTTTTATATAAAATACTTTTTATAGTTGTATCACCTAAACCACCACGTTGGTAATGTTTTTTTAGTTCCTGGATTTCTTCTTGATTTTGATGAAAAGCATCCAAATATGTAAATACAACATTTCCTTCTATTTTTCCAGAATCGCCGATTTTTAGGTGATCTGGATCTGTATACATTGAATATACTTTTTTGTAAACTATTTCTGAATTATCATTTAAAAATATAGCATTATTCAAGGATTTACTAGCTTTAGCTTTCCCATTTATTCCTATAAGTCTAGGTGTTTTACTAATATATGGAGTACATTCAACAAGACAATTTGTATTATAAATTCTATTAAATTTTCTTATTATTTCATTTGTTTGTTCAATTATTGGTAATTGATCTTCTCCTACAGGAATAATTTCTCCCTTAAAAGCCGTAATATCAGCAGCTTGACTTATAGGATAACAAAAAAATCCTGCTGGCACTGATTCATTAAATTTTTTTTGTATAATTTCATTTTTCACAGTTGGATTACGTTCAAGTCTTCCTATCGTAACAAGATTCATATAATACATACATAGTTCAGATATTTCACTAACTTGTGATTGAATAAATATTGTCGATAATTCAGGATTAATTCCAATACTGATATAATCTTTAGCTACTTCATAAACATTATCAACAATTTTTTGTGGTGTAGTAAAATTATCAGTTAAAGCCTGAGTATCTGCAATCATGATATAAATTATATTCGGTTCTGAGATACTATCTTGTAGTTTTAAACGATTAGTTAATGATCCAATATAATGTCCTAAATGAAGGGGTCCTGTTGGGCGATCACCAGTTAGAACTATTTTTGAACTATTTTTTAAATTTAATTCACAATTAAAGTAATTATTTTGCATTTTGAAAAAATATTAAAATATAAAATTAAAAATAAATTTTACAGATAAAAGTATGATAAAAAATATAGATTTAATTAACCAAGAATTTATTGATAAAAAAGAAAATCTCTTTGATAATATAGATAATAATACATATCATGATATATACAAATATAATAATGAAAATGATTTGAATTATGAGGTATATGATACATATAAAATGTCTGATTCTTTTCAAAAAGAGTTTGATAATCAAAAATCACAGGAGTTAAGTGATAATCTTACAAGTCTAGTCAGATGTTGGCATATAAAAAGGAATGATGGTATAATAATAGGATTTACAGAATATGATTGTGATATAAAAATAGATGGTATAAAATATATAGCACGTAGTGGTAATAGTGCGAGTGCTTTTCTAAGTTCAATGGGATGTAAAACTGATAATATGGATATAACATGCGCTCTAAACAATGATTTAATTACAAGTGACGATATAATTGCAGGTAAATATGATTTTGCAGAAATAATATCATTTATCTTAGATTTAAAAAAATATTATAAATTTATTAATATAAATCAAAATTTTACAAAAAATAAAAGTAATATAAAAAAAAATAATACTAATTCAAATAATACTAATTCTTTTAAATTTTGTATAAAAAAAGGAATAATAGGAAAAATTGAAATACATGGACAGCAATTTATTGCTGAGGTAAAAGGGTTAACTCAAAATTTTTTATCTGATATCGGTGAAGTATATTCACCATTATGTCGTGTAAAATTCTGCGATAAAAAGTGCTCATTAAAAATAGAAAAATATTTAATATCAGATATGATTATTTCAGGTTTAGAAAGTTATTCTATCTTTAAAAGTCAGTCTTTACACGATTATTTTACAAATTTTAGTAATTTAAATACAAATAATTTTTTTAATTTAAATAATGATTCAAAAAATAAAAATTTATTAAAAATTATATCAAATGGATATATAAAATTTAAATCAGGGAAAAATATTAATATAGAATTTGAAATAAAATCTGTATCTTATAAAGGAGAAATTATGCTTCATTTAGCACCATTTCATCAAGTAAATCTAGGAGATTTATTTGATATATATTGTGGTTGTGATAAAAGTTTCTCTACTTGTAGTAAAGTATTTAATAATGCTTTAAATTTTCGTGGAGAACCACATATACCATCTCCTAATGATATTATATCATCATTTTAAAATAAAATTTATAATATTATTATTACATAAATAATAAAAAATTAAGTAATTTATTAAATTAAATTGTACATTAAATTGTACTAATACAATATAAAAAATATATAAAAAACTAAAAGAAATTTATAAAAAAATTTATAAAAGTATATTATAATTTTCCAACAACTAATGTAAAATTTTATTTACACTCTTGACTATGAAATTCATATAACATATAATAAATGTGCTGTTTTTATAATTAGATTTCAATCATTTTTTGAAAATTATAATTAATAATTATCATTGTATATAAATAAAACTAAATACTAAAACTAAAATAGTTTTTTAGTTCAATTTATTATTATTTAAATAATAATATTTACTTTATTTTTTAATAAAAAACATATTACAATAAATAATTTACTAACGATAATTCTTTATTATATTGTATCAAATATAAGTAACATTATAAAATAAAATAAATTATAAAATATAATATAAAATATAAAAATTTATAAAAAATAAAAATGACAAAAAAAGCAAAAAAAATAAAAAAAGGTATGTCATCTGCTGAGCGTGCTCATAAAAAATCATTAATAAATGCAGAACGTAATAAAAGTATTAAATCTCGTTTCTCAACTTTTATAAAAAAAGCTATAGAATCAATATCTGGTGGCAATGCATCGGTTGCATTAGAGCATGTTAGAAAAGCAGAATCGGAAATTAGAAAAGCAGTAACTAAAGGTGTTTTACATAAAAACACTGCATCACGTAAAGTTAGTAGAATCGTAAGAATGTATAAAAAATTAGAGAACGTAGCGTAATTTACACTATATTTACATTTAATATATTTTCTTACTATTTAAGTTTTTGAGTAATATTTCTATACTTTCTGGTATAAATATTATAGTTTTTATAAATTTTAATAGAAAATAATTATTTTTATATTTTAAATATTATATTTATATTATATTTTTACACTATTTTTATTTAATATATTTTCTTATTATTTAAGTTTTTGAGTAATATTTCTATACTTTCTGATATAAATATTATAGTTTTTATAAATTTTAATAGAAAATAATTATTTTTATATTTTATATATTATTATATTATATTTTTACACTATTTTTATTTAATGTATTTTCTTACTATTTAAGTTTTTGAGTAATATTTTTATACTTTCTGATATAAATATTATAGTTTTTATAAATTTTAATAGAAAATAATTATTTTTATATTTTATATATTATATTTATATTATATTTTTACACTATATTTATTTAATGTATTTTCTTACTATTTAAGTTTTTGAGTAATATTTTTATACTTTCTGGTATAAATATTATAGTTTTTATAAATTTTAATAGAAAATAATTATTTTTATATTTTATATATTATATTTATATTATATTTTTACACTATATTTACATTTAATATATTTTCTTACTATTTAAGTTTTTGAGTAATATTTTTATACTTTCTGGTATAAATATTATAGTTTTTATAGTTTTTTTATATTTCTTCGATAATTAAAATTTTCTGTAATTTTAATCCTGTAAAGGAATTGTTTTTTCAAAATCATTAATTATTTTCTTCTTTGAAAGAAAATTTTCTTTTGCTCTTTTTATCATTATTTCTATAAGATTTTCCTGAGTAATACCATCAAATTCCAGTAATTTAGGATACATACTTATTTCTGTAAATCCAGGTATAGAATTCAATTCATTAACCACTAATTCTCCATCAAGAGTTAGAAATATATCGACTCTTGCCATACTTTTTATTCCTAATATATTAACAATTTTTAATGCTAAACTCTTTATCCTTTCACTTATATTCTTATTAATTTGTGCAGGAATTTTTAATGATACACGACTATCATCTAAATATTTAGCAACATATGAATACATATTACCCTTGATAATATTTATTTCTCCAATACTACTTATAATTTTATTTTTATCATTTTTAATTAAAATTGAGCATTCAAGTTCTTTTTCTACTTTTATAAATGGTTCAACAATAACTGTATTTCCATATAAAAATGCTGTATCACATATTTCATGAAAATTTTCTTCTGATGATACATGAAAAACACCAATAGATGAACCTTGATCAGCTGTTTTAACAATTAATTCATTTACTTCAATCATATTTGATTTAGAATAAATATTCATTTTAGATAGATTTTTACATATTTCTTGAAAATTAAATTTTTTATAATCATTATTACGCAAAACTATAAAAGGAAGACACGGAATATCATATTTTTGTAAAAAAACTTTAAAAAAATATTTATTCATAATTATTGAAGATATTAATATATCTTCCCCAATATAAGGGATGTCTGCTATTTCAAGAGCACCTTGTACTGCTCCACTTTCTCCATATGGACCATGAAGTACAGGAAATACAACATCAATTTTTGCTATTATATTAAAATATATTGATTTATTTTTTTTTTCACAATTATTTATATCATTGAATTTTGTACTATTTTGATTTTCTCTTGATAAAATAAATTGATTCCACAAAATACATTCTGATCCTATTTCAGTAGAAAGATCATCATCTAAAGAATTTAACTCAAATAAAGATTTATTATCATTTAACAAATACCATTTTTTATTCTTACTTATTATAATAACAAATACTTTTTTCACAATATTGCAATTAATAGATGCTGTAAGAACATTGCGACCAGATAATATAGAAATTTCATGTTCAGCTGTTGGTCCACCAACTAAAATTAATATATTATTATTGTGCATATAATTTTTATAAGTTAATTTTTCATGTATATTTATTAAATCTAATTTGATTAATAAAAGTATTATTATATTGTTGAGAGTAAATAATGAATATTCACGAATATCAAGCAAAAAATTTAATAAAATCTTATGGTATTAATATTCCAAATGGTAAATTAGCTACTTCTGTTTATGAAGCTTTAATAGTTGGAAAGCAACTATTAAATTCTGCAGAATCTGTTGTTATAAAGGCTCAAGTACATGCAGGAGGTCGTAGTAAAGCTGGGGGTATAAAAACTGCATCTTCAGTATCAGAAGTTGCTGAAATAGCTGCTAGTATGTTAAATAAAAGACTTATAACATCTCAAACTAATAATTTTGGAAAAATTGTAAAAAAAATATATATCGAAGAAAAAGTTAATTTTACTGATGAAATATATATATCTTTTATTATAAATCATAAAGATTATTGTATTAGTCTTGCAGTTTCAGAAGAAGGTGGAATTAATATTGATAATATTATTTCTGATGAAAAAATTCATATTATTAACTTAGATCCATTAATAGGCTTTAAAAATTTTCATTTTAGAAGGCTTTTTAAAAAAAAAAGTAATTACTATAATCTTGAAAATTTAATAAGAAACTTTTATCAAATTTTTGTAGAAAAAAATTTAATGCAGCTTGAAATAAATCCTTTAGTTGTAACAAATGATAATCAATATTTACCACTTGATGCTAAAGTTATCATTGATGATAATGCTATTTATAAACACCATATTTCGTATTTAAATGATGAAGATAATATTTTTGAAAGTAAAGCTAAAATTCATAATCTATGTTACATAAGAATGAATGGGAATATAGGATGTATAGTAAATGGTGCAGGACTTGCTATGGCAACTATGGATATAATTCATTTATATGGAGGTAAAGCTGCTAATTTTTTAGATGTTGGCGGTGGTGCTGCTATAGATAAAATAATTGAAGGATTTAATATACTTATTTCAGATAAACAAATTCAAGTCATATTTGTAAATATATTTGGTGGTATAATGCGTTGTGATCTATTTGCAGAAGGGATTATTTTAGCAATAAAGAAGCATTATTTAAATTTATTAAATATTCCAATTATAGTCAGATTTAATGGATTTAATGCAGAGATTGGAAAAAAAATTTTAAATGATTTTAATGAAGAATCGCCTTCAAGTATAATACATATTATAGATGATTTTGATGAAGCAACAATTTTTGCTATTAATAAATGTATATAAATAAATGATATATAATCAGTCAAAAATAGAATATTAGTTAATAATATATAATAAATAAAGAAAAACAATCTTTATAGAAAATAAAATGATTTATATTTGAATATATATATAAATTAACAGAAAAATTAAATATAATGATATAATTAATACATTGTCGAACAATTTATTATGAGATAGATTTACCTTTAATATTTATTATTAATATTATAAAACCATATTTATTAATATTTCTTTTATTAATATTTCTTTTAAAGATTAAAACTTTATTCTACTTTTACAAGTTACTTTTTTAAAAAGATAAAATCTATAAATTAACAATAAAGTATATTTTATATGATAATTACTAAAATTTTCCTATCATGAATAATATGAATAATAAAAATTTAAAAGATTTTTTTATATTTTATGCAAATAAACTGAAAAGTTTAAATCAGTATCAGCAAGTTTTTTTTGCAACAGCGATTCTAGCTATTATAAGTGTAATGCTATTTCCTGTTCCACCATTTATTATGGATATTCTATTATGTTTTTCGATATCTATATCAGTATTAATAATGATGACAGTATTGTTCATTGATAAACCACTAGATTTTAGTTCTTTTCCTAGCTTATTACTTATTGTAACCATGCTAAGGTTGGCTTTAAATGTTTCAACCACCAGATTAATACTATCTAATGGTCATACAGGCCCAGGAGCAGCAGGGCATATTGTAAAAGCATTTGGTTATTTTGTAATGCAAGGTTCATTTATTATAGGTTCAATAATATTTATTATATTAACGATTATAAATTTTGTTGTAATAACAAAAGGTTCAGGGAGAATAGCTGAAGTTGCTGCAAGATTTAGTTTAGATGCGATGCCAGGAAAACAAATGGCTATCGACGCAGATTTATCATCTGGAGCTATAATAGAAGAAGAAGCTAGAAAAAGACGTAAAAAATTAGAAGATGAAAGTTCTTTTTATGGAAGTATGGATGGAGCTAATAAATTTGTTAGAGGAGATGCAATAGCAGGTTTATTGATAACATTTGTTAATTTTTTAGGTGGAATGATGATTGGAGTTGGACAAAAAGATATGACATTCTCAGGAGCTCTACAATCATATACTGTGCTTACTATAGGAGATGGATTAGTAAGCCAAATACCTGCACTTATTATTTCTGTTGCTGCAGGGTTGTTAGCTACAAAATCTGGATCTGATGAACCAATTGATCGTGTTATTATTCAACAATTAGTACGATATCCAAATGCTATTGCTGTGAGTTCTGGTTTACTAATGATATTTGGATTATTAGTTCCTGGAGTACCATTTATTCCTTTTGCTATAATTTCAAGTATTGGTGGTATTATATATTTTGTTCTATTCAAGAAAAAAGATAATATTTCATCGTCTTTAGAAAATGAAAATACTAAAAAATCTGATGATAATGGAGAAAAATCTGATAATCAACAATTAATACGCTCTTTGCAAGTAGATCCTATTAGAATAGAACTAGGCTACTCACTTCTAATGTTAGCAAATTCTAAATTACAAGATGATGTTAATTTTACTGACCAAATTAAAAAGTTAAGAAATCGGCTAGCTAAAGAATTAGGCTTTATTCTACCATCTGTTAGAATTACAGATAATGTTGATATTGAACCAAAGCAATATGTAATTAAGATAAAAGATGTCGCATGCGGAACTTTTCATATTGAACCAAATCATTTAATGCTTATTAATACTAAAAGAATTCCAAATATTACTATTCCAGGAATTGATACATATGAACCTGCTTTTGGTATTCCAGCACGTTGGATAAGTATTGACTTCGAAGAAGAAGCTATATTTAATAATTATACTGTTGTTGATCCTGTTACTCTTCTCATAACTCACCTTGCTGAAGTTGTAAAAGAAAATATATCAGAATTATTATCTTATAGTGATGTTCAAAATCTTATTAATGGATTATCTGATGATGTCAGAAAATTAGCAGATAGCTTTATTCCCACTCAAATTAGTATGATAATGATGCAACGCATATTGCAAAATCTTTTAAACGAAGGGATTGCAATACGTGATATTGGCACCATTCTTGAAGCAATATCTGAAATTGCTCATAAAAACCCTGGTATTAGCAGATTGGTAGAGCATGTAAGATATAGAATGTCAAGACATCTATGTAAGGCTTATGCAAATAATGATGGATATATCCTAGTTTTAGCAATATCTGCACAATGGGAGCAAATATTTATGGATAATATTATAGGTGATGGTGATGATAAATCTCTAGCAATGCCACCTAGTCGTTTAAATGATTTTATTCTCACAGTTAATCGTGAATTTGAGAATCAAGCTCGTAATGGTATAATTCCTGTTCTTCTAACATCTCCTCATTTAAGACCTTTTATAAGAAATATTATAGAAAGATTTCGCCCCAGTATAGTTGTTATGTCTCAAAGTGAAATTCATCCAAAAGCAAAAATTAAAACAGTAGGACGTATTTAAAAATAATTTTAATAATTGTTAATAATGAATAAAAAAATGTTAATAATGAATAAAAAATATAAAGCATGTATTATTATGAAATAATATTACCTATAAATATAAATTTTTATTTAACTTATTCTTTTGATGAAATATTAGAAAATGGAACTTTAGTGATTGTTGAATTACGAAATAAAAAAACGTTAGGAATAATATACAGAAGAATAACTGAAGAAACAAATGATGATAAAAATAGTAAAAATAATATATTTTCTTTTGAAAAGAACAAAATTAAATCAATATATAAAGTTATTTCTGTAATAAATAAAAAATTTATAGATTTTTTATTTTGGGTAGCTGATTACAATATTATAAATTATGGTGTAATTTACAAAATGGCTATTTCTTCTATTTTAAAAAGAGTAAAGAATTTTACAAAAGATTTAGAAGAATCGCAAAAAATATATAAATTATGTAGTAATATACAAAATTATAATAATATTTCTAAAATTAATTTAAATAATGAACAAAATTTAGTTTTTCAAAAAATAAATAATTTTGAATATCCAACTGTTCATTTATTACATGGAGTAACAGGATCAGGAAAAACAGAAGTATATCTTAAAATAATAGAAGATATTATAAAAAAAAATGGGCAAGCTTTAATTTTAGTTCCTGAAATTTTATTGACCACACAGATGTTCTCACGTTTTACTGAAGTATTAGGAAAAGTAGTAGTTTGGCACTCAGATGTTAATCCTAAACAAAAGGCATTGATTTGGCATGGTATAAAAAATAATAATATTAAAGTTGTTGTAGGAGCACGTAGTGCTTTGTTTTTATCATTTGCTAATTTACAGATAATAGTAGTTGATGAAGAGCATGATTCGTCATTTAAACAAGAAGAAGGAATTATTTATAATGCTAGAGATATGGCTGTAGTACGCTCTAAAATTGAAAATATTCCAATAATACTAGTCTCAGCAACTCCATCAATAGAAAGTGTCTATAATACCAGAATAAATAAATATATTCTTCATACTATTAATACTAGATACACTGGTGTTAAACTTCCTCAAATTCAGATTATAGATATGAAATCTGTAAGAACTGATATGTATTCATTGCAGGAATTAATTCATAATAAATCTTATAAAAAAATAGAAGATTCTTCACATTCTTATAATAAACAAAATAATAATATTGATATTGATAATATTAATAATAAAAATTTAATAAATGATTTAAAAATATTAAATAATTCAACAAATAATGATATAATAAAAAAATTACCTATTCTTCATCAAAAAACTATTTCTGAAATAAAAAAAACTCTAAATGAAAAAAAACAGTCTCTAATTTTTATAAATCGAAGAGGATATACTACAATCTTATTTTGTACCTCATGCTCAGCAAAAATACGTTGTACATATTGTGATTTTCATCTCGTTTATCATAAAAAAAATAATACTATAAATTGTCATTATTGTAATTATCATCATAATTATAATGGTCATTGTATATTATGTGGAAATAAAGATATTGAAATATTACACTATGGATATGGTGTTGAAAAAGTAGCAGAAGAAGTTCTAAATACTTTTCCAGAATCAAGAATTGCCATTCTAGCAAGCGATACTATTAATTCTGTGAAAAAATCACAAGATATAATTAATAAAATATATAATGGAGATATAGATATTATTATTGGAACTCAAATAGTTGCAAAGGGTTTAAATTTCCCTAAATTACATCTTATTGTTGTTCCTGAAGCAACTCCGAGTTATTTATCTATAGATATTAGAGTTGTAGAAAAAACTTATCAAATACTTCATCAAGTAATAGGTAGAGCAGGAAGAATGGATGTGCAAGGTAAAGTTATCTTACAAACTGAAGAACCTCAAAGTACTATCTTAAAATATATAGTATCCTATGATCAAGAATCGTTTATAGATCATGAATTAGCAATGCGAAAATTATCAAATAGTCCACCATTTTCACGTATGGCCTTAATTACTTGTTATGGATATCATGAAATTACAACTTTGAAAGCTTCTAAAATATTACGCGATAAAGCACCACAACAAAATGATAAATTAACAATTATGGGACCTAGTCCTGCTCCTTTTTACAAACTTCGTGGATATTATCGTTATCTATTTATTATTATTGCTGATAAACAACTTAATATACAATTAATCATAAAAAAATGGTTAGATTCTAGAGATTTACTACCAAAAACTGTAAGAATCAAAGTTGATATAGACCCATATAGCTTTTTTTAAATATTATATGGAAAAATCTTCTACATTATTTTTTATAAATAATATAATATTAAAACAGAATATTAAAACAGAATATTAAAACAGATATATAGACAAAATACTTTATGTATATTTATGTATACTTATTTAGTAATAAAATTATTAAAAATAATTTTTAATAGCAAATTAATAATGTAAAAAGTAATATGTAAATATTTACTATTAAAGAACTTTATCAATTTTTTTATTTAATTTCTTAATAATTATATAAAATTTATCTTGAATAAGTACTTTATTTTTAAAAAATATTAATTTATAAGTTAATATAATACATATTAATTTTATAGAAATTTCATAACGAAAAATTTTACAATAATAAAATGGAAAATGTTTTAGTAATTATACAAACAATTATAGTATTTGTTTTGATTATTATAGTTTTATTACAAAAGCCCAGTGGAGATACTGTGGCAAGTTTAGGTGGAGAGACAAATTTAGGAGCAGTAGGTAGACAAAATATTTATAGTAAAATTCCAGTAGTAGTTAAAATTACTTGGTTTTTAGTTCTTATATTTTTGTTAAATAGCATGTATATTGCTAGAGTTTCTTATCAAAAAAATATAAAATCTAAAATATTGATTGAAGAAATAGTCACTAATAATAAATTAAAAGATTCTCAAATAGAAAATTTGAAAAATCAACAAATTAATGAAGATAATAATTTTTTGAGCAAAGATGAAATTTTATCTGAAAATAAAAAATAATTCTATTCAATAATACTAACAAAATACAAAATTAATAAAATATATTCATTATCTATATATATTATGAATTTTTATGATCATATTACAAAAGATATGTTTTCAGCAAAAGTTGTTTTTTATCTCATATCTTTAATAATAATTCTTACTTTAATTTATTGTTGGTTTTTTTATCCTAGAACTGCAACAATTTTCACTTTTATGTTTTTTCCAGTAATAGTTGCTGTTATTATTGCTCTTTGCGGAAAAATTTATTGTGCAATAAATACAATAATCTTTAATTTTATATCAGTTTCTCGTTATTTGATTTATTTTGTAATAAATACAGATATAGAAGATACATCTTATTTATTAAGTCAAAATGAAAATATATCAAAGGATATAGTTATGACAAATATTGTTGGATTTTTTATATATATTGTTTTATCAAGAATTATAAAATTTTTTTTATTATATAGTGTACAAAGACAAAAAACTTATTATGTTAATAAATTAGACGAAATTGCCAAAGAGTGGGATATTTATACTAAATATTAATCCAATTAAATTTTAGTCATTTACAATATATTTTTACAATTTTTTTGAGTTCTAATATTAGTTGTATTATATAAATAAAATATAGAAAAAGTTTGCATTTTAGTGCTTATTATTTTAATAATATCTTATTCACTAAATTCAAAATTGTTAAAAATAATTTGTCAAAAAATATTGATAATAGTATTTCAGATATAGATTCTGAAAAAAATACATCTGATTTGTTAAAATTATCTTCTAATATAAAAAAAAGAAAACAAATAGAGATAAGTAATGAGATTGACAAAGTTAGCATATCTTCTATAGAAACAGAAATGAAGAAATGCTACTTAGAATACGCTATGAGTGTTATTGTTAGTAGAGCTATTCCTGATGTTCGTGATGGATGTAAACCTGTTCAACGTCGCATTCTATATACATTATATAGAATGGCAAATAAAAATCGTACTTATTTTAAATCAGCAAGAGTAGTTGGAGAAACAATGGGAAAATATCATCCTCATGGTGATTCCCCAATATATGGTGCTTTGGTTAGAATGGCACAATCGTTTTCTTTATCTGCTCCTTTGATTGATGGTCAAGGAAACTTTGGATCTATAGATGGTGATTCTCCAGCACAAATGAGGTATACTGAGGTACGCTTATCAAAATTGGCATATTCATTATTAGATGATATTGAATTTAATACAGTAGACTTTCAAGAGAATTATGATGGATCGGAGATTGAGCCTAAATATCTAGCACCACAGTTCCCTAATGTTCTAGTAAATGGAGCAAATGGTATTGCAGTAGGTATGGCTACAAATATTCCTCCATTCAACCTAGGTGAAATTATAGATGCTTGTTGCTCTTATATAGATAATCCAAATATTACTCTGGAAGAAATAATAAAAATTGTTACTATGCCTGATTTTCCAACTGGTGGAGAAATAGTTGGAATAGATAAATTAAATAGTGCAATGAGAAAAGGACAAGGAATTATTACAGTTCGTGGAAAAACTCAGATAGAGAGTGAGGATGGAAGATCTTCTATAATTATTGTTGAAATACCATATCAAGTTAATAAATCTGAATTAGTAAAAAATATAGAAATTGCATCAAAAGATAAAAGAATCGATGGAATTGTAGATATATCTGATGAAAGTAATAAATTAGGTATTAGAGTTGTTATTTCATTAAGACGTGGTACAGATCCTGAAGTAGTTTTAAATCAAATATATAAATATACACAAATGGAAACATCATTTGGTGTAAATATGTTAGTTCTTAAAGATGGGAAACCAGAAATTATGAATTGTCTTGATATTATAACTCATTTTATTAAATTCAGGGAAGAGATAGTAACAAAACGTATTAATTATTTATTAAATAAAGATAGAGATAAAACTCATTTATTAGTTGGAATGATGACAGCTATAGAAAATATTGATGATGTCATTAGAATAGTAAAAGAGACAAAAGACCCTAATAGTGCAAAAACTATTCTTATAAGTAAAAATTGGAATATTGCAGATGAAACAGTTGATATGTTGAATTTAATAAACGATGATAGAAATAAGTTTAATAATAATTTTATATCTTTAACACAAGCTCAAGCTAATTCTATTCTTGAAATGAGAATTCAGCGGTTAACAGGCATTGAGATCAAAAAAATAAATGATGAAGTAAAAGAATTAATTGATAGAATAGCATATTACATCAGTATTCTTCAATCAAAGGAAAAATTATTAAATATGATAAAAGAGGAGCTTTTAGATATAAAAAATAAATATTCTGTTCCTCGTCGTACATCGATAAGTAGTTTAGCAACTGATATTAATGAGGAAGATCTAATTAAACAAGAATCAATGGTTGTTACAATTACTCGTACTGGATATGTTAAACGTACACATCTTAATAGTTATCGTGAACAAAAAAGAGGTGGAAAAGGTAAAAGTGGAATGTCAACCCATGATGATGATGTTATAACAGATGTAATTGTTACTACAACTCATCATAGTATTATGATGTTTTCTGATTTAGGAAAAGTATATCGTATTAAAGTATATAAATTACCTCTAGGATCTCCTCATAGTAAAGGTAGAGCCCTCGTTAATCTTATACCATTAAGTAATAATGAGAAGATAAATAGCGTTCTTGCAATTGGTGATGAATATTTTAAATCTAATTTAATAAAACAAAACGATTATTTAAAAACTTCATCAACAAATGATAATATAGATATTAATTCTACTGATGATAATCAGTATGAAGATAAAGATAATGAGCATTATTTTATTTTTGCAACAGCCAATGGGTATGCACGTCGTAATCTAATAACTGATTTTAGTAATATCCCAAATAATGGAAAAATTGCAATAAAATTGGATAATGATCGTCTTATAGGAGTTGTTCTTTGTAAAAAAGATGATCATATAATATTAGCAACAAAATACGGAAAAGCTATTAGATTTCCTGTAAAAGCTATTAGAGTATTCAAAGGAAGAACATCAACCGGAGTAAGAGCAGTACGTTTAGTAAAAGAAACAGATGCCGTTGTATCTCTTTGCATGATATCAGTATTAGATGTAAGTTCTGATACTCGAGAGATTTTTTTAAGATTACCTGTTAATAACAGAATGGAATTAAATAATTTAATCAAAAAGAATAAAAAACAAGAAGATAAAGCTATATATGAAAGTACATTATTAGAAATTAAGAAATTATCTGATAATTTAGAAAAAATATCAGAAAAAAAGATTAATGCATTGGATATAATCAAGATGGTTGAAAGAGAAAAATTTATTCTTACTATTACTGAAAAAGGGTATGCAAAGCGTAGCTCTATTTACGAATATAGACCTACAGGAAGAGGTGTTCAAGGTGTAAGTAATATGACAAAACGTGGTCTTGTAGTTTCAGCATTTCCAGTTCAACAGAATGACGGAATAATGATAATTACTGATAAAGGAACTATGATTCGTGTTTCTGTTGATAATATAAGAATAACTAGCAGGAATACTATGGGAGTAAAAGTAATGAATTTGCAATCTAATGATATTATCTGCTCTGTGAGTAAAATAATTGAAGAAGATATAGATTTTAATTAAATAAAAAGAATATTTTTATAAAGTTGTAAAAATGTAAAAATCTGAATAAAATAATCTTTATTTATTAAATTTTTAATTTAAACTAAATAAAATAATAAACTATTTTATAAATATACTACAAATAATTAAGTAACATGTTAAAATTATCTTTTATTACTAATAAATTTATTTTTAATAATATTATTAAATTATTATTAATAATTTGTATATATTCTTACTTTTCATTATCTAAATGCTTTGGTATTCTTAAAATTGATGTAAATAAAGGTCATTTTGAGCCGTTACCAATAGCAATTCAAACATTCACTCCAATAAATTCTGAATCTAATGGAATAAGTTCTACTTTAACTAAAATTGTTTCTGATGATTTAGAATCATCAGGTCTTTTCAAACCTATAAATGATAGTGCATTTCCAGAGGTTGTTGATTTTAGTAATCGACCTAATTTTGAGAAATGGAGAAAAATTAATGTCAATGCTTTATTAGTTGGTAAAGTTGAAGTTATACCTCAAGAGCAAGCAGTAAAACTAATGTTTAGAATATGGGATGTATATAGTGAAAAACAACTTGAAGCAATGATATATAAAATAAAATATACCTCTTGGAGACGTTTAGCTCATAAAGTTGCAGATAAAATTCATTATAAAATTACAGGAGATTCAGGGTATTTTGATTCACATATAGTTTATATTTCTGAAACTGGATCAGGAAAAAATAGAAAAAAACGCTTAGCAATAATGGACCAAGATGGTAATAATCTAAGATATCTAAGTGACGATAATAATATTGTTATAACTCCCAGATTTGATCCAAAGAATAATCGTATAGCTTATATGTCATATTATAAACGTGTTCCACAGGTATTTGTTATAGATATATTGACAGGAATTAAAACAAAGATTGGTGATTTTCAAGGTATGTCTTTTGCTCCAAGATTCGCCCCAGATGGAAAAACAATGGCTATGTCTGTTGCAAAGAATGGTTCAACATCTATTTATGAGGTTGATATATTAAACAAAGTTAATGGTGGAGGAATGCGTCGTTTAACAAATGATAATGGAACTATAAGCACTTCCCCATCATATTCTCCAGATAGTAGTAAAATTGTTTATAGTTCTGACAGAGAAGGAAGATCACAACTATATATTATGAATAGAGATGGTACAAATTCTTATCGTATCAGCTCTGGAGATGGAACATATGCTACTCCAGTATGGTCACCTAGAGGAGATTATATTGTTTTTACTAAAATAAAATCTGGACAGTTCTTTATTGGGATTATAAAACCTGATGGTACAGATGAAAGAATTATGACATCGAGTTGGCTAGAAGAAGGGCCAGATTGGGCTCCCAATGGAAGAGCTATTATTTTTACTAGACAAGAAAGAGGAAAAGGAAGTAAGATATGCGCTATAGATATAACAGGTTATGGTGAGAGAATTATTAATACTGAGACTTCAGCTTCTGATCCAGCTTGGTCTCCGCTTTTACCATAAGAAATAGTAGAAAAAAATATTATTTTTTATAAAATTTTATAAAGTATAACACAATATACAATATAACTACTGATATAACCAAATCAGTATTGCATTAAGTATTTAATAACGCATTATTGTTTATTTTTAGATGAAATTATCATCCAATAAGAAGTTATTAAGTGAAATTTATCCTCTTGTATACTGGATTAGAGTTTGGCAGAAGAGAATTTTTAAAATAATATGCTTTGCTTTATACAGAAACAAATATGTTAGCAAATTAGATATTCAAATTGAAGTTCTTCCATATAGATATACATATCATAAATCACGTCTTATTAAAAAACATAGTTCAGATGAACTCTATAAAAAATTGCAGATTAATAAAATCAAAAATTTACAAATTGTTGTAAATAAAATTAATGGTATTATTATAAAACCAGGAAAAACATTTTCTTTTTGTAAAGTTGTTGGATTACCTACAAAAAAACGTGGTTTTGTTGAGGGAATGGAGCTTTGTAGAGGTAAGCCACGTTCAGGTACAGGTGGTGGTATTTGTCAAATTGCAAATTTATTAAATTGGATGGCATGGCATACGCCATTGGAAATTACACAAAGAAGTATACATAGTTTTGATCCATTTCCTGATAATAACCGTATTTTACCTTTTGGGAGTGGAGCAGCTATATTCTGGAATTATGTAGATTTGCAGATCACAAATAATACTGAATCTCTATTTCAAATCAAAGTTTGGATTGATGATAAAAATTTGAAAGGAGAAATCAGAACTAATTCTCTACCTCAAATAAAATACTCTATTTTTGAAAAAGAGCATTTTTTCATCAAAATTGATGATTTATGGTATAGATCAAATGAGATATGGAGAAAAGTATTTATTAAAAATAAAAATAGCTCACCAATATTTCTTAGAGAAGAAATGATGGTAAAAAATTTTAGTAAAGTATGCTATGAACCTGATTTATCAAAATATCAAGTAAAAATAATTTAAAAAATTAATTTAAAGTGTTATATTATAAATAATAGATTTTACATCCTCATTCCTCCATTAACTGCCATAACTGCACCAGTAATAAAATCAGCATTTGAGCTTGCAAGAAACATTGCCATAAAAGCTACTTCTTCTGTTGTTCCTAATCTTCCCATAGGTATTTTTTCTTTAATTTTTTCTAGTGTAGTTGGATCAATTGCACTAACCATATCAGTGTTTATGTATCCTGGAGCAATTGCATTAACATTTATTCCAAGTTTTGCATTTTCAAGAGCTAGTGCTTTAGTGAATCCTTCAATTCCAGCTTTAGAAGCTGAATAATTTGTTTGTCCAAGAGCACCATTAGCATTAACAGAACTTATACTAATAATTTTTCCATATTTTTTTTCACGCATTTTTTCAATTACACATCGTGACATATTTATCACAGATATTAGGTTAACATTAATAACATCTAACCAACCCTTTTCTTCTTGTTTATGAAGCATCTTATCTCTTGTAATTCCTGCATTATTAATTAGTATATCAATACTTTCACCAAAATATTCTTCAGATTCTGCTACAGCTTTTTGACATTCAGAATAATTTGCAACATTAGCTTTTATTGCTTTAATATCATAATTTTTACAGAGATCTGTTACATCATCATTTCCTATATAAAGAATAGCAACTTTTATACCTGATTCTCTCATTTTTATAGCTATAGTTTTGCCTATTCCTTTACTTCCTCCTGTTACGATCGCATTTTTTCCTTTAAAATTTACTATATAAGGCATATTTTTAACATTTTTTTTCTTAATATAATATTAATATTATCAACCTTTAGAAGTATTTTGTCAATTACAAATAGTAAATTATACTTTTATTTATTTGATATTTAAGAATTGCAATGCTATTGCTCTATTAAAGATAATAAATAATATTAAATATATTTTAGCATTTGATATGTTCAAATTAAAAAATAAAAAATGTAAAAAAACAATATTATATAGTATATATTTTTTTATATTATTAATTATTGTAAATTATTCTATTATTTTAGGAATAAAATATTTGTTAGAAAAAAAAATTGATAACTTTAAAAAAATTGTAGAAAATAAAAATATCATTTTATCTTATGGAGAAATAAAAACAGAAAATATATTATTTTGGAATATAGATGTTATTATTTCCCATATCAGAGTTAGTTATGGTTTTTTTGATAGAAATATATCTGTTGGAATAGAAGATATAAAAATTAAAACAAAAATATTTGATAAATCAATATATTTAAATAATATACCTCAAATTTTTATATCTTATCGTTTAAAAGATGATCAAAATTTAAATAAATTGATTCTTCTAACAAAGAAAAACATTAATAAGATTAATAAAATAAATAATTCTGATTATATAAATAATTATGCAAAATTTTCTTTTTCACAGCCATTATATAAATTTTTGTTAGAAAAAAATGGAAAATATCTTTCTGATATTGATATAAACTTTGATTATCTTAATGATAAAGATAATAAAGTAAATATTGAAGATTTATTAATAAAAGTAACTGATTTTGAATTTATAGATTTTACAGAAGAAAATAAAGCATCAGCAAAAAAAATGTTTAAAATTCAAGATGATTATATTTTTGCAGGAAATTATACTATATCTTCTAAAAATTTTGATGTTATAAAATTAACAGATGATGATTATAATCAAAAAGAATCTAAATCATTACTTAATGGATTAAATTTTTATTCTAATAACAAAAGAAAAATTATTAAAAATGAAGAAGGAGAAGTACTTAGTACAGATTTATCAGGAACATATTTTATAACTGATTGCTGTAAATTTTATATGAAAGAATATAAAGGATTAAGACAAATAATTAAAGGTAATAAAGCATTTAAAAATCGTGTTAATACAATTGATGGGAAAGTAGAAATAGAAAATTATTCAGATTTAATAAAAGGAATTGCTTATCTAAATGGATATTTACAAACCACAAAAGATATCAGATTATCTCCAAAAACACAAAGTGTTGAAAATTTTTCTAATTCTGTTACGAATATTTTAGCAAATGGTGATAAAAAAAATTTGCTATTAAATATAAAACAAACAGATGTAAACAATCTTCGTGTCAATAATTATTCTTTACAAGATTTATCAAAAAAAATGAATTTAAGAACACTACAAAGTATTATTAATGGAAAATAATAATTATATTTATTACATGAATTTTATGAATATATAAATTTATTTCGATTTAAAATATTTAATATAATAAAAAGTAAAAAAATCTATATTAATATAATTTAAACATCTTAATATCGTTAATTCTACATATACTACTAATAAACATTACTGATATAATAAAATATGATTATAAAACTATCTGAACTAATGATCATTGATATAGCACGTTCTACTATATGGCTTTTATTATCAATTTCTTTACCAATTTTACTTACTGCTCTAATTATTGGATTTATAATAGGTATAATTCAAGCAATGACTCAAATTCAAGAACCTACATTGGTTTTTGTTCCTAAATTAATCGCAGTGAGTTGTTTATTAGCATTTATGCTTCCATACATTGGAGAACAAATATCAAATTATTATAATAATATAATGTCTATTATTATTGGAATATAGTATATAAATAAAAATATAAAAACTTACAAAATACTTATAATAAATACTTATTAAATATATATAGAAAATACAAAAATAATTAAAAATTATGAAAAAAACATCTAATAAAAACAATATATTTTCAGAATATCCTATATATGAAGTTAATCCTAATTTTGCAAATGTAGAAAAAAATATAATATCGATTTGGGAAAAAAATTCTATATTTGAAAAATCCATATTAAATCCTGGTGGTAAAACACCAAAAGAAGAATATGTATTTTATGATGGTCCACCATTTGCTAATGGACTTCCACATTATGGACATCTACTTTGCGGATATATTAAAGATATAGCAGGAAGATATCATTCAATGCTTGGTAAAAGAGTAATGCGTCGTTTTGGATGGGATTGCCACGGTTTACCAGCAGAAATGGGTGTTATGAAAGAAATAGGAATATCAACAAAATTTGATATTGAAAAATATGGAATTGAGAAGTTTAATCAAGATTGTAGAAATTCGGTAATGAATTTTAGCAGAGACTGGGAAGAATACATAACACGACAAGCCCGTTGGGTAGATTATAAAAATCCATATAGAACATTAGATATAGGATATATGCAAAGTGTTATATGGGCATTTAAACAAATGTACAATAAAGGTTTGATTTATCAATCAGAAAGAATTATGCCGTATTCATGGGCATGTGAAACTCCAGTTTCTGACTTTGAAACAAAAATGGATAATTCTTATCGGGAAAAGAAAAGTAAGTCTGTAGTTGTTTTATTTAAAATAACAGAATTATCAGAAAAATTAACTGATATTGTAAAAAGTTATTCTAAAAATAAAGAAAATAATAATAAAATACAATTTTATGCTTTGGCTTGGACTACAACACCTTGGACTCTGCCATCTAACCTTGGGTTAGCAGTTGGTTCAAGTATAGAATACAGTTTAGTCTTTTCTAAAAATAGTGATATATGTTATATTATAGCTTCAGCTCTTATTGATAAATATGCTGATGAAATAGGATATGATAGTGATTCAAGCATAGTATTAAAATGCAAAGGAGAAGATATAGCACATACAAGATATCATCCACTTTTTAAATATTTTATAAAGCATAATAATGCTTTTCAAATAATGATTGCTGATTTTGTTACTATTGAAGATGGTACAGGTATAGTTCACATAGCACCTGGGTTTGGAGAAGATGATTATAATTTATGTTGTCAATATAATATTGAAATTGTTTGTCCAGTCGATTCTAGAGGAAGATTTACTTCTCCAGTGAGTGACTTTATTGGAGAACAAGTGTTTGAAACAAATGATAGAATTATAGCATATCTTAAAGAACAAGGATTATGGCTTAAAACAGAACAATATATTCATAATTATCCGCATTGTTGGAGAACAGATACACCTCTTATATATAAAGCTATATCATCATGGTATTTGAAAGTAACAGCTATAAAAGATCAGATGATTGATAATAATCAAAAAATTAACTGGGTTCCAACTCATATTAAAAACGGTATATTTGGGAAATGGATAGAAAATGCACGTGATTGGTCGATATCACGTAATAGATATTGGGGATGTCCAATTCCAGTATGGATAAGTGATGATCAAAATTATCCACATACTGAAGTTTATGGTTCAATTGAAGAATTAGAAAAATCATTTGGTGTAAAAATTTCTTCTCTTCATAGACCTGAGATAGATAATTTAGTCAAACCTAACCCATCTGATCCAACTGGGAAATCTCAGTTACGTAGAGTACCAGAAGTTTTAGATTGTTGGTTTGAAAGTGGATCTATGCCATTTGCTCATGTAAATTATCCATTTGAAAATAAAGATTGGTTTGAAAAAAACTTCCCGGCAGATCTTATTGTAGAATATATAGGTCAAACAAGAGGATGGTTTTATACTCTTATGGTAATATCAACTGCATTATTTAACAAACCACCATTCTATAACTGTATATGTCATGGAGTTGTATTAGGTGAAGGAGGAACAAAATTGTCTAAGCGTTTAAAAAATTATGCAGATCCTATGATTGTTTTTGAAGAAATAAGTAGTGATGCATTACGATGGGCAATGGTCTCCTCGCAAGCATTAAGAGGAGAAGAAATCATTATCAATAAAGATGCTGATAATGTAAAAGAGGCTCTACGTATGGTCATAAAACCATTTTGGAGTGCTTATAATTTTTTTTCAACTTATGCAAACATAGATAAAATTAATCCTACTTTTAGTTTAAATTCAGATGAGATATTAGATCATTACATAATAACAAAAACTATAATTAGTGTTAATAATGTAAAAAGATCAATGAATAATTATGATATTATCTCTGCTTGTTTAGAAATTGAAACAATTTTAGAGATAATAAATAATTGGTATATTAGAAGATCTAGAGAAAAATTTTGGCAAAATGAGTTATCTAGTATAAAACTACAAGCTTATAACACATTATATACTATACTAGATTTAATATGTAGGATATCAGCTCCTCTCTTACCATTGATTAGTGAAGCCATATATTTAGGATTACATCATGATAATAATCAAGAGAATAATAGTGTTCATTTAATATCATATCCTAATTATGATGATTATGATATAGATTGGGATATTATAACTAATATGGAGAGAATAAGATCTGCTTGTTCTACTGCACTCTCTTTACGAAATGAATATAAAATTAAAGTCAGACAGCCATTATCGTCAGTTATTTTTATTGGTATAAGTGATAATAAATTTAACGAAAAATTACAACAGCTTGTTCTTGATGAAATAAATGTCAAGAAATGGGTTAATTTAAATGCAGATCAAATAGATAAGTATGCTGATCGTAAACTTATTTTAAATTTACATATTATTGGCAAAAAAATTCCTCATAAAACAAAAGAAATAATATCAGCATTAAAGAATCAAAAATGGAAATATGAAGATAATAATTTATATATTGCTGATATTATTTTAGAAAAAGATATGTACGATTTTCAGCTTATTCCTAAAAATAATTCAGATATTGTATGTAAAGCATTACCATCTCAGGATGGACTAGTGATGATTGAGACTTTACTCAATCAAGATCTTATAGAAGAAGGAATAGCTAGAGATATTATACGTCATATTCAACAATTACGTAAAAATTCTAGATTTAATGTTATGGATCGCATTAAAGTTAAAATTTGGGTAGATGACGATAAAGATAATCAAATAATTATAAAAGCAATAAATAATTGGGATAAATATATATCATCTCAAGTTTTATCTGAAGATATTATATTAACAACAAATAAACTTGAGAATTATAAATTTTATACTATTTTTGATATAGATAAATGTAAAATTATGCTAAGTATAGATAATAATAAATAATATAATAAAAATATTATATAAAATAAAATTGTTTCTATAAAAAAATAAAAAATATAAAAAAAGTGATACTAAAAATAATTTAACTAATTTTTACAAAAAAGTTAAATATTACCTAATTATATTTTTTAATATTTTATTAGTCTGAATTATAAGTATGATTTCTAGATATTGGTACAGTTATTTGACTATTCATATCTCTAATATTAAATAATCCTCCGAAAAACCAAGGAACAATCATAGATAGTGGTCTTACTGTGAAATTAGTTACCCCATTGACTTTTTGTTCATATATAAAATTTTTAATATTTTTATCTCTATGTAGAAGGATTTTTCTTAATTTTGGAAAAAATATACCAAGTGTTAAAATTGTAGAATGAAAGAAATGATGTGGTGTAATAATTCCTTCAATATATAATTCTTCTGTATTAATTTTATAGGATGCATCAAAATCTGAATATAATGAAGGACCACTAATTATACAATCTTCTAGTTTAATAATTTCACTTTGAGGATTATAATCTAACGAACATAAGCTATGATCTATGTACAGGCCCTTACCTCCTAAAATCTGATGTAATGAACTAAATATAGAGCTTATTGAGACTAATTTTAATAAATTAGATACTGAAGGAGCATTTACCCAAGAAATTTTATCTAATTTTACAAATCCTTTATAAGAATTATCTTCAAAAGAAGATTTAATTTCGATTTGTCCATTTGAAATATCATTATTAAATCCACCAAATTGAAAAAAATGTCCTATATTATTAGATACAAAAGAAGCAACAGGATATGAATAAAAAATTGATAAATATCCATTTTTCTTTTCTAAGATTTCATTTATATTTTCATAATTTTGAATTATATTGTTTTTTACAGATTCTATATTTTTATTTTTAAAAAAACTTGAATTAAATTGAGAAGAGTAAGATAAATCACTATTTATTAAAAGAATCAATTCTTTATTTGGATGTTTCTTAATATTTAAATAAAAATTTTGCAGATTTTTATTAAAATTACCTCTAATAAAATCAGAAGTAAATAATATATTTATATATTGGTGATTATTTGTTTGTAGATTATTATACTTATATAATTTAAATAAATTCTTGAAATTTATATTAGAAAAATCTAAATAAGGAATATGTAATTTTATATTATACTTATCATTACTATTTTCTATTAATAATCTTATTTCTTTATTTGTAATAAATTTTTCATTAAAATTATAATTTTCAAACTGTAATTCATTATTATCTTCGATATTACTTACATTTAAACTCTTATTTTGATAATCATGTATATTAAATAAAATATCGATATTTTTTGTGTAATATTGAATAAGTTTTAAATTTTGTGTTTCTAATATAAAGGGTTTTTGTTCAAAAATTTCCTTTATTTTTTTTAATTTTTCTTTAAATGAAAATTCTTTTTGATGAAATAAACATGTTTCTATAGTTTTTTCATCATTAATAATAGATCCTGTACCAATAATACTAAAATTAGATGATTCAAAGAGTAAAGTATCTATATTCCAAGATTTTATTTTTTTATTATCCTGATAATCTTGATTTATCTTATCTTTTTTTATATTAGATATTATATCAATTTTTTCATTTATTTTCTTTTGTATTTTTATAAAAAAAATAGGATTTTTTCCAAAATTTTTTAATATCTTATCAGAAAATTCATCAGTATTTATAAATATTTCTATATTTTCTTTATTTGCTTCAGAAATATACTTACCAACAATCATTCCAGAATTATTATCAAATATTTTATCAAAATGATCAATTTTAGGAAAAATAAATTTTAATATCTTTTTTGGAGATTTTAAATTAAAATATACCTTTTTTTTATGTTTATGAAAAAAATCATTAAAAAGAAAATCAACTACAAGATTCTCTATTATAATATCATTTATTGCAATTTTTCCAAAAAAAATAAATTTATTATCAGTTATTTGAAAGCTTATTTTTTTTGATTTTATTTCTAATTCTTTTGTTTTTAATTTTAAATTTTCAATATTTTTTAAATTTAAATATTTAATAACATTTATATTCTCTATTATTCCATTAGAATTAATTTTTATATCAGAAAAAGATAATTCCTGCTTTAGTGGTATAGAAAAATTAATTTCTCCTGAAATTAGTCCGTTTTTTAAAGAAAAATCACTTTTATTAATTTTCCACATATCTTGCAAAAAATATATGAGATATTCAGCTTTTTCATTAATTTTTGCTTTTACTTTTAATAATTTAGATGGAATTTTTTTTAAATTACTAATATCTATTTCTACATTTGATAAAGATATTGTATCTTTATTATCATTTTGTAAAAATACTTTTGATGAATAAAGTCTTATTTTGTTATTATTGATAATAAGCTCAGCTCGAGAAGAAGTTAAACTTTTTAAATTTTTTGCAAATAAATTCATCATGTAATCTACAATATCACATTTTATTGTGAAATCATGTGTATTAAAATCAAAATCAAAATTAATTGTATTTATATATCCAGATTTAATATTTTTATCGATCCATAATCTTAAATCAGGTAATAAATTCTTTGGCCATATTTTTATTATATGTTCAATATTAAGATAATTGCTATTTAATTTATCTTTATAATAAAATAATACATTAGATTGATTTAATTTTATATTATTATCAATATTTATATTTTTTTTATAAAAATTTTTTTGATCTTTATCTTCTATAGATAAAAATGTATCAATATTACTCAATAAGTATGATAAATTATAATTATTTTTATTTAAAAAAAATGAAATAGGTATAATATCATTATTAAAATAATTATTTGTTTTATTATTAATAAAACCTTTTATAACTCGACTCTTTATATAATATTTTGCTTTTATAGCTATATTTTTAAAAGCTAGCTCATTATTTATATATAGAGGAATTAATACTATATTAATAATAGAACATTCTGATTCACAATCTAAATTTAAAGAAAATGGTATAGTATTTATAGTAAGTAAACTAGAATTATTAATAATTTTTATATTACTAGCATTAAAGTTAACAGATATCTTATTATTTTGATTTTGTATATCACTTTCTAATTTTTTATCAATAAAATTATATTTTATTAATAAATTTATATCTGTTTTACCTGATAAAATAGTATTAAAGTATTTTATTAAATAGTTATTTAAAAGTGCTAAATTAGTGTTTTTTAAATTAATTTTTAAATTGATATTATTATTATTATATTTTATATCCGCATTAAAAATAGAATCAGCGTTGTTTAAAAAAACTTTTGTTTTATTAATAATAATATTATTTAATTCTTTTTTTATTAAAATTTTTGGGAAAAAAATGTTTAATTTATTATTAACACTATATTCATCAGATATATTTGTATTGTCTAAAATATTATTATTAATTGAGATATTTAAATCATTAAAAAAAAAAGAAATATTGCTTAAAATGAATTTAATATTTATATTATTAGTCTGATGACCATTTGTATATAACTTATTTTTTATTATATTTTGTAAAAATGCAATATTTTCTTTATTAATTTTTAAATCCAATTTATTTCCATAAACTTCAATAAATTCATTGTTTTTTTTAAAAAATGAAAAAAAATCTAATGTTATTTTTAAATAACTATTATTTTGATAATTATCATGTAAATAATTTTTAGTTATATTGATTTGATTAATTGTCAAAATTATTTCAAAACATAAGCTATTTAAACTTTTTTTTACATTTAAATTATAATTTTGATTTATTTCTTTATTGACATTAATAAAAATAGGAATAATTTTTAATATTTCTTTATAATCTTTATTATTAGAAGTTATATTAAAATTTTTATCAATTCTTAATGAAAAAATTACTAATATTAAAGATATTATTAAGCTAAATAAAAAGTAATATATAGCTTTACTAAATTTTTCCATAATGATAGATTTAAACATCTATTAATAATAAAACAAAAATAATCAAGTTTTAAACAGTATAAAAATTATTTTAGTATTTTATAATATTTTTAATACTAATTTTAATACTTAATAGTAATAATTTAATTTTTACAATCATTGAACTTTAGCAGTTCATCGATGAAACTAATTTTAACTTATATAAATATATTATAATGAATTCTAGTAAAGATAAAGCTCTTGAGAATGCCATAAGTATGATCACTAAATCTTTTGGTATAGGATCTGTTATGAGATTAGGAGATAGCCAAATTATGGAGATAAATTCAATATCAACAGGGTCTTTAGGATTGGATTTAGCCTTAGGAGTAAATGGTTTTCCAAAAGGAAGAATAATAGAAATTTATGGTCCAGAAAGTTCTGGAAAGACTACTATAGCTCTACATGCAATTGCTGAAGCTCAAAAAGCTGGAGAAAATTGCATATTTATTGATGCAGAACATGCGCTAGATCCATCATATGCAGAAAAATTAGGCGTAGATATCAATAGTCTTTTAGTATCACAACCTGATAATGGTGAACAAGCATTAGAAATTGCAGATACTATGATACGTTCAGGTTCTGTTGGATTAGTTGTTGTTGATAGTGTTGCAGCATTAGTACCAAAAGCAGAGATAGAAGGCGATATGGGTGATTCTCATATGGGATTACAAGCCCGTCTTATGAGCCAAGCATTACGTAAACTTACAGCTACAATTTCTAAAAGTAATTGTATTTTAATTTTTATCAATCAAATAAGAATGAAAATAGGTGTAATGTTTGGTAATCCTGAAACAACAACTG
This sequence comes from Lyticum sinuosum, assembly GCF_034471385.1. Taxonomy (NCBI): domain Bacteria; kingdom Pseudomonadati; phylum Pseudomonadota; class Alphaproteobacteria; order Rickettsiales; genus Lyticum; species Lyticum sinuosum. The sequence goes on along the minus strand of NZ_JARGYU010000001.1, from coordinate 81,264 downwards.
GTGGTAATGCTTTAAAATTTTATTCATCAATTAGAATTGATGTAAGACGCATTGGAACAATTAAAGAGAAAGAAAATTCTATAGGTAGTCAAACTAGGATTAAAGTTGTGAAAAATAAAGTTGCTCCTCCATTTAAAGTTGTTGATTTCGATATAATGTATGGAGAAGGAATTTCAAAAACTGGAGAAATAATAGACTTAGGTGTCAAAACAGGTATTATAGAAAAATCAGGATCTTGGTTCTCATATGAAGAAAATAAAATAGGACAAGGAAGGGAAAATGCAAAAAAATATCTGAAAGAAAATCCTCTAGTTATGATGGATATAATTAAAAAAATTAAAGATAATCCTCATAATTTAGTAATAATTGAAGAAAACCAAGATTAAAATTAAAATATTAATTTTTATATATTTTTATTATATATCACGGTTTTGTTCTTTGCCTTGACTTTTTTGGTGATTTTTTAGCAAAATGAATGTTTGCCAAAATCCTGAACCACGATTAATACTATTAAAATATTAATTTTTATATATTTTTATTATATATCACGGTTTTGTTCTTTGCCTTGACTTTTTTGGTGATTCTTTAGCAAAATGAATGTTTGCCAAAATCCCGAACCACGATTAATACTATTAAAATATTAATTTTTATTATATACCACGGTTTTGTTCTTTACCTTGACTTTTTTGGTGATTTTTTAGCAAAATGAATGTTTGCCAAAATCCCGAACCACGATTAATACTATTAAAATATTAATTTTTATATATTTTTATTATATACCACGGTTTTGTTCTTTGCCTTGACTTTTTTGGTGATTTTTTAGCAAAATGAATGTTTGCCAAAATCCTGAACCACGATTAATACTATTAAAATATTAATTTTTATATATTTTTATTATATACCACGGTTTTGTTCTTTGCCTTGACTTTTTTGATGATTTTTTAGCAAAATGAATGTTTGCCAAAATCCTGAACCACGATTAATACTAGCTGCTTTAGCCATTAACATAAAAATATTTTTTCCCATAATAAGTCTTGTCCATTTTCCTTGAGGTTCTGCAAATCCAATAATTTTTTCTTGATCTTGACCTTGAAGTAACTGCTCTTCTGATGCTAATTGTCCAGTTTCTTGAGAATTATAATGCTCAAGTTCTGATAAATCCATATCATTTATCTGTTCTATCTTGACATTCTTATTCTTCATAACAGTTTCTCTTGCTACTTGAATTTCAGCATTCTTATCTCTTTGGTTTGGTTTTTTTGGTTTTTTATAAGTAAAAGAAGTATTATTTGAGCTATATGGAGATGTTGATTTTATAGAATTAATTTTTTTTTCTAGTGATTTTTTGTCATGTAAAGATTTTATTTTAATAACAAAAACAAGAAAAATAAATATAGCAAATAAAATAGAAAAGATAAAAAAAATTTCTACTAACTCTATCATAATAATTAATTTTTAAAGGTTTTAAGTATTATTCAAATAATATACTAATTTTATATAAAAAAGTATAAAAATATTTCTATATTTAAATAAAATATAAAAAATATTAACATTTAATATCATTATGATTATGATATAATAATATAGTAGATATATTAAAAAAGCTTCTTATATATCTAAACTATAATTAGATAAAAATATTCAAGTTTTTCAGAATAAAATGACTTTATATTATATAAATATATATAATAGCGATAACAATAAAGATATAAAAAATATTTATCTACCAATTTAAGCAACAGTATATAAAAGTTTTTATAGGGTATTAATTGATCAGTTTATAGGAATTTGTATAATATCTATAATTAATATAAAATAAAAATCTTATATATTTATGCTATTATGATAGCGGTTCTGTTTTTGCTTGACTAAAAGGTATCATATTTCCATTAGAGTCAAGAATTGGTTTTCCACTCTGATCTTGAGCTATCATAATTTTTTTTCCTTGTGCAAAAAGCATAGCAGGCTCTACTTCTTCTTTTCCTAAAAAATATTTAATCTTGGCAGATCTTTGACTGATATCATTTTTATTTTTTTTGCTCATAACTTAATAATGAGATTTAATTTTAAAATTATAACAGTCAAATTGTAGTATAAGTCTTTGTAAAAATCAATGATATAATAGTTTTATAATATTTATATATACTTATTATATTTCATTTTGTCTATTTTGTGTACTTTGTGTACTAGAAAGAAACATTCCAATTCCTAAACGATTAAATTTATCAAATGATTCTGAAATTCTTCTATCTGTACTATTTTGTGCATCAAAACATATTGCAGATACAACTATTTTAGAAATAAACACACATTTATCAATAAGTACACTGTGAAATGTTGATAGTACAGCTAAAGATATTCTAACAGTAGATAATGTTGAGTACTTTAATGCTTGCTTATATTTATTTTCTCTATTTACATGATGATTATCTTTATCAAGAACATTTTTAATAAATGTGAATGAAAAATAAATAAGTGTACAACAAATAACTCCTTTAATTCCAATTAATAAAGTAGCTGCAACAGCAATATGAGTTACACCAATATTTTTAGCATAATCCCAAATACCACCTGGAGTTACTGTTTCTTTAAATTTATTGAAGTAAATATTAACATAATTATCAATAGTATCTCTAAAAAATTGCTTATATGATGTTTTGTTAACATAATCTTTATTAAATTCATCATCACTATAAACTTTCAATAAAGGGTTGTATGTATGGGTTTTTTTAGAAGAAAATAAAAATTTATATAAAACATTTCTTTGAATCTCTGAATATTTTCCTTTGCAATATGAAATAAATTTGTTTTCTTTTCTAATAGGAATCTCTTCACAACTATCATCATCTTGTTGAGGACGTATTCTATAATTATTTCGTTGAGTGCGTATTATATTTCCTTGAGGGCGTATTGAACTCTGATTCTGACGAAATTGATTCTGAATAGATTGATCCTGACTAAATTGATCCTCACTAGATTGATCCCGACTAAATTGATCCTCTAAATTATTATTATTCATTATAAGTATTAAAAATTATTTTGATTATTATATTTATTTTATTATAGCAATGATGTTTATAAATATATAAACATATTACGTGGAAATTTACATAATATAATAATATTTGTCAAGCATATTTTAATATTTTATTATTTTTTTATCTTTTAGATAAGATATTACAGATTTTTGAATAAAAATTAAACTATATATAAATATAATCAATTATTTTTTATAGTAAACTTTGTATACATTTAAGAATTTTATATAAGAATTATTCTATTTTAATTATTCTTTGAATTTAATTATAATAGTTGCGGCTGATATTATTAAAATAATTCCTATAATATTTGATGATGTTAGATTTTCTCCTAAAAAAAAGAATCCTATTATCACTCCAAAAATTGGTTCAGAAACTGATAACAAAGATGCCCGTTCAACACTTATTAATTTAAAACTTTTAAGTAAGAGTAATATTGGCAAAACTGTTCCGAATAGTGATAATCCTGAGATATATAATAAAGCTTCTGTAATATTGTTTTCTGGCAGAAATATTGATTTCTGCTGAGAAAATATTAATAATAATGAAAATAACGCAGATCCTATGCAAACTATTAAAGTTGCTGAAATTGGTATTGATGTGGTTTTAGTAGAGTTTATACAATATAATGCATATAGAATAGAAGATAGAATTGATAGCACTATTCCTGTTATATCCATTTTTATTTCATGTAAATCTACTAGAAAAAAGATACCAATTATAATTATAGATAAGCAATACCAATATCTCCGTGAAATTTTTTTTCCATAGAAAATATAATTTATAATACTAACAAAAACTGGATATATGAAAAATATAACCATACATAAACCACTACCAATATATTCAAGCGCATAAAAATATAAAAAAGAGGATCCACAATAAAGTAAGGAATCTTTTGTTAACATATTAAATAGTTGTTTTCTTACTATTAATTTATTTTCTGCAATATATTTTATAAATATCATTAGTATTAAGGCAGATAATGAAAATCTCCAGAATGTTAATGCTAAAGGATCAATACCAAGTTTTATTAGATGAACTGCAAAATAACCTATAGATGCATATAAAAGTCCCGATATAATTGCAAAAATTTCACCAATATTATTCATATTAATTCATTACTAATGATTTATATTAATTTTTATAAATAGATACTAATTATAGTTATAAGATTATATTGTAAATAATAATTTTATACTATTATATATTTAATGTGTAATTATTTAATATAATATAAATTATATCTTTAATAAACTATTTTTTAATCTAAATACTATTTATTATGAATATTTCTTAATAAAATCTCAATAAAATTTATTACAGAAATAATTTCTAAATAATGTTTTTCTATAATGTATTTATACTGTATATACAAAATAAATCTTGATTTAAGAAGAAATCCTGATAAAATCAGAAAAGGTATGTTATTTTATAATATTCCTTATCTATTCATATCATTCTTAACGATATGAGTTTTATTGATTAATTTACAGATTTTATTATCTACTGTAATTAAAAATGCCTTGCGCCCGTAGCTCAGTTGGATAGAGCGTTAGACTACGGATCTAAAGGTCATGGGTTCGAATCCTTTCGGGCGCGCATTGCACAGACTTGTTTTTTTATGTGTTTTATTACTCAAGAATCTTATTTAGTAAAATAATACTTTATATTAAATCTTATTAATTTTAATTAGATAAAAATTAAAATATTTATTTTTATTTATATTTTTTTATTTTTTAATTTTATAGACCTTATAGATTTATTTTCTAATTGTTCTCTTTTAATTATACTTAAATGATCCCAAAAAAGAATACCGTTAGAGTGATCAATTTCATGTTGTATACATGATGAGATTAAACCAGGTCCAAACCACTCATCTCTCCAATTATTGGAATAATCCAAATATTTTACTTTAACACAACTTGGTCTCTCAATATGAGCTCCAACTTCAGGAATTGATAAACATCCTTCATAAAATACTTGATTTTCATTATTCGTTTCTAAAATCTCAGCATTTGCCATAAAGATAGGATGCCCACCGTGAACTATAGGTCTACCTTCTTTTTCATCTGATGTATTTAATATCTCACTTGGAACATTTTTTCTATCAATATCTATAACAATAATTTTTTTCATTATTCCAACTTGTACTGCAGTTAATCCTATTCCAGAGTTTAAATACATAGTGTACAGCATATTTAACATTACATTTCTTACTTCGTCATTAACTTCACTAATGGGTAAAGAACTATCATATAATAGTCTGTTAGGAATACATATTAATGGTAAAGATTTTGCATTTTTTAGTAATGTATTATTGTATTGATATGACATATTAATAAATTGATTTTTTATATAAAATTAATCACAACTTTTAGTTATATTACTTAATAAATGATATATTTATTCTATTAACTAATATAAAATATTATATATTATATTAATTTATTAGTAAATTAACTCTGCTATTGGATTACAATATAAGTAATTTAAAGATGTTGTTTTTTTATTGCAAAATGTTATTATTTTATCAAGATATATTTTTCTCTTTTTATTAATAAAGAAAAACTGAATGTACATATTTGTTCTAGCTACTGTTGCTTATATAATATATAAATCTTCTAAAAAACAAATTGGAAAAGAAGAAAATCCAATAGATAGATTATTTGAAACAGCTGAATCTACAATAAAAAATCTTAAAGATTCTATAAAAAAAATACATCATTCTATAAAAATTAACCATGAGTATAATAAAAACAAACCAAAGTCAATGAGCAAAGAAGAGGCTCTTCTTATTCTTGGTATAGAAAAAAATGCATCTCAAGATGAAGTAAATCAAGCATTTCGTAAGCTAATGCTAAGTAATCACCCAGATAAGGGTGGTAGTAAATATATAGCTTCAAAAATTATAGAAGCTAGGGACATATTAATTAATAAACAAAAGAATAATTAGTTATATAAAACTAATTTAATTATCTATCTTATTTCATAGAATTAATAAATATAAATTTATTAATAAATTATAATTTTTTCTATACAATTCATTCCATTTATCACCATAGTAGCACTTTGGCGTAAAACTATATTACATCTTGTATCAAATATTGTTTTCATTTTATTATCACTATTTTTTGTTTTATCATTAATATTTTCAGTAATATTATTATTTTTTACACTACTAATAGTAATTTCTTTAAATTTTACTGTTGCCATAAACATAAATCTATTGATTATTTTAATGTTCTCTACTTTACTTGAAATAGCATATTTTAACGGAGCTGTTATAGTTGTTGCAATATACTTTTCATATTCATCTTTATTTAAAGCTATATTTTCTTCCACTATAATTTTGTTTGGAGTATATGAATCATATAATGATGTTTTTTTTATAAACTTTGCATCTTTATCAAAATAAAAATTAATAAAAGCTTTAATCATATCTTGTTTCCTTCTATTTAACACAGCTGAAAATTGTGCTATTAAATTATGAGCTTTTTTTTGAATTTCTATATCAGGAGCGCCTGGAGATGTATCATATTCTTGTTTGATAAAATTAGTATTTATTTCATTATTTTGGTTACTAGAATTATTAGTTGTAGAACTATTGTTATTATTTAAAGAATTAAAATTTTTATTTGTAGTCACAATTGCTGGATTATTATCAGTATCAGCATTAGGTTTGATTATATTAGAATTATATATATTAAAATTTTTTAAAGAATCATCAGCAAAAATTTTTTCTGTTTTAAAATTAATATACTGATATTCAATAAAATATAGAACAATAAATAATAAAAAAATATTTATTATTCGTAAATTTGTGAGAAAAAATAACATAAATTATTTGATTTAATATTAAACTAAAAGATTTAATTTTATCCAGAAATAGTTTCTTTATTCCATTTATTTTGATTATTATCAAAATATGTTAATAATATTTTATTTACTTTATTATTATATTCACTAAATAAATTATCTAATTTTTTTTTAGCTGAAATTTTAGAAGAATCAAGTAATATTATTATAATTTTTTCATATTCTATCATAAAATCTTGCCATAATAGTTGGTTATATGAATTTAACCAACATTCTGTTATTAAAAGTATCTGATGTGATTTAGAAAATTTACTAGGATTATTAGTTATTATAATTGGTTGTTGTTCATGAAATGGATCAAGATCAATAGCATGTGGTAAAAAAGATAACTGAGAATATGTCCATAATTTATCATCCATTTCCTTAATTATATCGTCTTTTTGAATAAACCAAACAAGCTTTTTAGGAATATTTATTACTTTCTCAATTATTTTTATTGTGCTCATTATATGATTTTCATGCGAAAAAAGGCAAATTGTTAACTCATGAGTTATCAACTCTGACATAAATTTTTCAATATTTATTTTAATTGATTATTTAATATATTATTATATTCGAATATTATTAATAACTAAATAAATTTTTATTATATTGTTGATTTTTATATATTGATATTATTTTAGTATACTAATACATTAATATATAAATAATAATATTTTAATTTATAATTAGTAAATTAAACAATTTTATAATTAATTTTGTAATTATTTTAATGTTTATAATAACTTTTGTTAAATTTACGATTGATTATATTATTTAATATAGTTTATATTATTTTTAATTTATCAGAAATATATCAATATTAAAAATATACTATTGCTTTTTTTACAAAAATATATAGAATGTAATTTGATGAGGGTTCGTAGCTCAGGTGGTTAGAGCGCACGCCTGATAAGCGTGAGGTCGGAGGTTCAACTCCTCCCGGACCCACCATCTTATTATTAAATTAATAGATAAAATTTGACCGGGCATAAAAGTTTAAATTATCTGATTGAAGGGTACAAAAAATTTAAATCATCCCTTAATCAAAATGATATAAAATTCTTTAAAGAATTAGTTGAAAAGGGCCAAAAACCAAAGTTTTTGCTTATATCTTGTTCAGATTCTAGAGTAGATCCTTCATATATTATGAATTGTACGCCAGGTGATATGTTTGTAATACGGAATGTTGCAAACCTTGTACCTCCATGTGAAAATAATACAACTTATCATGGAACAAGTGCAGCTCTAGAATTTGCTATATCTCATCTTGAAGTAGAACATATAATTATATTTGGTCACAGTAATTGCGGAGGAATAAAATATTTTGTTGACCAAGTTATTAAGTCTATAAGATGTGGTTATAATTATAATGAAGAGAATATTAATAGTATAATAGATAGAAGAATAAATTATTCTGATAATTTTAATTATCTTAAAGATACTAATAAAAATGATATTAGTTATGCAAACGAAGAAAAATACTGTTTGTTAGGTAATTCTAAGTTTATAACTAAGTGGTTAGAAATAATTGATGACCTAAAAGATGAGGTTAAGAAAAATCTTAATAATATGACATATGAAAATTTAATTAATTATATTAGCCAAAAAGCAATGCTTCATTCAGCTAAATGTTTAATGTCATTTCCATGGATTAAAGAAAAAGCTGATGCAAAAAAACTCAAAATTAATATTTGGCAATTTAATCTCAAAGAACAAAGTATTCTTATTTTTAATGAAAAAACTAATACTTATACAGATATAGAAAATACAATACTATTAGATAGTTAAAATAATAAATATTATCTAATTTTATTAACTTTTTATATAGAATATTGATATTTAAAAAATATTGATTTAAAAATATAAATTCTTAAATAAGATCAATATACATCATATAACTACTACTTCTTAGCTCTATATTCAATATAGGCAGTGTATTATTATTTATAGAAATATTATAAGTTGTTATGAAAAATAGACCACAAATCATAAAAAAATCATTAATATTTATACAATATATTGAATCTTTTTGATTAAAGAATCTATCACGCATTAGTTTTGCATCATCTAAATGATGTAAGATACCTTTTAAAAATACTTTTGTACTTCGTGTTTCCATAGATGAATATATCTTTTCTCTCTGTGATCCGATGATATTTTGAGTATAAAGATTATTATTAGAATTAATACTTTCTATATTTAATCCTTTAATAGAATATCCGGATGATAGAGTATCAGAAAAATTATTCATATTTAATTCATTAAGATTAATCTTATTATCAAATGTGATTATATTATTTTTTTGATCTATTTTTTTTAAATTAAATCTATTAATAGTATTTTGTTTATTTAAATTATAGTCTTGTATCATAATTTTTAATTTTATATCAAAATTTAAATATTATTTAATAATCTATTTTATTTGTATATCCATAGATATTTATTTTCATGCTTGCTAACCAATAACAACCATCTTCATTTTGTTCGGTATTTAAGTGAGTTTCCAAAAATTCTTTACCAAGTGAAAAATAGGATATAAATTTATTATTATTACGTATTTCAGAAGTATACTGTTTTAATATTAAATTTATTTCATTAATTATAAGTAATATTTTTTTATTACTAACTCCTTCATCATAAATCCCAATATCACATAAACTATTCCATATCATAAAATTTTGATCTCCTTGAGAAGAAAATTTTTGTTCTTCAATTCTAATATAAGGATAATCTGTATCTGGTGGTATATAAGTATATATACCATTAACTAAATTTAGTAAGTTAGTATTTTTTCTAAGAATTTCCATTAATATACTAGAACTAAAATAATATATATTATCTAAATTTATATCTAATTTATTCATACCAATACTAGTTGGAAAACTAGAATATTTTATATTATTACTTGAATTATTTTTAATATTATTTATGTTTTCTATATTATTATTTATATTATTAATATTATTACTAATATTATTATTAAAAGTACTTTTCATAGGATTTATGATATTTTTTTTATTATTTATATTTTTATTATTTATCTTTTTGCATTGATTATTACATAGTTTCCATTTGTATTATTTTCATTGATATTATCTAATATTTTTATATCAGAAATATAAAATATATGATTTTTATCTGGATTACATGTCACATTGGGTAGAAATTGCATAATTCTTTGAGCATCTGAAAAACGTATTATTAGCGCAAATCTATCGATCATACTAAGTCTATGATATGCAATGCTCAAATGACTATCATAATCAATAATCTTTCCCCAAAAATTACCTATTTCTTTCCAGACTATTTCATCTGTATTAATGTAATTATCTATAGTTTTAGTACAGTTTTGATCATTGATTTGAGAATCTGAATATTCTGAATGATATGATTCAAATATACCAGAATTGAATAAAATTTTATGATTTAATCTAGGAATATATTTATTAAATTCTCTATTTTTTAAAACACAACTATATCTTAAGAAATTAAATTTAAGTTCATTATTTGACATATTTTTAAATTAATATATAAAAAATAATTAAAATTTTTAAAGATTAATATAAATCTTATAGATTTTTCAATAAATTATAAAAAGTAATTTCTCATCTTAAAAACAGAATCTGATTTTAAAATATCATCACAACTTTTACCATCATACATATTAGCTATCATATTTAGTAATATGTGTTGAATTTGAGAAGAAAATAAATTTCTATCATTGATAAAGTAATCAATATCAATATTATTATATACTGTATTGGGAATAGTATTATCATCATTAGTAATATTATTCTTACAAATATCCCCAGCAGTATAAATAATACTTAAATATGATGAATTAGGTAAACAATGAAAATAAATAACATTACCTTCTAATGTGAAATATTTTTTAGATTTTTCAATATCATTTTGAGAAAATATATAATTATAGTTGCGACATTTAATATATTTTATTGTTTGAACAGGCCCTATCGGAATACGAATATAATTATCATTGATATTTCTACAAGTGATATTCCAATCACGTATTATTATGGCTTGACTAATTTCATTCTCAAGATATTCAACTGCAGCACATGCTAAATTATCAAGTATTTTGTCATCATAATTATGATCTATTCTTAAAAAATTTTTAATAAATTGAAGATCAATCGGATTATAAGGTGGATCAACTGGTCTAATTTTTTCAATATATGTCATAAATTTTCCTTAAAATTATTTTAAGTTTTATTTATTAAATAAATTATTTTAATTATTTTTTAATGCACAATGCTCTAATTGCATCTGGATTATTAATTGTACCACCAACTCTCTTTGTGGTATAAAATTTCACATACGGTTTTTGTGTAAAAGGATCTCGTAGAACTCTAATATCTTGACGATCTATAATTTTATAACCATGTGAGAAATCACCAAAAAATACTGCTGTAATCCCTGAAATACAATTATTAGAGTTATTATTTGATTTAACTTGAGGCATATGTTGAGATACTAAAACTTCTTTTCCTAAAATAGTATCAGGTTGCCCTAATTGCATAGATGGTTGCCATAAGTATGAACCTTGATTATTTTTTAAAGTTCTTAAAATATATGCCATATCATGGCCTATGATAAACTTAGCATTATAACTATATTTACTATTTAATGAATAATAAAGCTTTGCTACATCATCGACTGATATTATATTATTATCTGTATAACATGTTTTTATTTTATCGAGATTGTTTATTAATCCATTTGGTTTACCTTTTCCATCTCCATTAATAAAGGCATTTTCTTCTGCATTACTAAAAACATCAATCAATTCTCTTGAAAACCATCCTTCTATATCTATAGAAGAATCATCTAGCATTTGTTGAGTAGCTTTTGGTTGAGCATATAATTCGTGAACTTGAACTTGTATTTTATTAATAGGAATATTTTGACTTTGATCAATTTCTTCTATCGACCATCCAGCTTTAATATTTTCTGGTAATGTTACCAAATCATATGATTCGCGAGATATACTTACTACATCTGATATTTTTCTCATTACAGACATTGATCTGAGACCATTTATGATTTCATTATTCATTGAGTTTGTTATCTTATATCCAGAATCTCTAGAATTAATATTTTGACATTGATTATGATCTTCTGGTTCTATTCCTTGTCTCAAATATCGATTGAAAGCTTTTGAATATTCGTCATCAAAATGATTTTCAATAGTTAAATTGATTGATGTCCCATACATACTATTATGTGGACGTTGTTGTTTTATTGATAAATTTTCAAAATTTTTAATAATTTGATTTTGTTCATCTATAGTTTTATTAAGATTAATAATTTGCTGTTTAATAACTGCATCTTTGTTTTCAATTTCATCAAGAGAACGAAGATTATTTGTTGTTTCTGTAATTTTTTCAAAATTTTTTTTAAGTATTGTCATAAATTTGATAAGAATTTGGTTAATTTAAATATAATTTTTTTTGATAAAAAAAATAATTTTCATATTTTTAATATTTTTCTTGCAAAAGAAGTATTTTTTTATATACAATGTTTTACGATTAAATGTGTGATTCATACGGGCAATTAGCTCAGATGGTTAGAGCATTACGTTGACATCGTAAAGGTTCAGTGGTTCGAGCCCACTATTGCCCACCACTTTTAATCTTAAAAAATACAATTCTAAAAAAATACAACTTTACTTTGATTATTAATAATTATTAATAAATAATATCTTTCGATTAATTATACTAAATAAGTTATCTTTTTGTATTAATAAAAAAATAATAGTATTTATATAATAAAATCATTTATTAATGTAATTCTTTTATAGTTTATATATTTTTTCATATTTTATTAAAGTTTATTAAAGTTTATTAAGTTTTATTTTTTATTAAAATTTTTAATTAAATTCTGATTCAAAGATGAAAAATCTTTCTTCAAAAAAATTTCTTTTACTGAAATCTTGTGCTTTTGTTGCATTTAGTTTATGTTTCTGTAACGTAAACAATTTCACATCTTATCTTCATGCCGCTGAACCTGGTAGTTTCTATGTAAAATTAGGTAGTGGATTGGTAATCAGTCCTAATATTAAAATCGAAGTTATACCTTCCGATTCAACGTTAACTAAAAATTATGATAATATTATTAACTATGGAAGTATCAATGATAAGATTTTTAGGGGTGCTATAGGATATTATGCAGATAGTGATATAAGAACCGAATTATCGCTTTCTTATTTTCAATTTCAGGATAAAATAAATGCTCCTGGCGAGGTGACTCTAAAAAATTTTGTTGGTATGTTGCATGGATATTATGATATAAATACTGAAGGTTTTTTCACACCATATATTCATGCTGGCATAGGTGCTAGACAATCAAGCGCTAAATATGTTTCTCCGACAGATGGTGTAAAAGATATTACTGGTACTACTATACCATTTTTAGTTGGTACTCTGGATTCTGGAACAAGTTATCAACTTGCATATAGCGGTGGATTTGGATTTAATCTTAATTTAACAAAAAGATTAATGGCTAGTGTTGAATACTCAATTAGCAATGGACAGGATCAAAGTGTTAAAAAACTAGATACTGAAAAAATGGAAATTAAAGCAACTAGTAGTTTACAACATAGTGTTTCAGCATCAGTAGCTTTAATATTTTAAAGATTTTGTATTTTTAACAAAAAATAACTTTAAATACAAAATAAATTACAAAATAAATAGAATACTGTTAAATTAATAAGATATCATTCATAAATAATAGTATTCTTCACGATTTTTAAGAAATTATATATAAAAAAAATATAAGAAATATATTATTATTTCTTAATGAATTATTTTTATTTTATATTATTACTTTTGATCATTTGAATTATTTTCTTCTTTATTTGAATCAGATTTTTCTTCTTCTTTTATTTCTTGAGTTTTTATATTATTTTTTTCTTCGTGATTTTTTAAATCATCTTGATTTTGATTCTCATTTTCGCTCATAATATGGCTATTATGATTTGTTTTTGCTACAGTATTTTTATCTTTAATATCTTGATTTTCGTGAGATTTTTCTTCTTTGTGCTCTTGAATAGATGAAGTATTTTTATCTTTAATATCTTGATTTTCGTGAGATTTTTCAGTTTTTACTTCATTGTTATTTTCGTCATCTTTAGAAGAATCAGAACAACCAGTAAACATTAAAGAAATAGCAAGAGTTATTATTAAATTTTTTATCATATTATTTTTATTTGAAATTTGTTTAATTATATAATGTATTAATATTTTATTTTTGATTATTACTATATATATTATCTATATTATTAAAATTTTTTAATAGTAATAAAATTTTATCTTATATATTCGTTTTTCTAATTTAAATTAGAAAATCCTCATTTTAAAGTATATAATTTTTTTGATAGAAAAACAACTATATAAAGATTAAAATTAAATAAATATCTATATTTAAATAACAATTTTTTAGTATTTTTTTATTCAAATACTCAAACTTATTTTTTTATAAAGTATAAACAGATATTGATATGTCACATATAAAAGATTTTTCATTAATAAAGGAAAAAAATATATCTGATAATAATGATCAGATATATGATATTGTTATAATAGGAGCAGGTCCATCTGGTTTATTTGCAGCTTTTCAGGCTTCTATGCTCAATTTAAAATGCGTAATTATTGATAGTCTTCCTCAACCTGGTGGACAATGCTCTGCTTTATATCCTGATAAACCTATTTACGATATTCCTGGAATACCAGAAATCAGTGGTAGTGGATTGATTTCTAATCTTTTAAATCAACTTTCTCCATTTAAAGTTGAAATTATTTGTAATGTGACAATTAATATGTGGGAATATATAGATCATAATAAGTTATGGAAAATTTCTTCACTCAAATCAAATGATAAAAAAAATAAAAAATTTGTTGAAATATCTGAAATTAATAATATAAATACAGAAAATACAAAAATTAATCCAGATAATACAGATGATATTCAAAATATAAATTTTTATGCAAAAACTATTATCATAGCTACTGGTGGTGGTCGGTTTTCTCATAATAAACCTCCTCTTAATAATTTATCTAAATTTGAAAATAATTACATTTTTTATTCTGTAGATAATATTGAAATCTTTTCAAATAAAAAGGTAATGATAGCTGGAGGTGGAGATTCTGCTGTTGATTGGGCCATAAAATTATCTGAAATTGCTGATAAAGTTACATTAATCAATCGTAGAGCTAAATTCAGGGCAATGCCTCATAGTGTTGAAAAATTACATAGTATAGCAGCAAATAATAAAATAGAAATTATCACTCCTTTTCAAATAAAATCACTTATAAGTGATTCTTTTACATCAAATAATATTGAAAAAATGTCTGGAGTAGAAATAGAAAGTTTAGATGGATTAATAAAAAAAATAGTAGATATTGATTATCTTTTATTATTTTTTGGTCTTTCTATGGATAATAATGATATTCATCAGATAAGTGGTCTTTCATGGATTGATCGTTATATAAGTGTGAATCCATCAACAATGATGACTTCCTTACATGGAGTATTTGCAATTGGAGATATATGTTATTATCCTGGAAAATTAAAACTTATTCTTACGGGATTTGCTGAAGCTGCATTGGCTTGTAATTCAGCTTATGCGATAGCTAAACCAGAAAAACCTCTTCATTTTGAATATTCTACAAGTAAAGGAATACCTAAAGCTATATCTAAAATATAGCTTCAATTATATAATATATCTTGATAATCAGATATAAAATTATAATAATAAATTAAACATTTTAGTTTAAATTTTATTAATTATATCAATTACTAATCTTTATATTTTAAATTTATAAACTATCTATAGAAAATGATAAATTCAGCAATAATAATGAATGGTAATGAAGTTGCTGGCAATATTTTAGTAAAAATTAAAGAAATAATTAAAAAAAAAGGAATTATTCCTAATCTTGCAGTAATACTAGTTGGTGATAATCCTGCTAGCTTGATTTATGTTAATAATAAAATGAGAAAAGCAAAAGATATTGGAATAGAATGTCATATTGTCCAGCTTCCATATCATACAACTCAAAAAGAATTACTATTAATAATTGAATCTTATAATAAAAAAGTAGAAATAGATGGTATAATAGTTCAAATGCCATTACCAAATCATATAAATTCAAATTTCATTATAGAAAGTATATCACCAGATAAAGATGTTGATGGATTTCATCCATATAATATTGGAAAATTAAGTGTAGCAGAATCAGGCTTTTTCAATAAATATTCTGATAATATATTATCATTAAATAAATTATTTGTTCCATGTACTGCTGCTGGTATTATGACATTATTAAAACATTATATTGGTGATTTATCTGGTAAAAACACACTTATTATAGGAAGATCAAATATAGTTGGTAAACCTACATCTATTATTTTATTAACAGAAAATGCTACTATTACAATAGCTCATTCTTATAGTAAAAATATAGAAGAATTATGCTTGAGAGCAGATATTCTAATTTGTGCTATTGGTAAGCCTTTATTTGTTAAAGGTAGTTGGATAAAACAAGGAGCATGTGTTATTGATGTTGGTATAAATAGAATTCATGATAATAAAATTATAGGAGATGTAGAGTATGATAATGCATCTAAGGTAGCAAGTTATATAACCCCTGTACCTGGTGGAGTTGGCCCCATGACAATTGCATATTTATTATATAATACTTTGCAAGCACATCTATATAATTATTTATAAGTATAAGAAAGAGTATTATTATTAAATAAAATATAAAGAAATTTTATAGTTATTAAATATATACTTTATAAATGGAATATAATTTTTTATTAATTAAAACAAATATTAATGATTCATTATCTATTGATAATGCTAGATTTATTAATAATAACAAAAATATTGATAATTTAATCAACAATGCAGCTAAGTTATTAGTGAATATTTTTAATAGTAAAGAAAATAAATTAATATTTAATAATGAATATTTAAAAATAATTATAAATCAAGATATTAATAATGATATTAATGATTATAATAGTAAATTATATGAAATTATTGATGTTATCGAAACAGCAGCTAATCTTTCTGAGAAATTTCATAGTTATTTTCATTTTGAAGAAACATATTTGCAAATAAAAATAGGTGATTATCATTTTTATAATAAAGATTATATTTATGCTATTAATTCTTATCGTCATGCAATTCAACAATATCATCAAAATCAAATTGGTTATTTAAAAATAATAAAATGTTATAATGAATTAATAAATGAATCTATTATAAAAAAAAATGTAGAAAATATAAATATTTATACTCAATCAATTCAAGACTTAAAAAAAGAAGCTGAAAAATATCAAATATGTTTAGATATTAATAATGTAAATGAAGACTTATCACAAAGACCATTCGAGAAATTTTCTGAATATTTGAAATTCTGTGAATGTGATATAAATGATTTTTCTTTAAAAAAAAACAGCTATTGGGATATTTTAGATCGTTACCCAAACCATAATAGTATGCAATATGATATTTTAACTGAAGCTACTGTTGACTTAAAAAAACGTCATGCAAATTATCATCGTAATGCAGCAATTATTTATTACAATCTTGGTCAGATTTATGCTTTAATAGCAAAATTAGTCGAAAATAAAAAAATTTATGAAGAGGAAAATGATAAAAATTTAGATAATATTAATAATTATCAAAATAATATAGAAAATGAATGTAAATTCAAAAATAATAAAATTATTTCTTTATTGATAAATAAAATTAAATTATTTTTTAATATAAAAATAAATAACTTTAGTTGTAAAACATTTAAATTTAATGAAACTATCGATATGAATAAATTTTTACCCAAAAAAACTATAAATATTATTAAAAAAGAAAATATAAAAAAAGATGATTTTTATGATATTTTATCTATTTCTAAATCATATTACATGAGGGCATTTAATATTGATATTAGTCTTGAAAAAGATATAGATAACTATAATTATTTAAAATAATTTATAATTTTGAAATAAATTCTGAACTATATAATTTAAATTCTGTAATAAATAGTATATTGGGAGAATAGATGCAAAAAATAAAAATAAATTTAAAACAAAATTATAGAAATAAAAATTATTATTTTAATATATTTTCTACTATAAAAATAATTTTTATATTAGTTTTTTTTGCTATTTTTATTATTTCATTTCTATCTTACAACGGACTTGATCCAAGTTTTCTAAATACTTATGAATCTGATAAATATCACAACATTATTGGCAAGGCTGGTGCAAATTTATCTGCTTTTTTTTTAACTAGTTTTGGTTTTATTCCTTCATTAGCAATAAGTATATATTTTTTAACAATAATTCTCTATATATCCCCTAAAAATGAAAATAAATTAATTGTTGTCATAAAAATATTTTTTTTTACAGTATTTTTGTTAATACTTTGTTTATATTTATCTGATATGATTCTTAAAGACATAACAGATATAGAAGTATACGACAATAATCAATATGTAATAGGTGCTGGAGGTTTTATAGGATATTATCTTAACACTATATTTAAATATTTATTAGAAAATTGTAATATACACATTTTTAGTAAATTTATTATCAAGATGTGTGTTTATATATTTGGTTTAATATGTTTTTTTTCTTCTATTAATTATGATTTAATTTTTTTTCTTAAAAAAATTAGAAATTTATATAAAAATAATAATATTATCTTAGATAATGATATTGAAGATACAAAAATTAATAAAAAATATGTATTTCCTTCTTTTTTCTCACAAGAAAAAAAAGATCTTGAAAAAGAGTATACTAATAAAGACTTAGATCAAAATTCTAATAGTGAAAATAAATTATGCTTTAAAACTATTAATAATATTAATATTTCTGATAAATTATATAAAGAAGAAATAAACCATTATAATAATGATAGTAATGATAATAATAAATATAATTTAAATTATAAAGAATTTCAGCGATTTTCTGATAAAAATGAGAATTATAATCAAGATAATAATTTTTTTGCTAAAAAAAATGATGAAATAAATTATATACCACTACCAGTATCTTTATTAGTAATATCAGAGAATATAAACACAAAAGAAATAATAAAAGAAGATATTTCTAAAATTTCTGAAAATCTTTCTCAGGTTCTTAAAGATTTCGGTATAAAAGGATTAATAAAAGATATTCACACTGGTCCAGTAATAAAATTATGTGAATTTATACCAGCTCCAGGGATAAAATCTTCACGTATTATTTCTTTAGCTGATGATATTGCTCGATCTATGCATTCTAAATCTGCCAGAGTAGCAATAATTTCAGGGAAAAATGCTATAGGTATTGAACTACCAAATGAACAAAGGCAATTTATACATCTAAGAGAAATGATAGATCATGATTCATATCAAAATACACAATTTAAACTTCCTTTAATCCTTGGAAAATCTATTAGTGGTGAACCGATATTAGCTGATTTAGCTAAAATGCCACATTTATTAGTTGCTGGAACAACAGGATCTGGAAAATCAGTAGCTATAAATACTATGATTATATCATTATTATATAAATATTCTCCTAAAGATTGCAGATTAATACTAATTGATCCAAAAATGCTAGAATTATCTGTTTATGATGGAATTCCGCATCTTGCAACACCAGTAGTAACAGATCCTAAAAAAGCAATTGATATATTAAGTTGGGCAATCAAAGAAATGGAATCACGGTATAGAATTATGTCGATTTTAGGAGTACGTAATATAGTAGGATATAATGATATCATGAGTAAAACAAATGATAAAAAAATTACTAAAATTATACAAACAGGATTTGATCAACAAACCAAACAACCACAATTCTCATCTATAGATATTGAAGTGATACCACTTCCATATATAGTAATAATTATAGATGAAATGGCAGATTTAATGATTATAGCAGGAAAGGAAATAGAGACTTATCTTCAAAGACTTGCCCAAATGGCAAGAGCTGCTGGTATTCATATTATAATGGCAACACAACGTCCTTCTGTTGATGTTATCACTGGAGTAATAAAAGCAAATTTTCCAACAAGAATTAGTTTTCAAGTGAGCTCAAAAATAGATAGCAGAACTATAATTGGAGATATAGGAGCAGAACAATTATTAGGGATGGGGGATATGTTATATATGATGCCTGGTGGACAAATAGAAAGATTACATGCTCCATTTGTAAATGATGATGATATAGAAAGAATTGTAAATTTTTTAAAAACACAGGGATTCCCTGTATATGTGGATCTAAATGATAAATCGACAAATTATATCAATAATACTAATGAGAATTAGTAATTTAATATGGTATAATACATTTTGTAAATTTTTATCTCTAAATAATAATATAAGAGATATACAAGATCAATAATTTATGTTTTAATTTTTTTGATTTGATAACATTAAGTTTAATTAAAACTATACTTAATATTGAAATAATTTTAATAGTAAAATAATTAAAAATAAATATGTCAACATATGATATACCTTCTGGTATGGCAGCATCACTTCTTGGTATGAAATATATGGAGGATAAAATAAGTATTTGTGCACAAAATATATCAAATATAGATACAAAAGGTTTTAAAGAAAAATATTTAATTAGTACTGAAGCTTTATATGGTGGTGTGTATGAGCAACCCAATGCTCGTATATCTGACTCTGGTACAATAGAAATACATAATTCTCAAACAGCATTAGCCGTTACAGATAGTTCTGGAATGTTTGCTGTTAAAAATATATCTGGAGAATTATTTTATACACCTACTGGAAATTTTCCACTAAATAAAAACTCAATAATGGAGCTTCAAAGTGGAGGATATTTTCTTCAAGGATGGAAGTATGATGAGGATACTCAAAAATATACAAGAACTTTATCTGATATTAAGGTTGATAATGATATAAAATCTAAACCAACTGATAGTATATTAACAAATTTTAAACTATCAAATAATAGTATAGCTGAAAGTGTTGGAGGAACATTCACAATAAATGTAAATAATACCGATTCATCTGAGCTACTAAATTTAGATTCATTTAGTCATAATTCATTTTATATAGATACTTTAAAAGAAGTAGATGGGATATCAAAAACTGAAACATTAAAATTTTTATTTGGTGGAATAAGTAAAACAACAAAAGATGGATCATCTTCTAGTATTTCAACAGCATCTCCAACAGGATCATTTGATATTATAGTTGAAGGATTATCCTTGGGAAAAATCACTGCATCAGAAATAATTAGTTCTGGGGATAATGATCAACAAGTTTTAACTAAATTACAAAATAAATTTAAATCTTTGGGATTGAGGAGTGATATTATAACCTCTAATAATAATAAAACTTTATTAGTAGCACCTAATAATGCAAATAATAGCATGAAATTTGTAGGAAATGAAAATTTATTATCAATTATAGGATTATCCCCAGAATCTACTATTGATTATGCTAATTATAGTAATCAAAATTACTATCGTTTTGCTTCAGTTAAAGAGCTTGCATCATTAATGAAAGCAAATGGTTTGGATGTTAACTATAATCCATCAAGTAAATCACAAGTAGTAGTTTCTGCTTTGAAGAATTGTTCATTAACTTTGTGTGATAATAGTGTAAATGGTAATTTATTATATGATTTAGGTATAGTATCTTCATCTAATGTTGAATGTTTACCTATCGATAGTAATTATGATTGTTATGTTCCATCTTCTGCCATTTCTAATAATCCTAATGTGGTACCAGATTTATTATCTGATTTTGTCATTTATGACTCTTTAGGTATAAAACATATAATGTATGCAGGATTTATTAGATTGAGTGGATACGATTGGGCAATGGAGGTATATGGTAATGCACAAGATATAGATGATAGTACTAATTATAGTGGAATAGTCCAGGCATCAAAATTATCTTTTAGTCCTGATGGAGATTTGGTATCTATTTCAGCTTTTCCAATTTCTAGTTATAGTAATCCACTAAAAATATCAACACCATTTGAAGAAATAGGAAGTTCTGGTGATAATTTTAATATTACTGCTGGTAATATTACTAAAAACTATGTTCAAGGAACTGATTTTACTAATATTTCTGAATTATCTAATAAAATTAATGCTGATTTTAGCAATCTAAAATCAACTATTGTTCAAAATTCTTTAGATAATAACTCATATTTGCTTAAAATAACACCTGAGAGTTCGAGTATTATAATTGAAACAAGTGGGACTGCTTCAGTATCATTAGGAATGCAACGTAGTAGGGATAATGTTTTGCCTTCTTTAAATGATGAGTTAAAAATTAAGTGGAGAGGTTTAAATGGCGCATCTCCGGAAGAAAGCTCAATAAGATTTTTTTATGAAAAAAATAACATTGATTGTATAAGTTCTACCATGCGTTGCGCCATGGAAAATAATGGATATAAAAGTGCAACACTCAATGATATTAATATTGATGATGGAGTAGTAATAGGAATATATGATAATGGAGAAAAATTAAATCTTTATAAAGTTCCATTAGCTATCTGTAATAATGTTAATAAAATGGGTGTTTTAGATAATGGTTTATTTTCTGAAACTGTAGAATCTGGAAAAGTAACAATGATTGAGAGCGAGAAAGGAGGTGCTGGCAAGATATTATCTCAAAGAATTGAAGGATCTAATGTTAATTTATCTGATAATTTAACAAACATTGCAATTACATCGCAATATCATCAAGGAATAGGAGTTGTGGCAAAGACTCAAATTGGTCTCATGGATGTTATAATTGCTTTATCAAATGCATAAATTTATAAAAATTTTAAAATAAAATAAAATTATTAATAAAAAATAATAAAAAATAATAATTTAAAAGTTATTGTATTTCTTACTTTATATAAATTTGAAATTAATATTGATTTTGATAATTAAATCAAATATTATTTTAATTACTTTATAGACTACTTATACTTTACTTTTAATTAGAATAAATAATCAAATAAAATATGTATTCATCAGCATCTTCTGGAATGAATGCCGCAATGACTCAAGTTAACGTGGTATCCCATAATATTGCAAATCAACAAAGTCCTGGTTTTAAAGAGGCAAGTCCAATATTTTCTGATCTAATATATATGAATGATCAGAGAGTAGGTGGTCCTTTATCTAGTAATAGTGATGGATTACAACCAATAGGGATACAAATTGGGACAGGAGTAAGAACATCTGCAGTAGTAAGAGATTTTCGTCAAGGAGAAACAGTTTACACTGGATCAGATCTTAATATAGCAGTAATAGGGGATGGCTTTCTACAAGTTACATTACCTGATGGTAGTATTGCTTATACAAGAGATGGAAATTTACAAATAGATCCTGTTACAAGTCAACTTGTTACAAACTCTGGGTATATTGTACAGCCTGGAATAGTTATACCTCAGAATTATAAAAAAATTATTATAAAAAGAGATGGCACTGTTCTTGCGGAAATATCAAATGAAGTTGCTCCACAGCAACTTGGTAAACTGCAACTTACTCGTTTTATAAATAATAATGGATTATATGCAAGAGGTGATAATCTTTATATAGAGACTGATGCTGCAGTTCCAATAGATGGAAATCCTGATGAAGATAGTTTTGGTTATATTTTACAAGGTTCCACAGAAGGATCAAATATAAACTCTATTAATCAAGTTATAAAACTTGTTAATGGGCGTCAATGGTATGAATTTAATGCTCAGGCATTTAAAGTATTATCAGAAATCATTGGGATAACTGTTAAGATGGCTGGCGGTGGAGTTTAAAATACTGAAATTTAACCTAAATAAAATAATTTATTACAAATAAATTATTAATAAAAAAAATATTATAAATTAACTATAATAAGTATTTTTTTGTTTTCTTTTTATTTTAAATAAATTTAGATAATAATAATCAAAGAAGATTGCAATAAAAAAGCAAAAATGTAAAAAACAATTAAAAATTTATTTTCGAAATAAAATAAATTATAGTATCAAGTTAATATATTTTTAAAAAGAAAACTTAAAATAAAAAGCCCAAGTAAAACCTAGATTACTCTGCTATGGCTGCTGTCTTTCGACCCTGACCAGGTTCACATCGTATAACTACCTCTACTTGGGTTGCATTAATTGTAACAAAATTATATATTTTATGCAACAAATAAATTTGTTTTTTTAATTATTTTTAATCTAAATTAGTTTAAAAATTGGTATTATATATATTATATTTATATATTAATTTTTATTTTTTACTACCTGTAGGTTTTTGTTCCTCTTTAGTTGTATCTTTTGTAACCGTTTTAATGTAATCTTTTATTTCTATATTATCAATTTCGGAAAAATCTATTTCAACAATAAATTTATCTTTATTAAGATTTTCAATAACTTTATCTGTGATATCTAATTTTTTATCAAAGTATTGTGATGCATTTCTATCTAAAACTAATGAATATCCAGTATCTTCCGCTATTTTACTTATAATTTTATTTAAATGCTCTATGAAAGATTTCATGACTTTCTCATAACTCTTTTGTAAAGCTTCGCGTCCAGAAACTGCTTTTTGTTGGAGATCAATAAATCCTTTATTCAAATCATCATTTTTTTTCTTCAAAGCATCTTCTGATAAGACTGATTTTTGTTTTTCTATCTCTGATAAATTTTTTCTTAGATTAGCTTCGCTTTTTCTTAACTTATCACCAAAAGAATCTGATTTTTGCTTTATTTTTGAATTTATTTCATTAAAAGCTTCAGATTTTTCAAAAACTTGACCATTATCTAAAATAGCTATTTTAATTTCTTCAGCATAACTAATGGTATTAAATATAAAAAATGATGTAAATAGAATAGGTATTATATTTTTAGCGTATAATTTAAAGATTTTCATAAAGTAATAAAAAAATGATAAAATGTATGATTAATATAATGATTTATATAAAGTAAATAACAAAATAGAGAGAGTAAACAATAAAAAATATGAAATTATACTTTTATTAATATAAATTAATATTTTTAACATTTAAAAATTATATCGAATTTTTTATAGTTTATATTTTGTAGTTATATCATAACTTAAGTTATTAACTATTTAAAAATATTTATCATATCAATTAATAATCATTATATAAAAATAATAATTATTGCAAACAATATTGTAAGTTATAGGCTAATAATGTATGAATAAAAGATAATTGTTTTAAAGATTTTTAACAAAATAGTTTTATTAGATAGATTATTAAATGACTGATTCTCTAAAAGCAGTTTATATAAAAACTTACGGGTGTCAAATGAATGTTTATGATTCTGGTAGAATGTTGGATATTATGCGTCCACATGGATTTCATCACACTGATGATATCAATACTGCTGATGTTATCATATTAAATACATGTACAATTAGGGAAAAAGCTGCTGAAAAAGTTTATTCAGAATTAGGTAGAATTCTTATTTTAAAAAATGAAAGAACAAAATTAGGAAAAGAAACTGTAATAGTTATAGCTGGATGTGTAGCACAAGCAGAGGGAAAAGAAGTTATAAGACGCGCTCCATTTGTTGATATTGTTGTTGGACCTCAATCATATCATAATCTTCCTATGTTATTAGAGCAAATAAAAAGAAATAAATCTTGGATAGTAAAATTGGATTTTGAAGAAAATAACAAATTTGATCTTCTTCCGGAAGAACTCGGAAAAGGATCTTCAATATCATTTTTATCTATACAGGAAGGATGTGATAAATTTTGCCATTTCTGTGTTGTACCTTATACACGTGGAGCAGAATTTTCTAGGCCTGTTTCTAATATTTATCGTGAAGCATTGATAATGGCAAAAAATGGAGTCAAGGAAATAATACTTCTTGGTCAAAATGTGAGTGCATATAGGGGATTACCACCAGATATTGTTGAAGATCATGATATAGATCATAAAATACATAAAGATTTAAAAAATCAAGAAAATAATACAATAATTATTTCAGATATACAAAAAAATCATAAAAAAAATGATAATTTTAATTATTGGTCACTTTCTAAATTAATAGAAAATATAGCAAATATTAAAGAAATAAAAAGAATAGGATATACGACATCACATCCCATAGATATGTTAAATGATATTAATTTAATATTTTTACATTGTACTGAAAAAAAACTTATGCCTTATTTACATTTACCAGTACAATCTGGATCAAACAAAATATTAAAATCTATGAATAGAAAACATACTAGAGAGGAATATTTTCAAATAATTAATCTATTTCGTAAATATCGTCCGGATATTGCTTTAAGTTCTGACTTCATTGTTGGATATCCTGGAGAAACTGATGATGATTTTGCTGATACAATTGATTTAGTAAAACAAATTGAGTATTCTCAAGCATTTTCTTTTAAGTATAGTGCAAGACCTGGAACTCCCGCATCTGAGATAAATAATCAGATTGATGAAAAAATAAAGGATCAAAGATTACAGATTTTGCAAGAACTATTGCGTAAACAACAAATGATATTTAATTTACAAAAAATAGGAGATGAAATGGAAGTCATTTTTGAAAAACCAGGTAAAAAGAATGGCCAAGTTATAGGTAAATCACCATATATGCAATCTGTAGTTTGTGATGGATCTTTAGATATTATTGGCGAAATAATGAATGTTAAAATTGTGGATGCAAAACAAAATAGTCTTTTTGGAAAAATAATATAATAATGTTATGTTATATAACAACATGAAAAATAAGTTGATAATATCAATCAAATAAAAAAAATTAAAATATTTTTTAATAAAAAATTAATGTCGGAAAATAATAATAAAGATTCATTAAATGATATATCTGATCAAATGAAGAATATAGAAATGATTATTAATAAATCAGATATCAAAAAAATATTAAATAATGATGTTCTAGTACTTGAAAAAAAGGAACAAAATATAGAAATGTTATCTAATTTAAAGAAAAATCTAGCTAAAAATTTTTGTAGATTAGAAGATAGTAATATAATAAGTAAATCTAATACAAATGAGATTAAAGATGAAATAAATTCAGAAAAAAATAATGAAATTAAACTGGAAACATCAACAAAATTAAAAAAATTGGAATTAGAAAATATAAAAAATGATTTAATTCGAATTTTAGAAAGAATTAATGAATTAATGTCATCTTTTTAATAAAATATTAAATATATAAAATATAAAAATGATGTTTACATATTTTTATAAAAAAAATAAAATAAAAATGAAAAAACAAAAGAAATTTTTTTTATTAAAAATTATTATAATGAATACTTTTTTTCTTGTAAATTTTTTTAATAAAGATTTGAATATATGTCTGTTAGCAGAAAATACTGATTCTATTAATGAAATTTTATCAGAATTTGAAGAAACAAACGATAAAGATATTGATATTGATATTTCTACACCTATTATTTCTGATGATTATTCAGATATAAATAAATTAGATAATTTATTAGATAATGATAATATTAAAGAAAAAAATAATATTAAAGAAAAAAATTATGTAAATTTTCCAGTTGATAATAATAATACTAATAAATCACAAGATACATCAAAATCAAATATAATAACTGATTCATCTATAGATCATAATAATAATAATATTGATACTACATCAAAAATTAATTCTAATAATAAATTTAATAAAATTTCTGATAAAATAAAACCAAATCAGTCAAATAATATTGAATCGACAGGAAAAAATATTAATTCTTTGCAAAATATAAAAAATTTGCAAAATATAAAAAATACTAAAAAAAATTCACAAGATATAACAAATATAACAGAAGTATTAAAACAAAATAATACATCTAAATCTATTTTAAATGATTCTAAATCTAATAAAACAAAACAACAAAAAAATAATAAAAATCCTAAAACATCATCAGTTATAGATATAAAACAAAATAAATCTTCAGATAAAGAAAATAAAACAACATTGTATAATAATACAAATCAAAAAAATTCTATCTCTGAAAAATCGAATATATCTTCTAATCAAAAAGTTAATAATAATATTATTATCAATAATAACTCTGTTAATAATAATTCTATAAAAAAAATAGATAATAACTCTGTAAATAATATAAAATCTTCAATTTATAAACAAAATAATAAATCTGATACAAGTAAAATATTAGAAGAAAATTCTAAAGATAAATTAAATCAAACTGATAAACAAATTATATTAACTAAATCAAAATCTGATAAAAATCAGATAAATTCAAAAAAACAACTTAATCCTTCAAAAATTCTCTCTAAATCTCCTCAAAAAAATCTAAATCCTAAAAAAAAGTTTCCACCTGAGGGATCTCCTATACCAACTTTCAGACTTCCAGAAGAAGATCTCGAAACCTTCGAAATAAAGCAATTTGATATGCTTGATGAAGTATATGACTATAATACTAAGGATTTACCAGAAGAGATGTATGGAAAGAAATATAGCGTTCAAAATCAGCATTTGCCCAAAGCAATCTACAAAGAAGATTATTTTAAAATGTTATTTAATGCAGTAGCAGCTGATGATATATCAACAATAAATTCACTTATTGAACGTAATGCTGATATTAATATTACAAAAAATGACTATACCCCTTTGATGCAAGCAACGAAAATGCGAAAATACAAAACAATGAGATATTTAATAACTAGAGGGGCCGATCTTTATCATGAAGATAAGGATGGTAAAAATGCTATGCACATAGCAGCAAAAAACAATGATTTTGAGGCTATAAGAATTTTATTAGCAGCGAAAATGGATCCTGAAATTAGCGATAAACTTGGAAAACGCCCAATAAAATATATTAATAGAAATATAGATGATATAGTAGATGCATTTGCTCAATCTTATAGTGATAAAACAAAAGCTTTAATTGATATGGTTGATATAGGATCAATTCAAGGAGCATTGCTTCTAATTAAAGATGTTAATCCAAATATTCGTGTCAGGGATAAAAGTCTTTCTGGAGATACAGCAATTATTGTTGCTGTGAGAAATCACGATATACGTATGTTATCTTTATTATTATCATATGGTGCGTCGCCATATATTAAAAATAATAATCATATTAGTGCCTTTGATTTAGCTAAACAAAAAAATTATAATGATATTTTAGATGTAATAAGAACTGTAGAAATAAGTAATGAATTAAGCAATCTTCAAAAAAATAAAACAGATTCTTTTGAAGAAACATCTTTGTTATCTTATGAAAATAAATAGATAATTAATTAATATTCGATAAAAAAATAATGGATAGTACTAGTTCAATTGATACTAATAATAGAAATTATTATAATAATTCTATAAAAGAACCATCTGCTCATAAAGCAGCAAGTGAATTTAATCAGTATATTGTGAATGGTATGTTAGAAGACTTTATGATAAAAGATAAAAATACTCTTTATGAAGAAGACAATGATAAAGATAATCCATTTTTATTTAATAGTTATGAACAAAAAGTATATAATAAATTTTTAATAAATGAAATGGCAATACAAATGACGAATAATCTTCCTAAAAGTGGTGTAGATATTGTTTATAGTTATACTAAAAATCAACTAGAAAAAGATTCTCTAAAAAATAAAAAATAAAAAAAAATATTTTTTTAAAAAAAATTTAAAATTTCAAACTAAAATTGAATATAATAATAATATAATAATTTTTCATATGATTACATATAAAGCCCACCATTAATATGAATAGTAGTTCCTGTAATATATTTTGCAGCATCAGATAATAAGAAGGCAACGGCAGCTGAAACATCTTCTGGAGTACCTAATCTTTTCATAGGTATTTTATCAGTAATTAACTTTACTCTATCTGGATTTATAGAATCTGTCATTGGTGATATTATAAATCCAGGTGCAATGCAATTGATTCTTATATTGCGTGATGCTACTTCATGAGCTAAGCTACGTGACATACCTTCAAGTCCAGCTTTACTTGCAGCATAGTTTGTCTGACCAATATTACCAGTATGTGCTATAACAGACGATATATTCACAATACTACCATGTATTTTACTTTTTAGCATTGCTTTTATTGCAGCACGATTTATTACAAAATTAGATGTTAAATTTGTTTTTATAACTTTATTCCATTCTTCATCATTCATTTTAATTCCAATATTATCAGATGTTACTCCAGCATTACAAATAACACCATCTATTTGAGATCCTAATACCTCTTGTGCTTTATCTACTAAAGAGTTTGTTGAATCAATATCATTTAAATCATGTTCTATGATATGAATATTTTTATACTTCAATTTTAAATTATCTAATACATTTTTTCTTCTTCCTGTAATACATAATATAGCATCTAAATCACTTAATAAAGATACAAGTCCTTGTCCAATACCACCAGTCGCACCTGTGATAAGGATTCTTTTTTGACTTAAATTAAATATATTTATATTTTTAATCATATTTATTTTTAATTTTATTATTAGATAATAGGTTTTTGATAATTTTTTATTATATTTATTTAATTTATAATTTAATTTTCTATTTCTAAAAGATTAAGTTCATTAAATATAATATCTATATCACGCATACATTCAATATTATAAACTTTTAAATTTGGATACATTCTTTTCGATAAATTTCCTAATACCTTGCCAGAACCTAATTCAATTATTATATTGCATTTATAATCTTTAACTATTGATTCCATAATCTCGGCCCAACGCACTCTATTTGAAATTTGTTCTATTAAATTATTTTTTATATTTTCAGGATCTTTTTGAGTTTTTGCTGTAAAGTTAGAAAATATTGGTATTTCTGGCTCTTTTATATCACTTTCCAATAAAACTTTTTTCATATCATCAGATGCCGGTCTCATTATGGAAGAATGAAATGGAGAACTTACATGAAGTTTTATTGCTTTTTTTATATCATAATTTGGGACAATCTTTAAAAGTTTTTCAATATTAGTATTTGTTCCACTGATAACTATTTGCCCATAACCATTATCATTTGCAACTTCTGTTTGAGACTCTTCAGCTATTGCACACGCTGTTTTAATATCAGTTCCAAGAAGAGCTACCATACCTCCAACATTTAAAGGTATAGCATTATTCATAAAAATTCCTCTCTTGTATACTAAATTAGATGCAGTATTTAAATTAATACTATTTGCAATACACAATGCGCTATACTCACCTAAGGAATGGCCTGCACCTACTATAAAAAAATCCGATATTGAAGTTATATTTAAATTCTTTGCTAAACATCTCCAAGCAGCTACACTCACAGCTAATAATGCAGGTTGTGCATTTTGTGTTTTTGTTAATTCTTCTATATCACCATAAAAAATTAATTTAGATAAATTATAAGATATTGCCTCATCTATTTCTTGAAATACTTCTCTTCCTTCTGGAAGAGATTTATAAAAATCATATCCCATTCCTATATGTTGAGAGCCTTGACCAGGGCATAAAAAGACAATTTTATGGTATTTACTTTTTAAATCCATTTTTAATTTTTAACTATTTTATACTTTTTTATTTTAATAATTTATTGATAAATATCTATTAATTTTTATAGTAGTATTTATACTATGAATTGTTTACTATTATTTAGTATCATAAGATTATTTTATATATTTTTTATATATTAGATATATAATATTTATATCAGATATACCAGTATAAATATAATTTATAGTGACAGCAACATATATGTAAATAAATATAAATTAATATATTTCGATAAAATTCCTAAATATAGCGTATAAATTATAAATAAATGATCTAATATAAACAAAAATAATATGCTTTATAGTATAAATTATATAAAAATCATTACAATATTAATTATCTTAACTTTAAATGTTATTTTATCTTTTATTTGGTATAAATCTTATTCTATAGTTATAAAAAGATTTAGAGAGGAAGATATTTCTGTTATAGATTCCATGAATTGTTTTAATAAAAATAATTTAGATTCAAATAATTTATCTGTGGATTTTTTTAAACAATTTACAGAAAATAATAATACTGATGATCAAGATATAGTAGATATTAAAACTAATAACAACAACTCAGAGCATAATAATGTAAAACATAAAAGCATTAAAAATAATTATAATATTAATAATGATAAAGAAAACAATCTTGATGAAGAGAACCAGGAAGTATTTCCTCTTAGAATTGAAGAAAATATGAGTAAAGATGATAATATAAAAAGTAAAGAAAATAACAAAAATGATTTTTTCTTAAAAAAGAAGAGCATATTTTCAATAGATTAAAACTGATCTTTGATAAAAAAATAAATAAATTTTTAATATCATTAATTATACTTAAAAATATTCAACAAGTATAAAATTAATAATAATTATAAATATAAATTATAAATATAATTAAGAAATAATATTTTAATATTAAAAAATATTATATATAACTGTTTTTATAAAAAAATACTATATTAACAAAATTTTAATAATAAAAAAATAATTATGATGAATTTAGCAGCTCTAGAAACATTTCTTGCTCCATTTCAAGAAATTTTTTCACAAGAAGGGGTTAATGAGGTTTGTGTTAATCGTCCAAAAGAAATATGGGTTGAAAAAAGAGGAGATATATTTAAACATGATTCACCAGATTTGGATTTTGAGCATTTAAGGGGTTTGTCTTTATTAGTTGCTAGTTCAACAGAGCAAAAAATATCTGAAGAAACACCTCTTTTATCAGCAACACTTCCAAACGGATTCAGGATACAAATAGTTATTCCTCCAGCTTGTGAGCCAGGAATCATAGGAATGGCTATTAGAAAACCATCAACAATGCAGCTTTCTTTAGAAAATTACGATAAAATGGGAGCTTTTTCTGATACGGCAACTGGTGAGACTATAGATAATGATAGTATTATTCTTGACGAATTAATTAAAAATAAAAAAATAAAAGACTTTTTATATAAATCTGTAGTAAGTCATAAAAATATTATTATAAGTGGAGGAACATCTACTGGAAAAACAACATTTACTAATGCAATGCTTAAGGCTATTCCTGAGCATGAAAGAATTATTACTTGTGAAGATGCTAGGGAGATAAATCTTTCAGATCATCCTAATCGTCTACATCTTCTTGCATCTAAAGGTGGCCAAGGAAGATCAAAAATTACAATTCAAGAATTGATAGAATCATGTTTAAGACTGCGTCCAGATAGAATAATTGTTGGAGAATTAAGAGGAGCAGAAGCTTTTAGTTTTTTACGTGCAATAAATACTGGTCATCCTGGGTCTATATCAACATTACATGCTGATAGTCCTCAGATGGCTGTTGAACAATTAAAATTAATGGTAATGCAAGCAGGTATGAATATACCTACAGATCAAGTTAAAAGTTATATTTTAAATGTTGTAGATGTTGTTGTACAGTTAAAAAGAGGTGAAAAAGGAAGAAGATATGTATCAGAAATTATGTTTAATAATAAAAATAATAAAAAAGAATAATAAAATGCAAAAAAATTAATATAAATATAATTTTAAGATAAAAATTAACAGCAATTAAAAACTAAAATAATAAAATTTTCATAAAAATGAGTAATGAAACTAATAAAAAAGATAAATTTTTTGATAAAATTAGAAATTTTGCAATTTTTGCCATATTGTTTATAACAGGATTTTATGCATGTATTCATTTAGGATCACTATTATTTATTTTATCTGAAGGAATTAATAGTACAGCTTTTAGTAGTATAATTAAAGATCCATTTGATTCAATTTTTTCATTTGCACCATCATTATTTATGGCAAGGTATGGTATATGGTGGTTTATAAATTCTGAGTCAATGAATTATCAAACATATAATTTTCTAATTGTTAGAATATTATTATGCACACTTATACCAGTAATTACATATTTTAGTATAGTGTATAAATACCGTAATAAGATATATGAATTGCGTATTTTTAAGCAAAAACAGTCTTTACACGGTGATGCTCACTGGGCATCAGAAGAAGAAATTAAGAAAGCAGGATTGCGTTCTAAAAAAGGATTACTCTTAGGTGAGAATAAAGAAGGATTCTTGATTGCTGATGGATATCAACACGTATTGTTATTTGCTCCTACTGGATCTGGTAAAGGTGTTGGATTTGCGATACCTAATCTTCTTTTTTGGGATGAATCGGCAATTATTCATGATATAAAATTAGAAAACTATGAATTAACAAGTGGATGGAGAAAAAAATGTGGACAGGAAGTATTCATTTGGAATCCTGCGAATCCAGATGGATATACTCATTGTTATAATCCTATAGATTGGGTTAGTAAAAAACCAGGACAAATGGTAGATGATGTTCAAAAAATAGGAAATCTTATTATTCCAAAAAAAGAATTTTGGGAAAATGAAGCTAGAACTCTATTTGTAGGCGTAACACTTTATCTAGTTGCTGCACCAGATAAAGTTCAATCTTTTGGAGAAGTTGTAAGAACTTTAAGAAGTAATGATGTAACTTATAACTTAGCTGTTGTTTTAGATACAATGGGTGATATTATTCATCCAGTTTCTTATATGAATCTAGCAGCATTCCTTCAAAAAGCAGATAAGGAAAGATCAGGTGTTATTTCAACACTTAACTCTGGATTAGAGCTATGGGCAAACCCACTTATTGATACAGCAACTGCAACAAGTGATTTTAATGTTCAGCAATTTAAAAAAGTAAAAACAACAGTATTTGTTGGATTAACTCCTGATAATCTACAAAGATTACAACCATTAATGCAAGTATTTTATCAACAATCAACTGAATTTTTATCACGGAGTATGCCTAGTAAAGATGAGCCATATGGAGTTTTATTTCTAATGGATGAGTTTCCAACATTGGGAAAAATGCAACAATTTATGAGTGGTATAGCTTATTTCCGTGGATATCATGTTCGTTTATTTTTAATAGTACAAGATACTCAACAACTTAAGGGAATATACGAAGATTCAGGTATGAACTCATTTTTATCTAACGCAACATATAGAATAACTTTTGCAGCTAATAATTATGAAACAGCTAATTTAATATCACAACTTTGTGGTAATCAAACAGTAGAGTCAATATCAGCTAGTAGACCAAAATTCTTAGATTTTAATCCAAGTTCAAGATCTCAGAATGTTTCACATGTGCAAAGAGCATTACTTTTACCTCAAGAAGTTATTACTTTACCTAGAGATGAACAAATAATTCTTATAGAATCAGCATCTCCTATAAGAACAAAGAAAATATTCTATTTTAAAGATAAATTTTTTACTAAAAGATTACTTAAAGCAACAGAAGTACCTGAACAACAACCATATGATCCAGAAGCAGCAAAAAATAAACTTATTAGTAAAAAAGAAGATAAATAATTAATTTTTAATATAAAATCAGTAAAAATCAATAAAAATATAATAAAAACAAAAAAAATAAAATTTTAAAACTATATAAAAAACTATATAAAAATTTATTTTAGTACTTCCATACTATTTTAGTAGTATGTAGAAACTAATTTCATAAACTTATTAGTAAAGATATGTTTTAATTTAAAAAATTATTTTTTATATGATTAGCAATCTAATTAATAAGATAAAAAATTAATTAAAACAAATAGTTTAAGGAATTTTATGAATAATATACAACCCAACAATGTAGAAAATGATATTAATGTTAATGATTTGTCATATAATCAAGATCATCAATTTAAAACAGCAAATTCATATCAAGTTATAAATAATTTACATTTACTTACACCATATCAATTCCATAAAGAATTAATAATAAATCAAAATACTTTGATTATTGATGCATTTATTAATGGAGGAGTTGAATCTTGTTCAAATTGTAATATACCACAGACAGAAGTTAAATATGGATTAAAATACATTGTTCCATATAATATCTCAAGTTCTGATTATTTTAATGAAGATATAAAAAATAATAAAAAAAATAATAATTGTATTGATAATGATTTTAATAGTAAAGAAAAAGAATATCTTTCTAATATTTCAGATAAAAACTCAGATTATAAAGATAATAGTACTAATAATACTGAGCTTAACAAAAAAAAATCTTCAAATTTGAATAAGTGGCCAATAATTTATGCAAATTACATTGCTTTATATATTGGCGATTGGTTTTTTATAAAACCAAAAATTGGATGTTTACAGTGGATACGAGATGAATCTTATCTCGCAGTTTATACAGATGAAGGATGGATTAATCAAAAATTAAAATAAATTAGATTTTATGGAATAAATATAATATTTGGATTCTGATTAGAATTCTTCATCAAGTTATTTTTCTCAATATAGTATCTAACAGAAATATAATCATTATCTGATATATTATATATACTATCAATACCATTATTTTCTTTTAATTTTTCTTCTATGTATTTTTCCTTAAAAGATTCAAACTCTTTAGATTGTTTGTCATTTTCGTTAATTATAAAATGTTTTAATATTTCTTCTTCCGCAATATTCCTCATAACCATTTGTTTTTCAAACTCTTCTCTCATATTTGCATTCAGAGGATTATGAATAAGTAATGACTCATATTCAAGTAGAAATTTTTTATACGTCATATTTTTTAAGTTATTAATTACATTATTATTTATAATAGGATCAATTATATAATTTTTGTTTTTTATACGATATTCTAAATAATGTAATCCTTTTTTTATTAATAAAAGAGATAATATGATAAATCCTAAAGATAAAATTCCAATAGATAATCCTGATATTATTTTTATTGATCCTATAGATAATCCTGTAAAATTACTAGATAAAAAGACGTATTTTTCTATACTAACAAATTTAGTAATAAATAATAACTTTTTTATAAAAAAATAATATATCAAAGATGAAGCAGAAATCCATAAAATATTAGAACACCGATATTGAACTTTGATTTCATCTACAGTGTTATTATAAGTTTCATGAAGTTTCTTCATTTGTTCTATTTTTCGCTGAAAAATTTTAAATGTATCTAAATTCTCTACATGTCGTAATTTTTCTACGTTTTTCTTAAGATAATTATTATATTGTTGATATATGTATGTATGAAAAAAGAAGTTAAATACACATGTTATTTGTCCTAACAAAATTTCCTCTTCTTCTTTTTGTGTTTCAAACTCTATACCTTCATTGATATTTAACTTAAGTCGAAATATACAAAAATATGGACGTATTAACAAGATATTATAATCAATATCAAAATTGTTATAAAATTTTCCTAATATTTCATCGATATTACGATTTTTAAAAAAATTATTTAATTTATTATTAGATATGACAGTTGAAAAATGACGTAATATTTTTTCACTATCAATATATTTTAAATCCCTAGGATTGATTATATATTGTGATTGTTTATTAAAAATATCTCCAAATAAAAAATTTCTTATTTTTGATGCATATAAATATAACATATACAAAGCTGAATTTTATTTTTTTTAGTTATTAAATATTTATTCCATGATTTTTAAAGTTTTATGAGCTAACGATTTAGAAATACCTAATGAATTAATATTTGCCGAAAAAGATCTTTCAGCTTCTTTTGCATCAACATTTTCAATAATAATATTAACATTTGGATATTTTACATATCCATTCTGATCCGCTGCAGGATGATGAGGTTCATATTTGAGAATATATGGAGATTTATCAATATCTATTTTATCTACTACTATAATCTCTGCACCAGTGTTTTGATCTATAACATTTTTAAAAAATATAATTTTTCTTCTATATGGATTATCACTAGAATCAGTCCCAGTTACTTCTGAATTCGCAATATTTTGAGATATTACTTTAAGACGATTACTTTGAGCTTGCATTCCAGATTCAGCTATTTTTATCGATGCAGTAATACTATCATCATTTATATCTCTACTATCAGTAATATAATAATGATTTTTTGCTTCCAGCGGTTGAAACATAACACTAATGATTATAATTATCAATAGTAATATATTAATAAAGTACATATTTATATTCTCTAATTGTTATTAATATTATATCTGTTAAATTTTATTCACAGAGATAGTGGTACATAAAAAAATATATATATTTAAATTTATTAATCTATTTTTTGACTGGCTGTTATAGATAAATTCTTCATTACATTATGAAAATTTATCATTTGATTATATTTTAATGCATTTAAATCTTTTTCAGCCATTTCATCTTGTAAGTTAACCATATTACCATTTGGCTTAATTTCAGTAACATTTTTGACAAATTTTTTAAATTCATTATTTTTAGGCTCAGTACTAAAATGTGCAAGATGTGTTTTTTTTAAAAAGATATCTTCTTCATCTTCTATTTTTGTATCATTTTTTAATATATCAATTGGTATATAATTAGGAGTATCGGAATTAGCAATATTTTGAGAAATTATTTTATCTCTATTAGATAAAAAATCTAAATCATTCTTAATATCATAAAAATCATAAGCATTTAGATTTGTGATAAAAATATTAATAAAAAAATTTATTAATAATATAGAGATTATTAATTGTTTTTTTTGCATAATATAATAGTAATATAAAATACTATATTAAAATTATTAAATTATTTCTCTTTGGAATTCAATCTATTACATATTTTTATTGTTTAGATCGATTTCTTCAAATTTATTTCTAATTAATAGTTCATAATCACTTTTAATTAATGAGAATAACATAATATCAACAGATTTTCCTCTTATAAACCTATATCCGCGCAATATTCCTTCTTTTTTGAATCCATGTTTTTGTAATAACATTTGAGATGGTATATTATCTATAATTGTACGTGCCTCAATACGAAAAACACTCATTCTGTTAAATACTATATTTAAGACAGCAGATAAAGCTTTAGACATAATTCCATTTCTATGATATTCAGGAAAAATATCATAACTTATTTCAGCTCTTTTATTAGATGCATAAAAGTTAACTAAGCCTATATTTCCTATCATAATATCAGTATTTTTATCTGCGATTGTCCAAAAAATTGATCTTTTATTATAAAATAAACTTCCCCAAAATTTAATAGATCTGTTTGCTTCTTCTAAACTTTTTGGCATATCTTCATCTGAATGAGCAAAATTTACTCTAGAATCAGAATATAATTCAAAGTATTTTTTGTCATCTTTTAATTTCATATCACGCATCCAGATTTTTATTTGCTTATTAGTATCAGTATCTGAATTTATATTAAAATCTCCCAAGTCAATATCAGGGAATTTACTAAAAAAACTTTCTAAAGTTACTTTTTTCATTATATAAAATTTAATATTAATAATTACATGAGATCATTACATATTTATAAATATGCTAATTATATTAAATTTTGTCAATTTAATAACTTATATTTCTGATGCATCAGAATTTATAAACTTCTCCTATTAATTCATAATTTATTAATAAGTTATTATTATTTTCTTTTTTGAATAAATATTCAATTTTTTCCCAAAAAAATTTCTCTTCTATTAGATTAATATCATTAATAGTATTTTTAATACCTAAATACTTTAAATCACTCAACAATTCATTTATTGAATTATATTTTATTAAATATGAATCTTTTTCAATAGCTAATAATTTTTCTTTTTCATACTGATTATATTTTACGTTGTATTGTACTTTATGAGTATTAATAGATGATAATTTTGGTAATGTTATAAATCTTTGATAAACACCATTATATATTTCTATATCAGTTTTAATGCATAAATCCATTAAGTTTTTTATAGTAGATTGCAAAAAATAAATATTTATAAGATACCCATTTCCATTAAAAAAATTATATATTTTACTTCTATCATTAAGTGCTAAAAAACAGTTTACACAACATAAATAATTAATATTATTAGGTAATTCATTAATAATATTACATTTTTGTATATTATTGTATTTACAATGATGTATATGATATTTATTATTTAACTTTGAATTAAAAGTTATATCAGATAATGCATCTAATATATCTTTTATAAAGATATCAATAAATTTAATAATACTACTATTATTCATAGTAATACATTAATACATATATATATAAATATAAAACCAAAGCTTATTGTTGGTATGAATTTATATAATTTTCTGCTTCTAGTGCTGCTATACAACCATTTCCTGCTGCAACAACAGCTTGTCTATACTTTTTATCACAAACATCTCCACATGCATAAATCCCATTAATATTTGTACTCATATCATTATTTACAATAATATATCCATCACTATCCATATTAATGAATCCACGAAACATATCAGTATTTGGTCTATGACCTATTGCTATAAAAATACCATCTATATCAATAGAAATTTTATTGTGATTTATTGTATCTTTAAGTATTACTTTATTAACACCTATATCTTCATTTCCTAATATATCTTCAATTTCTTTATTCCATAAGATTTCAATTTTATTATGTGACATTAATCTCTTTTGTAATGTTTTTTCTGCTTTCAAAGAGTCTTTTCTATGAATTAGTATTACTTTTGTCGCATGATTTGTAAGGTAAAGAGCTTCTTCTACAGCAGTATTACCACCACCCACTACAAGAACATTTTTTCCTCTGAAAAAAAAGCCATCACAAGTTGCGCATCCAGAAACTCCTCTTCCAAGAAATTTTTTTTCATTTTCCAAACCTAACCATTTTGCAGTAGCACCAGTGCTTAATATAATAGTTTTTGCAAGATAGATGTTATCAGATCCATCAAAAACATGAAAATTATCATTTTCATCTTTATGAAAATTTATTTTATCAGCAGATTCATCAATTATTACAGCACCGCAAGAACGAGATTGCTCAAGCATTTGTTCCATTAACCATGGTCCTTGTATTATTTTTGCAAATCCTGGGTAATTCTCTACATCTGTTGTTATTGTCAATTGACCACCTTTGGTTGAACCACATAACATTATTGGATTTAAACATGCTCTTGCTCCATATATTGCAGCAGTACATCCAGCTGGTCCAGATCCTATAATAAGCATTTTAGTTTTATATATTTGAGGCATCAGTTTAATAAATTTTATTTTTATTAGGTAATTACTTTGTATAAAATCATAAAATAATACTTAATATTTATCAATTCTTATATCAAAAATTAAATCATTATATCAGTATAGATATCAAATTTAATGTAGTAATTTTTCTTCATGTTAATATAATAATTAGTTAATACTTTAAATATATAGTATAAAAAAATACATCTAATATAAATATTTAAAAAATATACTCATTCATATCATTAATTGACAGTAATAATCATAGATGTAATACTCTGGTTTTTATTGATTGTTAAAAAAAATTTTTTTATTAAATCACAACATATTAAGTTTTTAATATTATAAAGCATGTATTATCACTATCACCGTTTTATAAAATTTAAGATAAAATTTCGTATTTTATCTGTATCAATAATTCTTATAATAAATTTATCCAGCTGTGATTTAATGAATGAAAGATTAGCTAATGTTGGTCGACCTCCAGAACTAAGTAAAGTAATGTTTTATGAAAGGGATAATGATACTTTATCAAATTACATAGGTTCTAATAATTATAATCCATTGTATAAAGCTGATAAAAAACCAGTTAAAATGAAAAATAGTGTGTGGTCTAAAAATAACCAATCTTTTTTTGAGAATTATAGAATTGGAGATATAATTTCAATTATTATATCAGTTAAAGATAAAGCTCATCTTAATAACCAAACACAAAAATCAAGAAAAAGTGATAGTACATTAGGTGTCGATAATTTTTTTGGAATTGAAAAGAGAGTTAATAAATATGATACTGGATCAATGATATCAGCAGCAGGAGGTGCAACAAGCTCAGGTAATGGAAAGATAGATAGAAGTGAAACTGTTGAAACTACAATAGCTGCGACAGTATTAAAGATATTACCTAGTGGAAATTTATATATTAAAGGATCTCAAGAAATAAGAATTAATTATGAAATACGTCAAATTACAGTGGAAGGGATTGTTAGACACAATGATATAGATGGGAATAATGCTGTAAGATTAGATAAAATTGCTGAAGCAAGAATATCATATGGAGGAAGAGGACATATATCAGAATACCAACAAGATCAATATGGTA
The DNA here is from genome assembly GCF_034471385.1 of Lyticum sinuosum. NCBI lineage: Bacteria > Pseudomonadati > Pseudomonadota > Alphaproteobacteria > Rickettsiales > Lyticum > Lyticum sinuosum. The sequence goes on along the minus strand of NZ_JARGYU010000001.1, from coordinate 39,265 downwards.
AACAGATTGTGGATATAGTATCACCATTTTAAATGAAAAATGTTAAAATTTAAAATTAGTGATAGATTTTACAGATTTATATATTAAAATTTTTATTTTTTTTAACTTATTTTTTAATCTTCTTTATTTTTTTAATCTAAATTATTTATACCATTTCTATTTGATTATTAGATAAATTTAAATTTTTATTTATAGTTTTACAAATAAAATCTTTAATATTATTTATAGATTTATAAAGATATACTAGACAATTGTGTAATAAAATTTTAAAACAACTCTTTTTATCAAAAAAACCAAAAAAAACCTTATGTTCTTGAAAATACGATATATCATCAAAAAACTTTGAATGGTAGTCATATTTTCCATGACCATATCCTTCTCTCCTCATATTATTAATAACATCTTCAATCAAATTATTTTCTTCTTGTACATCTGTATTTTGATTAGAAAAATTTTCAATAATATTATCTGATAATATTGTAGCATATTTATAATCAAATCTTGTATGTGAAGAATATAATTTTGGTTTCATATTATAAATATCACATATATATCTAACACAATGAGATATATTATGAGTATAATACTCTTTTATACTTAAATTAAATGCTTGGTTTAGTTTTGATAAATTTGATTCTATATTTTCATAAGTAAAATTATCAGAGGTCAATTTTGAAAGAAATTTATATACTGGACTATTTAAGCAAATCTGATGTCTATACATAGATCGTTTAAAATATCTCCTAAGAGAAACGAAACTAACTTCTTGACCAGAACTTTTATATCTATTACATCTTTCAGAAAAAACATCCTCTAATGTTCCACTCCATATACGCCGGATATCATAATAGGAATAGTGTGTAATAGGTTTATTCTCATTAGAACTATTAAAATCAGAGGAATCAGAATAATAGTATCCAGGTTTAAATTTTACACCTATATTAGTAAGAAATAATCTTGTAAGTGCAACAGTGGCAGGGTGAATGCAAGGGTGAAAACAACCTACATGAACCCAATTCACTGATGTTGTATCAGGAGATTCAAATGTAAAGTGATACGGACTAATTGGCGATAAAAATGGAGATCCTTCCATCGAAGCATAACTAATAAGAACTCTTTTTACAATCGCAGGTATATGACAAAACTTTTTATTAATTTGCCTAGGACCTGGGACTGGATCATTTAATACAAGATTAATATTAATTTTTGCAGAAAGTATTTTATTTTCTGCAATCATGTTAGATATAAGCAAACAAACAACAGCGCCACGACTATGACCAATTAAGTTTATTATTATAGGGAGATCTTGAGTTATAGGAGAGTCACTATTTTCAACAATTGCATTAATTTTTTCTATGGCTTGTTTAGCTTCATCATAAACCATAGGCATTCTACCAATGATAAGCGCTTTAATTTCACTAAAAATAGAAGAGGGTAAATTATAATATATATTTTCATCTATATCATCACTTCCATAATTATTTGTTATTCTTTGACTAAGGTAATTAAACCAAGGAAAATTATTTGTTTTTGATTCTCCGGTACCACCAAAAAAAAAATTTGCTATTTTCTGATTTGATTCTTGCATTATTTCTATTTAACTTATATATTTATAAATAATAATTTTAAATAGTATATAAAATTTATAATTTCAATATTTTTATTTGAAAATTTCTCTAATTAATTATAATTTTATTTATAACTTAATTTTTTTATAAAAAGCTATTACTTTTTATAATTATTTTCTTTTATTTTTTTTCTTATGTAAAAAATTAGAATATAGAACAAATAAGTTTTCCACCTAAATTCATATTTATAGATTTTTCTAATGTTTTTATGCCTTTATTAGTAGAAACAAGAACTACACCCATAATTTTTTTATACTTAAATAAATCTTTGAATTTTGAATAAACATGTCTACTAGGAGTAGAAATCATCTTGATTTCCGTTATAACAGATCTATTGTTATAATACTTCAAAGAAACTATTATAATTTTTTTATTTGGATTGGAATCATCTAAAGCACGCTCATAATCTTTTATATAGCCTTCTTCTTTTAGTATAAAAAGAATGTCACGAATTACTTTAGTATCTTTTAATATAACTTCGTTTTTCATCACCATACATGCATTTTTTATACTGGATACAATATTACAAATCCCTAAAAAACTCATAAAAACAATTTTAATTAAAAAAATTTCCAATGAGTATTACGCTATCATATATTGTATTATTATGCAATAAGTAAATTAAACTAGGTTTATGGGAAAATATAACATTATACTTTTTTAATTTAATAATCTTAAAATTAAATAATTTTTATTTTTTTTAGAAAATTTATCCTATCAACATAAAAGTAATAATAATAAAACCTTAAAAAAATTTGCAAATACTGGGGGTTAAGAAGGTTACTAAGACTAACCTAAAAAGACGCGAGAAAAGTCATCTCTAAAAAAGGTGGCGGAGATCAGTTTACCACAACCTAACCAACTCCAAACTGGGGTGGTATAGTCATGTTTTCACTCTCTTAAACGATTATAGAGGCGTACTGAGAGATAAGATTAATAGAAAAATGTTGATTATCCTTGTGTAATATTAAGTGGTTCTACACGACCCTGTGCACAAAGAAATAGCATATTTTTTTGCTTTTATAAAAGAGTGAGTAATTGTATTTGGATATAATAATGTTTTTTTGTTTACAAATAACTCGGGAAAGCCTGCATCTGAGATGCCTTGTCCAGTATATTTTAATATAGATTCTTTTAGTGTCCAGATTTTATAGAATCTTTTGATAGAATTTTTTTCTAAAACCCATGCAATTTCTTCTTGAGAAGCAAAAAAACTAAGTAGTGGTAGATAAAGCGGAGATTTTTTCTATCACTTTACTGACAGACCAACCATCTAATAAACTATGATGAAACTGCAGCTTTAAATATTTTGTTCCGAGCTCTTCATAAATCCCAGCAACGAATAGTAAATTGTCAGTCATATCAAATGACAAATTTTCACTTGTCCAGATTGGATCTGTGAGAGATATCTTTTTTTTGAGACAATTATCCTGAAAATCATAAAAGTAAGAAAATCTTAGTGCGTCACTTGAAGCAATGATATTTGTAATAACTGATTTTATCTTTTCTATATCAGTGTTAAAGGGGATTGGCCAAGCTTCCTTGATTGTATAGATTGGTTGACCATATTTTAGTTCTGCTGAAAATAATAAATTCTCTTGTAGGTTAGTAAAAAAAGAGTTCATACCTAAATCACCATGTGTTTGTTGGAATAAACTTTGAATTTACCAAAACTTATAAAGCCCATTTTTTTATAGATGCCAATTCCATCGTTAGAGGCTTGCATACCGATAACGTGACATTTTTTTCTTTTTAAATGCTCAATAGCAATTTTTGTCATTAACGTCCCAATACCTCTTTTCTGAAAATCTGGATGGGTCACAATATCATACACCCCACCAATACCATCCGCTTTAATACAAAAACATATTGCAAATGGATTGTGATTGATATAACCAACGAACATATCTACATCAGGATCTTTTTTATAACAACCACCTATTGTTTCATAAAATATGATCGCTTCTTCATCAAAAGGTTCAAATACTGATGCCATAACATTGCCATAGTCGATAAAATCTTGAAGTGATCGGGCTTCCTTGATTTTGAAGTTATCTGGTATATTCGTCACATGTGAATCTATGTCTGAAGCTAAAGCCGCCATTCCTACCTCCGTCTCAACATGTTCTAAGCCAACAGATAAAAGGATGTCATCCACTTTATAATTTGACGAATTAGGCCCAACCCACCAAGCTAAAGGTAATTTTTGCGTATTAAAGGAGTTGATTATGGATTGCGCCTGATCTACATGTATAGTTTCTTGTAAATTTTTAGCAGAGATAATGTTAAATGTGTCTGAAGCAAATGTTGAGTTAACGGAAGAAACGCCATTTGAAAAATCAATAATCTTCATTTTTTGGCACAACCTAGGTAAAAAACGTACTTTTGAAAAAAAATTATTTTCTAAAGATAAATCAATTTTTGATTTGTTTAACATTTGCTCTCGTTGGTATTAATAATTATTTCTAATTGGTCTTTTAATACTGGGGTTATAAAAAAATCCGCCAGCTCAAAGGTAATTCCAAATTCTTTTAAATAAGCCTCTATAACCTGCAAAGCTGTAAAAGATCCGCCTCCAATACTAAAAAAATTATCCTCAGGGGCGATATTGTTGTTCCCCAATATCGCAGACCATATTGCAATAATTCGTTCTTCAGAAATACAATTTTGCTTTGATAATTTTGTGCTATAGGTGCTGATCAAGTGATCTTTATCTATTTTTCCACTTGTGTTTAAGGGCCAGATATCAATAGCAATTATAAATGCAGGAACCATGTATTCTGGGATTAGATCATTAATTGTATTTCTTAATAAATCTTGGCTTATTTTACCTTTGTAAAAACAATACAGCTCTGGATATGAAGTTTTTTGATGCTGCGCGCAAACAAAAGCAGACTGAACACCTTCTATTGATTCAATAGTGTTTTTTATTTCCTCAATAGACACTCGGTACCCTCCACGAACTTTAATCTGGTGATCTTTTCTTCCTTTAAAAATATAGCTATTGTTATGTTTTTGTACTAAGTCTCCTGTGTTAAATACACCATGATATAACGTCAAACCCTTGTCGTTTATATGACCGTATGCAACTTGCTCTCCGTAAATCACGAGCTCGTCAGATTCTGTGTCAAGATGTAATGCTTCTTTATAAAGGGGAGCTCCTAAAACAATAGCTTCACTTTTGGATTGAAATTTATGTAAAAGAACGCAAACAGTTCCTTCTGTTGGCCCATAAGCATTCCACAAATTATACTTAACAGTCCAATCTTCAAGAAAGCTGGTTTTGAAAGTATCTCCACCAATAATTAAATCTTGCAGTGTCGTATCGTTTTTTAATATGCCATTAGCTATGATCGGGGTAAGCAATGCCCTGTTTATTTTATACAAGTTAATAAAATGAGTTAATGCCGCTGTATCTAAAATTTGGTTTTCCGAGATAACAAGCGTTCCCCCAAACATTAATGTTGCAAAAATTTCCCAAATACTGGCATCAAAAGTTAAATTAGAATATTGCAGCATTATGGTGCTGGGCAAAGTGGGAATAGTCTTTTGAAGGTTACGAATAAAATGCTCAAGGTTTTTATGTGTAATCATCACTGCTTTTGGAATGCCCGTGCTTCCAGAAGTATAAATTAAATAGGCTAAATCATTGGTGTATTGTACGTAATCCTTTTGTACAATCAAATCCTTGTCTGTGATTATTAATTGTGGTTTAACCACAGAAACAATTTTTAAAAATCTTTCTTCTGGATAATCAATCGGAACATATAAAAAAGCATAGCTCATATGCATAACAGCCATCATATCAATAATTGTAAGGAGCTTTGTTTTTCTTCGAATGATTGCGATTTTGCCGGTATATTCTTCTTGCGAATCAAAAACGCTCTTTAATTCATCTGCGCGCTTACAAACTTCCTCATATAATTTTGCATATGTAAAATAGGTGTCTTTAGAAATAAGAGCGATTGAGCATCCAAAAACAGAAGCGTTTTTAACAAGAAAGTTAGCAGTCATGATTAATCATTCCCCTGTAATTTTTTGTTGTTGAATGCGTTACGAAAATAAGGATTAAAAAAAACAACCAAAACTAACGTTGATAAAAGAAATAATACGCAACCTAATTCTAAGGTTCTTCCAACATAAAAATAGCTAACTACTTCTATGCCTATTGCTGTTCCAATCAATCTAACGATATTTACAAGAGATGCCGCCTTACTTTCAGAGCCATTAAAAGATGATAATATTTTTGGATATATTACATTTACTGGCAACACCGAACTTACTGTGCAAAAACACATCAAAATAGTAATCAAAATATAATTCATTGGAGAAAAAGTCATAACAATTAAAAGAACAGATGAAAATATGATATGCAAAAACAACGATATTTTTACGCAATTAAAGTGGTTAAGTTTTCTTAAAAGCATTGGGCTTAAAAAGCTCATTGAAGCAAAGGAAGCAGCGATTACGCCTTGATACAAACCAAACTGGTTTAATGTTAGGCCCATGCCTTGCATATATATAATTGGACTCATTCCAATAAAAATCCAGTAATGCAAACAAAGAAAACAGACCATGATTGCCAAAACCCAAAATAATCTTGAGTTAATGATTTTTGAATATTCTAGAACTGAAAATGATACTTGATCATTTCTTTTGTAATCATTAGGGATGAAAAGTTGACTCATCAATAAGCAAAGGGCGCCTAGAGTAATCAAAAATATAAACCCTCCTCTCCAACCAAGGTATATATTGAGATAACTTCCTATTATTGGTGCCAAAGCCATTCCGCATGTAACAAACCCATTTAGCAATCCTAGCTTGCTCGATTGTTCTTGCTGTGAATCTCCCTCAAAATCACGTGAAGCATCGATAGTGGTACGGTAACCGCTGCTATCTAACATGTGCTCTGTACGTGTATCAATTTCCAGATACCCTTGATCCGAAGGTTGTCCACCACCTTGCGGATAAAATATTGTTTTATCTAAAATAAAGAAATGGCCTTTATCGTCCATTCCGGTATGTATAACTTCCCCATGGCCTGCAAAGCAGTACGTATCTTCAAGGTAAGCTTTAATCGTTTGCATGAATCCTCCTGCGCATTGTTCGATATACAACTATTATAACAAAATTAGTTGCAATATGCAAGCATTATTGTTATACTGTATTTGTAGATAAAAATTTAATGCGAGGCATGAGTTTTATGCAAAAAGAACAAATTGAGAAATTACGGTCTCTATCAAGAAAATTAGTAAGAGAGCTTGGAATGCTACAACTAGACCGCAGTGACTCAAGTATCACCCCAGGGCATTGGCATGCGTTAATAGAAATAGAGAAAGACCCAGGGCTTACTATATCTAAATTAGGTGCTCTATTGTTGATGTCTATTTCCAGAATATCAAGGCTAACAAGCTCTTTATCTAAAAAGGGCTTGATTGAATTTAAAGAAGGATTAGATAAACGTGAAAAATATCTTTATCTTACAGCAGAAGGGCAAGCAACCGTGAAAAGTATCGATGATTTTTCTGAAGAAAAGATAGAAGGTGCTTTTAAGTTTTTACAAGAATCAGAAATGGTAGAGATCATAAATGCTATAGACAAATACTCAAACGTACTTGAGCAAAATAGGCTACTCGGTTCAGATATTAAAATTGCTACCCTTTCAACTTCTCGGGTTATACGCAAGCAAATTATGAGTATGATTTCTGAAATACAAGAAAATGAGTTCTCTATACCAATTAATAAAGATACTAATATATGTATTTTAAAAGCAGAGCATTATTTTTATTACGATCATTCATATAATTTTTGGTATGCTGTGGCTGATAATGGGCAGATTATTGGCAGCATAGGCTTAAGAAAAATCAATGATTGTGGCGGCGAAATTAAAAAGTTTTTTGTGATAAAAGAATATAGAGGCACAGGAGTTGCCAAAAAATTAATGCTTACACTTCTCAATGCCACACTAAAGCATCACTTTAAAAAGCTATTTCTAGGCTCAGTTGATATCCTTAAAGCTGCTCATATTTTCTATAAAAGGTATGGTTTTATAAAAATAGTTCGCTCAGACCTTCCGAAAGAATTTGAGCTATGCGAGCTTGATTCTGTATTTTATGTAGGCGAGGTTGAAGAAGTAATGGAAAAGCTCAGCAAGTAATATTACCTATGCTCCATTTCGAATCTCATTCTCTACTCCGCTTTTCGTTCTCTAAAAAATGCATGAGCAAAAAACATCAATCCTCCAAAACCCAGCTAAATCCAGGCTTTAGGGACATGCGTACCTTTGACCCGAGTGTTTGCATGTATCGGAGATGGAGAGGCCAAAAACAGAGATTTTAGGGGTAAAATAGCAAAATCGGAGAAAGTGAAGTACGGGTCTAACGTTAAGCCAAAACCCTGGAAAGCTCAGAAATACTGGGGTTTCTGGATTGCTTCGCTATGCTCTGAATGATGGTGAGAAAAGTCATCTCTAAAAAAGGTGGCGGAGAGAGAGGGATTCGAACCCTCGATACAGTTTCCCGTATACTTCCTTAGCAGGGAAGCGCCTTCGACCACTCGGCCATCGCTCCTTTTATTATGAGATGTATAACAGGATTATAGACTATATATAATTACTTTTGCAAGATCTTTTCTTTTATTTATATAAAAAATTTTGAAATTTAGATTTTGATATATTTTATAGGAAAAAATTATATAATTAATTATTCAAGATCAAAATTACTTCCAATATTATCTTTGAAGTATTTATTATTTCTTTTTTTCACAGATTTAGAATAAGATTCTATTTGATTATTAATATCATTAGTATTTTGGAGAATATTTTCATCATCACCTTTATCTATTTCGTTGTTTATTCTTGTTATATTTTTTAAATTATTTTCCATTTTATTTCTTTCTTCTTGTGTAGATTGAAGTATATTAATTTTTTCATTATTTTCTGATATTTTTCTTTCTAAACTAATCATTTTATTACTTTCATTTTGAGTTATATTTTCTTTATTATATAATTCTTTATATTCTTTTATATCATTACTTCTTATTTCCACCAAATTTTTCATTTCTTGATTATTAAGTTGATCATCTTGTCCCTTAATTTTTTCAATATATTTAATATTATTATCTATATCTCCAATAATATCTTTTTGTCTTTCTTTAGTTTCCTGGCTATAGAGATTTTTTAATGGTGCATTTTTTTCGTCTTCAATTATTTTTTTCAATTCATCAATTTCTTTATCTAATTTATTTTGTGTTTCCATAGTATTATGAGTTGACTCTTGTAATCCAAAATAATCAACTTTTGTTCCACTATTAATATCATCAAAAGTCTTAATAAGAGGATTTTCTGAAGAAAAGAATTTTCCAATTTTATCACTTACAAAGTGTGACCCATTTATAAATAATTGCATACCTTTGCTATTAGAAGCCATTTTCCCTATCATATCATTTCTTTTTCTTGCAACCTTATCTATAACACTATTTAGAGGTGATAGTATACCACCATTTCGTCCATTACCCCATATAAAACGATTTGCGGTATCAAGAGCAGATCCAAAAGTATCCTCAACTCCTCCCTGGAATACACCAGTAAAATTATCTGCAATTTTCGGTATTTTATCTTGAATTTCAGAAAACATACAAACAAAAATTAAAGCTATTAAATAATTTTCAATTGATAATACGTTATTAAATACCAGACTATCTGAATTTATAGTATAATATTTAAATATCCACCAATTTTGCTCACAAACTTTATATTTAAACAAAGAAAAAAATTGATCTGACATAATATCAATCATAAAGACCATATAAACAGCTATTAAAATCAATGTCATAGATGATGAAAAAATATTTTTCAACCAGTTTTGAAATATATCTTTTGTTATATTAAAAAGAATCATTAATAAAAATATAGGTAATACTATTACAGCTAAAGTAATACGTGTATAAACCATCATTATCAGCAAAATCAGCTTAGTTAACATTACTAAAAAAATAAATATATATATATATAATAAAGGAATAAAGTAAAATTTTACTGTAAAAATTAACGCCCAGATTTTAGAATTAATTGAAGGTGAAAATACTTTTTGTAATATTTCATCAAATACAATAGTTTGCTTTAATATAGTATCTTGTGAATCATCTGATGAATTTAGTTCAATATTTTCAATATTTTCAGTATCTTTTATGTATATATAATTTAACACTTTATTTGCAACATAGTCTCCAAATCCAGGTGATCTATGATAAGTTCCATTATTATAACTTGGCTGTCCAATGAAGATATTTAGAAAATATCTTTCAATTGTATTAACATAACTAGTTTCACTGAGTAATGTAACTACAATACTCATTTTAAATAACCTAATAACCAATTCTTTATGATTTGATTGTATCAATCCCATTAAAAATAATACTGAATATGTTAAAAATGCAATATAAATAAGAGGATTAACGTATTTTTGTACATTTTGTCTAACTTTTGATCTTATCTTTGCGCTTGTTTCGTCAAGAACATTTTTATATGAATTAACAAGTTTAGATATAAATCCAATTTTATAAGCTCCTGAATCTATTCTTAATGTATAACCTCCAAAATTATCGCTATAATCAGTATCTAAAATTTTAGCATAAAGTCTTCCTGACCTTAAAGGCTGAGTAGTATTTTCTAATATCTTTCCATCTTCAGCTACTGGAACATTTAGTATTTCAAATTTTATTTCTTTACCAGAACTTTTTATATAATCACCAGATCCCATATGAAAATTTTGAAACTTTAGAGGTGAAGGAAATTTTATTTGGGATTTGACATTAGGATTTGATCCAAAGATTGATACTAAAAGATAAACACCAACACCTTTTGTTAATTTACAACTGAAATTCTCTTCACTACCTTTTATTATAATAGAGTTAGAATCTTTACTTGAATTAATACATTCATTGTCAATACCATCTATCTTTCCAAAAGGATACCAACTCTTAAAAGAAGAATTATTTGTTATCGTTATTTTTAATGGAACTGGATAACCCATAACAAAGAATTCTGTATCTATCCATTTAGCAACAAAACTACGGTGAGGATTATATCTTTCAAATGGAGAAGAATATTCATCAACAGTTATTAAATCACCATTTTCTAAATTGGCATTTAAATTAATTGAATACCCTGATCCTAGATCATCTGCTTCATAACACTTTTGTGCAAATGCTATATTTTGAAATTTTATTATATGTAAAATTAATATAATTAGATATAATCTGATAATAAAATTAAAAATTACCAATTCTTTTTTTTGAAATGGTAAATAATATTCTTTTTTATTTTTCATTGAAATACTACCAATTAATCAAAATAAATATTCATATTTATTTCCTTTTTCTTGCATTATTTTGTTCCATTTTTCCTTGCATTTGTTTGAGATCTTTTGTACGTAATCCAATAACTCCTAATGCACCACTAGATGTATTGCTAAATGCTGATCTTACACTTTCTGTAGCTTTCATTAAATCTGTACCTCCCGTTGAAGTTGTGTAAAAACTAATTATTCTATTTAATACTTCTGATGTAACAGAAACAAAGTGATACGCAGCTTGAGCAACTATAAGTATTGATACAAATGCTATAGGTGCTATAGATACTACAGAATCAGTGTTATTATGAGCATAATTTACAGGAAGCCAGACTTTTGGACACCATGAACTAAAGAAAATAGAGAAATTAAATAAACACATTTTACATATCGTAAAGTTAGTAAGTGCTTGAAGAATTAAAAAAAACATCTCTTTAAATAATATAAATGATACAGAAACTATTACAGGCTGTAAAAAATACATTAATATTTGTTTGACCCAATTATCAAAAATAGACTTTGTATAACCAAACATAATAAATGGAATAATAAGAGGAGATATTGATATCATCATACCAATCATAACTGTTGATAATAAATAAACTATTAGTATTTTTACAGATACTAAGCAGAATACAAACATTCCATAAAGAACCATTACAGATATAACTACAAATGATATTGATCCTGTTATTCCAAAGAAAAATAATGCTCCAATTTTATTCATTAAAGTATCACTAAAGACCTGTTTCCATATATCACCTATTTCTTTTATTACTGTTGGACCACCACATACACATCTTTCGAGACTTTGTGTTGTTTTTGTAAATGAAGTACTATAATTAAACATATCTATCATATCATCAATTCCATCTATAAAAATAGCGAAGCCATATTTATATAATAAAGACCAACTACCTTTTGATAATAATCCTGCTATTAATGAAAATTTAAGAGAAAATATTAGGAACTCTTTACTATTCATTGAACGTAATCCTATAGTGAAACTAAAACTTATATATAGAACATACATAAGCATCATGACTTTTATAAATGGTGTTAAACCATATAATAATATTTTATATAAATTATAAACAATCCCATCTGTTGGCGCTTCAAGACCCGATAGACTCCCAACACGACAATCACAATCTTCATTTAATCCTGTGTTAGATTGACAATATGAAGTATTAACACTACCAGATGAGTAATATTTAGCACAACCATATAGTTTATTACGAACTTTTTTTATTATATTACAAACAAAATTTTCATTAGATGAATTATTTTTTATAATTTCTATTCCAAGTCCTCCAAAAGGCGGATGTATTTCTGATATTATAGTATCTATTTTATCATTATCTAATATAACATAATCTGAAAATTTATAATCCCATTTATCCATTGTTATTCTATAGCTTCCCTCTCCAATACCTTTGAATATATAACCAGTTTCAACACTTCTTCCATATTTGCATTGTGATTCTACTAAATTATTTGCCTCATCTAGAGGACATATCTTTATATTTGAACCGGTTTTCGATAATCCAGATTTATGTGATATATATATAAAATACTTATCTAAATTAATATCTAGACGATTAATATTTACTCTTCTAAAAAAAGATTCTTCAATATTTATTTTAAATACAAAACTAGGAAATATATTATCATTGTAACACATATTATATGTACCACCATAAGATGTATTTTTTTGACAAATTTCATTTGGATATTGTGGATTATATAGAAATGAAGATGGAAAAGTATCACCAGATACTTGGCCAAAAATATCACCTATATTACTATAATAATTGATTTGGGAATTAGATTTTGCTTTATCATTTAAATAATTATCATCAACATCGGCAGGATCTACTGGTCGAATCAGAAATTCATTTTGATTAATTAAACTATTTGCTTTTAAAGGTAAAATCATTCTATATTTATCATAAATAAGAGATGCTGAATAATTATCACTATAAGATCTTCCTTTATATTCTATAATTAGTTCATCGTCTTTTTGTATACTAATTTTTCTATAAAGACTTTCTCCATCAGAAAAAAAAGAATTAGAAGACCAAGCAATCCTTCCATTTTTATAATATGGAGTTAGTATATTTTCACCAATTACATCTAGTTCAATTCCTGGATTAGATAATTTTATATCAATGAGATCGCATTTTCCTACCTCAATATCAACAAAATCTGGAGAGTTATCACCACAACTCCATTTTAAACCAACTGTTTCTGATTGTGAGAGATTTTGATTATTTCCATCAGATTCAATTATTTTTCCTTGGTATTTTATACCCATTGCACATTGATTAATACAATCTATTATTCTATTTCTATTAAGATACGCTATTTGATCTGCATTACTACTTCTAATAGCATTAGTATTTTCAGCACTTGTACTAGGTGGTTTTTCTAAGATTTTAAATAATAATCCACATTGTGTAGAGCATGCTGTTGTACACTTGCGATTTATTCTTAAGATTGGTATTGAATTTGGAAGATTTAAATCTACATCATCACTAAACTTACATTCCGATTGATAAATATATGTAGCATATATTTGATTTTTACTTGAAAATAAAATCTGTAAAATAATTACAAAAAATATACTTATAATAAATATACTAAGATAAGTACTAAGATAAATGATTATATTATTTATTTTCAATCTTAGTTCTTGTAACATATACAATTTTAAGAGATAAAAAAATAGCTACTAATAATAATTACAACCTAGAATAAATTATTTTACTACTTATTTCTTTTTCTCATTTGATTTAATTTTGAAACACCACGCCCCATAGAAGCAACATTTATTTTCTTAGCTGCAGAAATTGCCATACCACTAAAATCCCCTTTAGCTATAGAACCTAGTCCATATACCCCAGACATATATTCAAAAAACGATATCACTGATCCTGAGAAAAAATAAAATATGATAGCAAAGAACATAATATTCCACATAGGTGTCCACATTTCAGATATATATGATGATTGACCAATGTTTAAACTAAATATTATCAGATTTAATCTTTCTGTAAAAGCATTAACCATACCACTAGTTAAAATACTACAGCTTGCATCAGCTAAACTTAAGCAGGAACCATTCCTATAACATGTTTGTGCATCTAAACTTGCACGATAAGTTGCACAATATACTGATTGTGTTTCAGTGCATGGGTTTGAATTTTTACTTAAATCATCTATAGTAAATCCATAAAAGAACACATCTAAAGTTGCAATAAATAATGCTACAAAAGAAAATGTCATTCCAGGATATATTGAGTATCCTATTAATGCTTTTATCCAATTTTGAAATATTTCTTTTGTATAATCAAATAAAATAAAGCAAGCAAATATCGGAGCCATAAGACATAATATTGCTAACATAAAAGATGATAATATTACTACATGAACGAAACGAAATACAACAGACATTATAAGAATAACATATACTAACATACAAATTGCAAGTAGAAATCCTGTTACTCCAGATATTAAAGCAGATGTAAAGAACCATAATGATGGTATTTCTCCAAAATTATAACGACATGTTCCAAATGAAAGATAATTACCTAATTTACAATCTAGATAATCCCAAGGTGTTAATTCTACAAATGAACTTTTCGATGTATTTGAAGGAGTTGTAGTTCCTCCACAAGAAACACTTATTCTTCTAGAAGATAAAATATTACTACCATTATAATTTGAATAACATGCTCTAACAGGATCATTCACATTTGAGCTTTGTATAAAAATATCAGAAATTGTTTCTATAACATTTAATGCTAATGAAAACAATCCTGTGCGGCCAGTAATCTTATTATTATCATACCATATCTGTCCTGTACTGAAAACAACTACTATTACAAATTTCATAATAAACATCATCCATTCTCCTCGTTGTGGCACTTGTGGAGATGACATAATCTTTATTCCCAATATTATTATGTAAAATGTTAATACAACAAATACCAACTTTTTCATTTGATTCTGAACAAAATACATATAGGAGTTGTCAGAACTATTTGGTGATATTATTATTTTGATTAACAAATCTTGCATACAGCCAACTATTGTGCTTGTTAGATGCATATCACCTTCTAAAAATGTACGTACATCCTCAGTTATTACTCCTTGATGTAAATCAGAAGATAAATGAATTAAATCTATACGCTGACTCATAAAATAACTACACCTAGTATCACTAATCATATCGTATATTTTTTGTTCTGAATCAGTTTTTACTTCAACAGGAGGTGCAACAGGTGTACATCCATAGAGGATAGGAAATAATAAAGGTATTCCAATTGCTTTTTTTGCAGCAGCACATAATTTTACACGACCATTAGTATTAGAATAAAATATGATATCATTATCACTGTATGAGCCATTTTTTACTTGTTCTCTTGTAGCTATATTTATATCATCTTTCGGCTTAGATGGACATTTTTTATTTTTAAAAGAATCTACAAAGGATCTTTCAGCATAAACTATCATTCCTGGTGACAACTTGTCTCCAACTCCATCTGCTGCCAAATTGTTAGTAGCGTATTTTCTATTTGCAGAGTTGCAATAATATGTCCCACTCATATCACCATATTCTCTATTTGTATTAGAATTACAAGTACTTGATGAAGAATTACATGTATATAAAAATGGAACTTCATTAGGTCCAACTAGATTTTTTTTAAGTGTTATATTCCCATTACTCTCTTCACACATTTCTTCGTTATCTTTACCATATAATTTTACATTAATAAGTTCATGTGGTGCCCAAACATAAGATGTTGTACATTTTGTTAAAAAAGCAATTAATACTAATGCAAATATGACAAAAAAAGGGAAAATGATTCCTATAATCATAATTATAAGCCTTGCAACACCTTCTCCAACTGATCCAAAAAATCCACCTTTTGATTTAGGACACGATGGTTGTCCAATATTTTTTCCTATTTGATCCGGAAGACAATTATATTCAGTTTGAGAGTAGTCAAAAATTGTTTTTTTTAGGGCGCAAATATATATATATTCTATTATATTGCTAAATATACTTATTATAATGCTCAATAAATTACTTCCTTGAATATCCCCAGGTCTTGTATCTTCATAATATTCTAGAGAATTGTGTGCAGTATCAGAAAATAATCCATCTGCTAATACTTCATTACTATGTTGAGATATCATATTAAATCCTGCTACTAATATAGCAATTAAGAAAAATTTATAAAATAAAATTTTTATATTATAAAACTTGTCAATCATATTAATTTATAAAATGTAATTTAAAAATCCAAAAAATTTTTATATAAAAAATATTAATATAGTAATTTTTATTTATTTTCTTCTATTGACTTTAATTTTTTTATAAAAAGCGGAATCCATATTTCTGGATTTTCACCATTTTCTTTAAGAATTTCATTTAATACAATAACTGTATCTGCTCTTCCAGATAATACTGAAACAACATCATCCATTCCTGATAAATCAACTTTAGCAATTACAGCATCATTACCTTGTTTTATAAGAAAGAATCTAGTACTAGGATCTGTAGTTTTTATGAGAGTATATTCTCTTTCACTAAGCATAAAAGCTGTACGATAAACAGATGTTGCTTTAAGATTAGGAAGAAATATTTGAGTTGCTGTTTGTTGAATTAAAGTGTCACTAATCTGACTTTTACTTGCATCTTCAACACTTTGTGTAGCAAATACTACAAATGTGTTTAATTTTCTTAAAACTTTTAACCAATCTTTAATTTTAGGAGCGAAAACTGGGTTATCAATTAAAGCCCATGCTTCATCTAATACTATCATTGTTGGAGTTCCAGTAAGTGATATATTTATTCTGTGAAATATATAAGAAAGAACAGGAGCAAGACTAGATTTATCTCTTAATAATTCTGCCATTTCAAATCCAAATATATTCGATTTATCAAAATCTATAATATCAATATCATTATCAAAAATTAGTGCATGAGATCCATTACCATACCACATCCCAAGTCTTCCTGCTAATGTTCCTGGGCCACCTAAACCAAGAAATGGTGCAATATTTGATAATTTTCTATCTTCTTTTTTTAGTTTATAGTTTCCATTTATTGCAATAGTAAGATTACTTATATCATCTGATGTAACTATTTCTCCATTTGTTGAAACTAAATATTTTAGCCATTCTAATAAAAAAGATCTATTTTCTCCAGTATCTGGAAGTTGTAACGGATTAAATCCGCATTTCTTACCAGGATCTATAATAGTATACTCTCCCTTCATTGCTCGAAT
Organism: Lyticum sinuosum; assembly: GCF_034471385.1. NCBI lineage: Bacteria > Pseudomonadati > Pseudomonadota > Alphaproteobacteria > Rickettsiales > Lyticum > Lyticum sinuosum. The sequence goes on along the minus strand of NZ_JARGYU010000001.1, from coordinate 21,988 downwards.
AAATATCTCTGCTCCACGATCTTTATCAAAAAAAAACAATCTACATTGAAATTTTTGTGATTGTGCACAAAAGAAATTTAATAGAACAGTTTTTCCGGCACCAGTTGGTCCTATTATCATTGTATGTCCCACATCACGTAAATGAAAGTTAAAATGATAAGGAGTTCCGGAACTAGTATCAAGAACAGTAACAGATGGACCCCAATGATTATTGCTTGCTTTTCCATATGGGTAATTATGAAAAGGAGAAAGCGAAGCAAAATTAAGGGAATTTATTTTTGTTGCTCTGGCTAATAATGTTTGATTTCCTTTAACACCATCAGGTAATTGACCCCAAAATGCTGGTTGAAGATTAATACTTTCTCTTACACCTATTCCTCCAGTATCACTAATTTCAACAGACGCTATAGAAAGATATTGATCTAGTTCTTTTTTAGTATCAGCTAAACACATAATAGTCATATGATGTTTTCCAAATGATATGCTTCCACTGGTTGCTTGGTCTAAAGCATAAGTTATTTCTTCAACTTGAGATATCGCTTTATCTCCTGATTGTTGCATTCTATTTTGTTGTAATTGCATTGCATTAATTGCTCCTCTTTTATCTATATAAACAAAAGATTGTGTTATAATAAATTCAAATTGTGCTTTTAAAAATCCATCTAGCATACCAATCCAAGTTCTTGGCGAGTATTCTTTTATACTCACAATTCCAGCAAATTTTTCTTTTCCATCATGTTTTATCATCTTAATATATTTATCATAAAACATTAAACGATAATGATTTAATTGTTTAGATAAATCCCCGGATACATGAATAATATTAGTATATTCTCCGCAATTTACTATTTGAGCAAAAAAGGATGCAATAGGAGATTGATAACCAAATTCAGATTGCATTATCTCTAATAGATGAGGCTTATATGAAGATCTTAAAGTTGCTATAACTCTTCCAGTTGTTTCTTCTAATTTTTCTAATGCCTCAGACATTTGTTTAACCCAATTATCTTCGTTTTGTGATTTTGATCCTACTTTAAATTTATTTTTTATATTTGATTTTGGTATTCCATTTTGAATAATTGTGACATACATTTCATTAACAAATGATTGTTTATTTTGATTTTTTTCAGCCCATTTTTTATCTAAATATGATGCAAATCCACTTGGCATATTAGGATCATAATAATCTTTAGGATATATTTGAATTTTTCTTCTGATTATATGAGTATAAATAGAAATTTCTGTCGAATAAGCTCCTTTTAGCATGGAATTTAACCTGTCTTTTTCTATTTCTAAATCTTCATCATCTGCTGTTTCAAAAGAAAATCCACCAACTTTAATAACTTGGACTAAATCATTGTTTTTAGTAATAACGGTATTTCTATTCCAATAGGAATAGTATGGAATCATACAACTTGCTGATGCTTCCCTTGAAAAAAGCGACCAATTTTTTGGGAAATTCCTTGAAAAATTCTTTTTTAAATATTGGCGCATTATATTAATACTTTAATATTTATAGTATAAATTACATATATTAATATATCAACTAGGATCATAAGATGAAGCTTTATGATATAATTTATTTATTCTTCCTTTTTGACATTTTGATCCAGTCATTAATAATTCTAAAAATAATACCTCTTTAGATGAGATTTTATAAAGAATAAAATGTATAAAAATAGTAAGAAGCATTATCTTTGGGTTAGATGTTATAATAAAACCTAAAAGACATGATATAAAATTTACTCCAACTGCTATATAACTTACTCCTAAAATTGTTGGTGATCTAGTTAATCCTAAAAAAAGAATATCAGAATATAGCTTACCTTCTTCTGGCATAATATTTAATATAATTCAGTTCTATTAAAGTAGATTATATGTTTTATAAAAATTAAATACAAGTTGATTTATACATACCCTTAATAAATATTAAGCTTTAAGTTTTATTTTGCAACTTATGTTTATTCTTTATTGTATTGGAAATAATAATAAAAATTTTACTGGAAAATTTCTTTTTTTATGCTATAAATTAAATATGTTATAAAATAATTAAATAAATTTTATAAATTATTGATTTGAAATTTGATTAATTAAAATATAAACAATTTATATAAAAAATTAAATAAATAACACTCATACAACTCATTCTTTACATATATGCAAGAAATAGAACAATCACAAAATTTACGCCGTCAATCATCTACTAATAGTATCTCTAGTTTATCTGATCAATTAGTTAATAATAATAATGGATATGATGAAATAATACAAAAAGGAACTTATTATAGTAATTCTGAGATTAGTTATGGTGTATTAGAGACAATTAATCTTATTGCAGGAGTAATACTAGGTCCTAATGCTTTTGTTTTTTATCCTTATAGTGAACATATCATCAAAAAACTAGAATTAAAACTTGATGCATATAATTATAAAAATAGGTTTCCTAAACTTTATAAATATAAAGAAGCATTAGGATTATTAATCTCTTTAACATCTTTCTTTGTTACACCTATAGTATTAAGTGTTATTTCATATATTCCAATTCTAAGTCTTTTTGTTACGCCTATCTTTGGTGCAGCTCTTTTTTATTCTGTATCACGTTTACCAAAAATAGTAAGAAATTTACATAATAAATATCCTAATAACTATATTTTTCGTTTCATTGACGATTTATTTATTCAAATTAAAGAAAAAAGTACTATATTAAATGATAATTTTAGTCCTTTAATGATTAAAAGTCTTATAGGAACAGTTATAGATTATATATTCAATACTGTTGAAAGCTCGAATGTTAATATAAGAAATCAAAATCTATTCTTACGTATACTAGAAGATAATATTATATCAGGATCAGATAAGACAGCATTTGACTTAATTAATAAAAACATAAAATGGGATGAAAATATAAATGATATCGAATTAACTCCAAAATTAATATTAAATAGATATACAGCATATAATCAAGATGAAAATAATAAAAGACATTCAAGTTATAACTTTTTCATTGGTACTATAAGAGGTATTTTGACATCTTCTCTAAATGTAAATAATCAAAATCAGCGCGAGAATGCAGATTCTAATGTGAACTATCAAAATCAAGATGAGAATCCAAAAATAATTGCAGTAAAATCTATATTAATACTTTTACCAGATATTATAAAAAGAAATGATCTTGAAATGTTTCATGATGTTCTTAATGAACTTGGAATTTTTCTTGAAAATATACAAGAAAATAATCCTAATGAATATAATCATATTATAAAGATTTTCTCTAAACAATTTTCAGATATTAATATTAATATTCCAAAACATAATGATGAAAATTTAGAGGTATCGATGTATTTCTCCATGTTAAAACCTCAAATTTTTGCTGCAATACCTGATTCTTTTACTCCACACTTAAAGAAAATTAAATATGTAAAAAATGAACTAAATAGTGAGATTACACCATCAAAACTTCTTATAGAAATAATTAGTGGTAAACAAAAAGTATATTCTGAAGAAATGCTTAATTTAGTTATAGATTGTTTTTTAGATAATGATGAAATTAAAAAACTTGCTGGAGCAAGTCAAGGATTAGGATTAATTTTTTCAAATGATAGCTTAACACAAAAGTTTAATCAAATATTAAAAAATGATCCTAATTATCATCAGCTACAAGAAGATATTCAACAACAAGAAGATATTCAGCAACATAGAAGTAATTTTCAACAAAATCATCTACAAGATATTGATGAAATAAGTGATATTAACGATCTAATAGAATCAAATGAAGATTCAGCGCTTTTGAAAGTATATGCTGTATTTGAAAACGAAACAATAAATATATTAAAACATATTAAAAATACAGGAAATTATCATACATTGTTAAATCTTCTAAGAACTACTTCTACTTTAATTGAAGATAATGATAATGATGCTAAAAAAAATATAATAGATGTATCTATTGCTGCAATACATAAATTTGATGAAATCTCTAATCAACAGAATATAGATCAAGAAGTTATAAATGAATATAATAGTATTAAAGGAAAATTTAAAGAATATTTCATAGAAAATATAAATTACTTGGATATTAATTCAACTATTGAAAATTTTTCTGAGAAATTTTTCTCGATTAACGGAGATGAACTTGTTAGAAGAATAAATGATTTTAATGAAGTAAATACATCTGCATTAAATAAAAAAATAGTAGAAGGGAATATAATTCTTCCATTTGGAATGGAAATTATTATTGAAATAATTGCACAAGAAATAAAAAAACCAAATTCTGATTTCATAAATAAAATAAATAATGATATTTTAATAAAAATATTAACAATTGCTATATTACATGATACAACTAATAAGAATAATCATGATAATGATTCTTATATTAACTATCTAGAAATTTTAAATGGTATTCTTAATTTATGTCAAACCAATCAACAATTGGCATCTAATTTATTTCTTCCTCTAAATGGAAATATTAGAATTAATTTAATTGATGCTATAAAATTAGGATGTATCAATACTAGATGTCGAAATTTTGGTGAGAGAATACAAGAATGTTCTTCTGAAGGAGATAATATCACTGGAAAAGACCAAAAAAAATTAAATAGCATTATTAATAATGATAATTTAATTTATAATTATAAAATCACCGAAACAAGGAGTAAGCAAAATCTACACCAAGACGAAAAAAATAGTACTAGAAGAACTTCTAAAACAAATGCTCAAGTAGCTCTTGCTAATAATCTTATAAATGAACGTATAATTCATCAATATATTAAAAACTTAGAAGAATTTAAATATGGTCAAAATTATCTAAGAAATTTGTCTAGAATTTTTGGTATCAATCAAAATAATGAAAATATAAGTAATAGTCTTTTAAATAATACTATGAATCGTACTCTAAAAGTATTCTCATATTTATCTGAGATTTTTAAAAACTTATTTATTAAATTAAAATCTTTATTTAATAAAATATTAAATAATAATCAATTATCAGAGCCTTTATTAGATTAATAAGTGAACTAATAAGTAAATTAATTTAATTTTGCTATTAATAAAAAATGCTCATTTTATATAGAAAATAAATTGAATATGTTAATTCAAGAATTTTTTGGAGGAATAGCATTTTTTACTTCATTGATAGGACTTTTACCTCAATTATGGAAATCCTATAAGATAAAATCAACTAAAGATTTATCTTTTCTAATGTTGATTAATTATTTTATAGGATCATTTTCTTGGATAATTTATGGAATCTATATAGATTCCACTTTTGTTATCTACAGTAACATATTTAGCACTTTATCAAGTATAATATCTATAATTCAAAAATTATATTATGATAATAAATAAGAATTGAATTATTTATTTTCCTTAACCTATTTGATTACCGGGATTATTGCTTTTAATTATTTCATTGTTGAGATTGCTTATCTGCTTTTCAACAAGATCTCTATTAGTAACAGCTCTTTTTAAAAAAGTCTCTTGGATGTTTCCTAAAGATTGAAAAATACCTTTAACATTACTTTGTATAATACTTGAAGTGATGTCTATCTTTTTTAGAAATGCGGATTTTTGTTTTTTTAAATCTAATAATGTTTCTTGGAGTGTCTTGAGACTATTTTCACTGAGTTGATTAGTCTTAATTTTATCTTCATCAATGTCTTGATCATCAATGTCTTGAACAATAGCATTAAATCTTCTATAAGGTTTATCTGTATTACTTAATTCATATGTAATCTTTTGATAAAGAGATGGTAAAATATTTGATTCAATTTTTTTATCTATTTCTTCCATATTTTTTTTTCGAAGTTCTTCTTTTTCTTTTAGTGATACTTTTGATTCTAAGTATTCATTGCATAAATCTGAAAATCTTTTTATCAAATCTTTATTATTTTTTGGACCATCTTTTGATTCTTTGATTTTTTCATTTAATGCTTTGATTTTTTCATTTAATGTTTCGATTCTTGTATTTAATGTTTTGATTTCTTTATCTAATGTTTCGATTTTTGTATTTAATCCTTTAAATTCTTGATTTTGATTTAATTCGTTGACTTTTTCATTAACTTCTTGATTTAATAACTCGGTTCTTCTCTTAATTATTATATTTAAGTCATTAGTTTCTTGCTTAATTTTTTGATCTAATAATTTGATTTCGTTATCAGTTTTGATTTGTTTATTAGTTTGATTATTTAGTCCTTTGATTTGATCATTAGTGTTATTTTCGGCTTGCAACTTATCTTTTAAATCATTGATTTCTTTTCGAAGTCTTATTTCTTGTGAGAGATCTACTTTATATAATTCTTCTATATTTTTTTCTTCTTGTTGATATTTTTCATTGATTGCTTTTTTTAAAGTCGTCAAGTTAGTATAATGATTATTATTTATGAGATCACTATCACCATAATTATTCAATAGATTTTCTATATAATTTGTCAAATGATCATTATTATGATCAAAAATATTTTTAATAATTCCTATTTTTTGATTTTTTTCATCCACATCAAGTTTTAATTTTTTTTGAAAATCTTTAATTGCAAGTTTTACTTCATTAATTTCTTTGTTTATATCATTTAATTTTTGCTGATGTTCTTCATAGAGCTTTTTGAATGGTATATTAATAACATCTATAATATTATAAAGATTTGAATCCATTTTGTTATTATTATCATGTGATATCACATAATTTTTATAATCCGAATATTGAATTGCAACTCTTATTAACGCACGTGCTGCCTCAAATGCAGATCCTAATACGCCCCCAGTTCCAAGATTCATTAATCCAATAAGATCATCTTTTCTATTTAATAATGTAGATAATATAGTGATATGCATTTCTGGAGTATCATTTAAAATCAATCTATCTTTTTTTAAATCATAATTAGCCTTACCATCATTTGTTGCATAAGTATTTAATACTTTAATAAAATTATGAAATTGAGGAAAATAATTCTCGTTAAGAGCATTATTAAAATCTGTTTTATTTATGCTATTTTTGTTCTCAAGCAGTTTTCCTGGACTATTATAAGATATAGGAATAGGCAATAAAAGTTTATTTTCATTAATAGAAAAAGCTTGTCCAACAATTTTCAATTTACTTTGAACTTCTAAAAAATCTTTAGTTTTTTGTGTAAATAATATATCAAAATTTTTAGTATTATTAATAATATCAAAGAATTTTTTGTCATTCGGATCAAAAATTGGAAAAATGTTTTTTGAATCATAGTCATTAAGTTTTTCTTTACGAAAAGTAAGGGGTTTTTGACGTAATAGCGCTACTTTATTGATAATATTTAATAAGTTATTTGCATTTTCACCTTCTTCGGTTGCACTATTAGTTTTTCCTATAAATGCTAATCCCCGATAACCTTCACTACTAATTATTTTTTTAAACGCGTTTTGAATTTGTGTTTTTATGCCTTGATTAATTATAAAGTCTTTATTTTTATCATTCGGAATACTATTATACTTTTCGAAAAGAGCCCATTGTACTGTTTTCATAGCAAATATTTCATCGTTAGATAATTCGTCTATTTTGTTTTTATTTATTTCTTGAATTAAATTAAGGAAATTATCAACTTCTTTAGTAAAGTCATTATTATCATAACTATTATACTTAATATCAAGTTCTTGAATGTTTTGTGCAAAATCAGAACAAGCAGTAACTAAAGGTGAAATTTGTTTTTCCTCTATTTCTTGTTTTAGTTGATTTTCAAAAAATTCTATTTGTTGATATGGTTGATTTTCCTCTATTTCTTGTTCTGGTTTTTTTTTAGAAAATTGTATTTTTTGTTCTCCTTGATTTTTCTTTTCTGGAGTGTTTAGTAAAGATTGTTTAGGATCTTTCTTTCCTGGAGTGTTTAGGAGATATTGTTGAGGATTTGGACTGTTTATGGAAGATTGTTCATCTGAACTTTCAGGTATTTTATCTGATGGATTTTGATTTAGTTTTGTTTTATTTACAAAAATCTGTTTATTATTCATATACAAAAATAAATTAAATAATTATTGTTTTTATATATTTAATTTTACTTTTTTATATAAAAATAACAATAAAATTAATTTATTGTATAAATACTTATTTTTTTTGACTTAAAATGATTATTTGGTATAATTAGTAATAAATATATTAAAAATATAAAAATTGATAGAAAATAAGATCTCTTTAGAGAAAATCACATAAGAAATTTTTATAACAAAACAAATGAAGAAAAATTAAAATTAGTAATAGTAATTTTTTATGTAAATTTCTTTATTTCCTAAATCAATAGATTCACCAAAATAGATAGAGACTTTTTTATTAGAATTAATATCTCCATCTAAATACAAAGTAACTTGTTGTCCTGGTTTTATAACTTGGAAGCTTTTATCTTCAGGAACATAGTTTTTAAATGTACCAGCTCCTTCAACTTCAAGTTCTATATAACCTTTATTAGTGCTCTTAGGATCATCACATGTGCTAAATACTGATACTTTAGTTACTTTTGAATTATCATTAAACGAATCAGATGTATATTCCACTTTTGTTATCTACAGTAACATATTTAGCACTTTATCAAGTATAATATTTATAATTCAAAAATTATATTATGATAATAAATAAGAATTGAATTATTTATTTCCCTTAACCTATTTGATTACCGGGATTATTGATTTCATTTATTTCTTTCTGAAAATTACTTTGATGATTAACTGCTTTATCAATTTTTTTTATTAGACTTATCCTCTCAAGATCTTTATACTTAAAAGCACCTGCTATCATTTTACTATTTATATTATCTAAAGAATCAATAAGATATTTTCCATAATTGTCTATATATTCTATAAATGAATTAATATAATCTTCATTTTTAGATAATTTTTCGTTTATAGTTTGTTTTTTTTCGTCTAAAGTTTGTAATGCTTCATTATTTATTTGTATAATATCATTATGAGTATAATTTTTATTTTTTAATTTTTCCTCGAATATTTTATTAACTTCTTTATAACCATAATTTTCTTTGATACTTTGAGGTTTTTTATTAAAATTCAATAGTTTGTTATTGATTCTAGCTAAGCCATATTTAGCTAATATTTTATTTTTATTTTCTACTAAATTTTTTAATTCATTTTGTTTTATTACAATTTCTGCTTCTGTTTCTTCTATAGATTTGTTTTGTAATTTTATTGCAGATTCATTAGTAACAACTTTATTTTGTAATTTTGTTAAATTTTCTTTTGCTTTTGTCAAGAGTGTTTGTGTTGTTTCTATTTTTTTCTTTATTACTTTTATTTCGTTTTCTAATTCTCCTATTCTATGTGATGGAAGCGAATTTTTTCCATCTGTTAGAATTTTTATTTGATTTTCGAAATCTTTTATATCTCTTTCTTTTCTTATTATTCCATCTTCAACTAATTTTATTGTTTTCTTAAATTCTTTTTTTATTTTTTCTAAATTTTCTAATTTACTTTTGTGTGTATTTACAATTTTAGTGAGATCTTTTATACTTTCCTCACTAGATCCTATACTTTGATTTACTAATTTCAATTTACCTTGAGTAGATTCTATTGTATTTATTGATATTGCTGAACTATTTGAATGATTTTCAAGATCTGGATTATTTATTTCAATTACATTTTTTATATATTCTAATTTTTCTACGTCATTTGTATTAGTACCGTCACTTTTTTGATAAAAAGTATCACGATACTCATATTTTTGTTCTTCTTTATAAACAGGGTCTCTATAATCAAAATCTCCTGCTATATTATATATATATTCTGCTAAATCCTTTTTATTGTCAGTTAAAGCTACATTGGCAATTTGCCTAAAAATAGAAGGATTAGAACTAACAATTATTGTTTTAAGTGTTTGAGTAAATTTATTTTTACGTTCTTTCTCTTTTTCATTCATATTATCATTTTCTTTTAGAATACTCTCCTTATTCTCTTCTTTGCTTTTAATATTATATTTTATATCTTCATTTTTATCTTTATTTTGATTATTAGTATTTTTGAGCACTTTGTTAAGAAGTTCTACAGAATTATAAGTATTTGCATTCTTTATTCCAAAATGTAATAATTCAGGATGTTTATTAGAGATAAATCCGCTCAAAAATATTGCTGCATTAGCTATAATATTAGTCACACCATACCCATTAGCTTCTACTATTTTTTTATCAGCAAAGTTAGTTATTCCATTAATCATGGGTATCAGATTATTCTGAATAGCAATTTTTATTGCGTTTTTAAGCTCTATACCATCATCTAACAAAATTCTATCTTTACTGAAATCATATTCAGGTTTACCATCTTTTGTTGCGTAAGTGTTTAATATTTTAATAAAATTATGAATTTGAGTAACATTATCCTCTTTAAAGTAATTATTAAAATGTTCTAGTTTTAATTTACCATCAGCAGTAGGAATAGGCAATAAAAGTTTATTTCCTTCAAGAGGATTATCTTTTTTAGGTGTAGAAAAAGCTTGTCCAATAATTTTTAATTTATTTTGGATTTTTGAAAATTGTTTAGCTTTATTATCAAATAATGTATCAAAATTTTCAATTTTCTTCGGATTAAAAACTGGAAAAATATTTAGTGCATCATTATGATTGAGTTTCTGCTTGAGAATATAGATTTTCTTACTTTTATATGGTAGCCCAATCTCATTCAAAATATTTAATAAATCTTTTGTATTATCATCATCTTTGTTTACATCACTAGTTTTTTCTTTAGATGCTAATTCCCGATAACCTTCACTACTAATTATTCTTTTAAACGCATTTTGAATTGGATGATCTTCAAGAAAAACAAGATTATGATAAGCATTAAAAATATTATACTTTTCGAAAAGAGCCCATTGTACTGCTTTCATGGCAAATATTTCATCGTTAGATAGTTTTCCTTTCGTATAATTTAATTGTGTTAAATTATCACAGAAGTCTTCAGTATATTTATTAATTTCTTCAGCAAAGAGATGATTATCCTTAATATCAAGTCTTTGAATGTTTTGTGCAAAAACAGAACAAGCAGTAACTAAAGCTGAACTTTGTTCTTCTTCTCGTTGTGCTATTTCTTGAAAGTCTACTATAGATTCTTTATCACTCTCTTCATCACTCTCTTCATCACTGAATTCTCCATTAAGTTTAGATTGTTTTATTTTTTCTTCAGAATCAAACGTTATTATGTCGTCTCTTTCTTGTTGTTCATTATTATTCATATACAAAAATAAATTAAATAATTATTGTTTTTATATATTTAATTTTACTTTTTTTATATAAAAAAAACAATAAAATTAATTTATTGTATAAATATTTATTTTTTTTGACTTAAAATGATTATTTGGTATAATTAGTAAAACAATTTATAAATTTTTTAAATTTATATAAATATAATGTGTATACTAAAATATCTATAGTATTTTTCTTGTTTAGAGTCAGAATTATTGTTATATAACGCAATATCCCTCTTTATATGAATTTATGTGAAAAAATAATTTATAGGAAATAATCCTGAGAAATATAAAGAGTGTAAAAACACAAAAAGCATGTATTTACATAAATAATGTATTTACATGCTAAATTTTTTAATGAAAAATTCTATGATATTAATTTATATTTTATATCATAAATTCAATTTTTAAAGATCTATATATACTATTATATACTTTATTTTAGTAGTAGTATATGTGCTATATATATGATTAAGAGAAATACTTAATATGTAAAAAAATATTAAGTTATAAGAATAATATAAGAATAAAGATACTAATATAGTACAAAAAATTAAAGTTAAATGAAGATCTTGAAATATTCTTCAGATAACTTTAACTAATTTACTAATATTAAAGCATTAAGATGCTGCTGCCCCTATTATAGTATTCATCATTTGTGTTTGTTGTTTTAAAGACTGAGCAAACATACGCATCGCCATTTGAGACTTTTGAGCATCAACAATAGAATTCTGTAGGTCTTTTCCAGTATCAGATGCTGTCATAGTTTCTGCAGCTTCTTTTAAACTTTTAGCTTGAAGTAATAACAAAGCATTAGCAGCATTTACTTGCTGTTCAGATTGTCCTACTTGTGTTAAAAGTTTTAGTGTAAATTTTTCATATTCTTTAATAAAAGCAATGGTATCATTAGTATTTTCTTTTGTTGAAAGATCAAACTTTTGTCCAGGTCTCATATTTGGAATAGCAACTTGGTATAAAGAAGAAGGATCAGCTAAATTTGTTGAAAGATAAAAAGTTAATGGTCCAGCACCACTTTTAAAAGCAGAAGACAATTGATCTTGTAATTGATTACAAATTTCTTTATTTCCTAAATCAATAGATTCACCAAAATAGATAGAGACTTTTTTATTAGAATTAATATCTCCATCTAAATACAAAGTAACTTGTTGTCCTGGTTTTATAACTTGGAAGCTTTTATCTTCAGGAACATAGTTTTTAAATGTACCAGCTCCTTCAACTTCAAGTTCTATATAACCTTTATTAGTGCTCTTAGGATCATCAGATGTGCTAAATACTGATACTTTAGTTACTTTTGAATTATCATTAAATGAATCAGATGTATATTCCACTTTTGAATATACAAGTAATGATCCATTAGGTTGATAATTCTCAATATTTCTTGTTTGTGAAAATAAAAATCCACTAAGTGTTTTTCCTAAATTAACAGAATATGCATTTGCTTGATCTTGATTCTCTATTTTAGAACCTTCTCCACCAGCAAAAGTTATTTCAAAATAACCTTTTTCTGTAGAAGAAAATCTAACTATATTATCAACAATTTGATTTGCGTAATACTCTGCTGAATAATCAACACCACCTACATTAATATTTAAAGATATTACTCCATTCCCCTTATGTGTTGCACTGATTGATGGAGAATCAATTCTTCCAACAAATCCAGAGTTATTTTGTACACCGGATACATCTATACCAGATGAAATTCCTCCTGATAATTTAAAGATACTTGGTGTAGTATCTGATATACCACTTGAGAATGAAAAACTTAATCCATTCAATGTAGATGTTGATGTTTTTCCAGATATATTGATTTCAGTAGAATTTACACCCTCACGTAACTGATAATTAAGACTATATATAGTAGGATCTATGCTTTTATTTAACACATTTACTAAATTATTTATTGTAGCTTTATAATCTATTTCTTCACCACCATCTAGTTTAACGATTTGAATTGAGTACTCAGAATTATCACTTGGAAAAGAATTAAAAGTAAAAGTTTTTTTACCTGATCCAGATCCTATTGAAAAAGTTGAGTTCTCTTTAATTTTACTTGTGTCAATTTCAACCCAATCTGTTGATGAAACTTTATCTTGAGAATTCCATTTTATAAGTGATGAAGATCCAGAAGGAGCACCAGATACAACTGTATTACTTATTCCGAGAGATCCTACTTTAGTTCTACCAAAATCACCAACTTCAAAAGATTCATCTAAAGGACGAGAAATAAAGATTTGTTCTGAAAAACCAGGTTTATTTGCATCAATAGATAATATATTATCTGTATCTTCTGTTGCAGACATAGATGAAAGAATTTTTTGAGCTCTAGGAGAAAGAGATGAATTTTGTCCAGAAAACGCTATAACATCACTAATTTTTTTTGCTATATCTGCTTTAGTTGTATCTCCAATTGATATTACTTCCCTATGATCTGCTTGAACTTTAACAGTAGAATCTGCATCAGTTTTTTGAGCTCCATATTCAATATTATCAACTATTAAATTACTTATTGATATATCAGCTGTTGCTACTGCACCATCAGTATCCATTTTAATATCATAGCTTTCTGATCCAGCAGAATCATATCTAGAAATAAATACACTACTACTATTACTAGTAGCACGGAAACCATTTGTCCCTAATGAAGAAGAATTAATTGCGTCTTTTAGCGCTACAGCTAATTCTTTTCCTGTTACACCTCTTTTTAGTGTAATAAGAGCTGCAGCATTAGCTGTAGTATCAGCTAAATTAAAACCCATTGTTCCACTTGTTCCGTCAGATTTAGTATAATTTATAGTAAATAATTTAGTTGCAGCAGCATCAATAGCATCATTCATTTTTATTTCAGCAGTTTTTGATATTGTTCCAAAGCTGTAATCAGTATCTGCATTAACTTTTTGAGTAGAAGTTGCTATAGCAGTATACACACTAGAAGTAATATCTTTATTACCTATAGACATTCCAGATATGATTTTGCTAGAATTAGCACCATATATTACATCATATGCAACATCTTCTCTTTTACTAAATGCTGTAGATCCATTAATCTTTATAGATGATCTACTAATAATAACTTTACTGGTATCATTAGCATCAATTTTTGCTGAAAATCCTTCTAATTTAGATGCTGAAACTGAAGTCTGAGTATTAATCCATGTTTTTAATTCTGCTGCAAGAGCTGTTGCATCTGCGTCAGCTTGATCAAGCTTTATACTCCCTGCTGTTGTATTTGCATTTACTGTTGCTAGTGTTGTTGCTGATGCTGTTGCTACTGTACTAAAATTAACACCATTTATATTTAAGAAATTTGTTACTACCTGGTCTTTGACAAAATTTCCTAGATCAACACTAAAAGATTCTGTTATATATCTAGAATTATAAGCCGTATTAATTGCTGATCCTGTTTTTGCAGTACTAAAATATACATCGTTAATCGAAAATATATTATCTAAGCTTGTTCCTAAATCAAAATTAATAGTGCTTTGTCCTTTACCTGATTCTATAAAATGAGAATTTCCTATAAATCCTGTAGCTGCAAGTGAACCATCTAAAAGAAGTGTTCCACTAACACCAACAGTATTATTGATAATACTATTAATTGTATTGTAATTTTGATCTAAAGTTAATTGAAAATCTTGAGTATCAGAAGTTCCTAAAGCTTTTGTTGCAGGAACTTGCATTTCTTTTGCTATTTTATATATTTCCGCCATACTTTGAGAAGCAATTGATAGGTTTTGTTTATTAACCTCATTATTCTCAGCAAAAGTATTGTTTGAAAGAGCTCTAGAACTTAAGTTTTGTGATACTTGATAACGTGTAGGATCGTCTTCAGGGGATTTTACTTTAATTCCTGTTGCAAGGCGAGCTGCTGCCGCTTGCGAATCCATATATGAAACTTTTCCTAACTCATATAGAGCATATGCTTCATTGTTATTTAATATTGATGATGATGATGACATATTTATTTATATACAAATTTTTAGTTTAGGTACTAATTCATTTGGCTACATAAAATTTTTTGTATAGGTAACCAATTACAAGTGTAATGATAACATGTATTTTTTTATTTTGTAAACTGTTATCTTTAGATTTATGGATAACAATAGATTTTTTTAAATTTGAAAAAGTTATATTTTTTATAAAAAGTTTAATATTTTAAATTATCATTTTTTTATAAAAAATAAAGAAAATGTTTTATATATATTATATTAATTATATTATTTTATATAAATTAAAAATTTTAAAATATATTATAAATAAATTATATAATTTATATTTTATAAATTTATTATATATAATTGTGTTTTTTATATTTATTTTTATTTATTGTTATAATGAATTCTTTTTTATTAATCATAATTTATTATATTTTTTTGATTATTAATACTTTTAGTATATATTAATACTCTCTTAAATTTATATTTATTAATTTAAAGTTGCATAATTTATATTTATAGATGTATAATATTTTTATTACTTGTAATGAAACATAAATTAATAAACATAATAAACTCTATGGAAAATCATTTTAATTGGTTAAATGAAAAAACGAGTCCGTTTTACCGTGCTATAGCAGATATACCTAACAATTATAAACCAAGTGAAAAAGAAGAGTATATGTGCCCAGAGCATAGAGAGTATTTTAGAAAAAAATTAATAGCTTGGAAGTTAAATATTATATATAATTTTGAAAATACTAAAAAAATTATAAAAGAAATAGAATGGAATAATCCAGATATGGAAGAAAGAGTTTTCTCAGAAAATTCAATAGAATTAGATATGAGAACTTCTGAAAGAAAAATCAGATTATTAGAAAGAATAGATGAAGCTTTAAAAAGAATCGTAGATAATAAATACGGATATTGTTCTATTACAGATGAGCCTATAGGACTCAGAAGACTTGAAGCACGCCCTATTGCAACAATGTGTATTGGAGCACAAGAACTACATGAAAAATTTGAAAGAAATCATAATAAAGATGCTTATCATAGGTATTATAGAATGGATAATGAAAATATTGCTTCTTCAGAAGGTTAATATAAATAATTATTTAAATAATGATTAAAAATAACTAGAATTATTTATAATAATTGTGTTTATACACTTGCAAAAAATTATATAAACATGTTATAATGATGAAATCTGTACAGCCGAATTAGCTCAGTGGTAGAGCAACCGCCTTGTAAGCGGTAGGTCATCTGTTCAAATCAGATATTCGGCACAGTTTTTTATGATCAATAAATTAAGTCAAAAATACAAATCTTTTACATAGATACTAGATTTAAATCGTAGTTTTATGTAAATTTTATATAATTATTCTTTATTTTCTCTTACTAAAGAGATCATATTACCATATTTTCTTTCAATTTGTCCATTAAGTTCCATTTCTGTAAGAATAATATTAATTAATTCACTTGAACTATTTTCTATATCATTACTAACATCTTTGAAGCTTGTTGGTGTAAATGAAAGTTTTGTTTTTATTGAATTTTTTATTCTGTCAATTTCTTTAGTATTCTCAAGATATTCTTGATAAGCAATTTCTAATGATGATAAGCCATTCTCATTAGTATATTCTTCAGCGTTGTGTTCATTTTGATCAATATATTGAGTATATTCTTCTAAATTTAGAGATAAATTTTTATAAACTTCTATTGGATTATTTTTTACCATTAAAGATTCATTTTTGCTTTTTTCTGGAATTATACTAGAACTCATTTTAAAAAATTTCTCTTTTTCTCTAAGAAAATATATATTATTCAATATATCATTTGTATCTTGAACTAATGTTACTCCAGCCTTAATAAGATTATTAGTTCCTTCTGAGCGATTATCTAAAGGAGAACCGGGCACAGCAAAAACTTCTCTACCTTGATCTGCAGCATATCCAGCTGTAATTAAAGTTCCTGATCTTTTACCAGCTTCAACAACAACAACACCTAGACATAAGCCTGAAATAATTCTATTTCTTTGTGGAAAAGCATCAGCTGATGGTGGTATACCAATTTGTTTCTCACTAATTATTAATCCATTTTCATACATCGCTTTATAAAGTCCTATATTATCTCTAGGATACATAAAATCAATACCACTTGCTAAAACACCTATTGTACTAGCTATATGCTCTGAACATAGGTTATATTTCTTGATATTAACAAATTGATTTAAAGCACTTTTGTGAGCTGATGCATCAATTCCTCTTGCCATTCCTGACACAACTGTTATATTATTATCTACTAGGTCTCTAGCAAGTTTTTGAGCAATAATATTTCCATTTGTAGATGAATCACGGGCTCCAACAATAGCTACACAAGGACTATTAAGTAATTCTAAACGACCTAGTATAGTTAAAAATGGAGGATTATCTTCAATATTTTTTAGCAATTTTGGATATTTATCATCACAAGAAAGAATAAGTTTTCCTTGCATTTTTTCTAAATTCGTAAGAAAAATCTCAACATCTAACTCAGAACATAAAATCAATTTATTATTATTTTTAGTGAAATTTGGTAGATTTTCTATTAATTTTGTTGGATTTTTATCAAAAATTTCTATCAAAGTATTGAAAGTTTTTGGTCCTATACCATTTGTCAGTGCTATTCTTAACCAATCAGTAATAAATTTTTTTGACATTATTTGAGTTTTAGTCATTTTTTACAATTTTATAAAATTATATTTGGTAGATAAATATTTTTAATGAAATTTTTTATAAAATTATATTAATTAAATAAAAATTAAATAAAAACAATTTTTATACTCTTTATATATTATATGAGAAATATTAATTATAATAATAAAATACAATGTATAGTTATTAAATACTCTAGGAAATATTAAAAATCAACCTATTATATATATTAATTGAATTATTATTTTATATGTCTTCTTATATTGTTTTAGCAAGAAAATATCGTCCAAAAACTATAGACGAAGTTGTAGGACAAATAGCTCCTAAAAAAATAATAAAAAATTGTTTTATAATGAATCGTCTTCCTCATGCCATTATTATAAGTGGTATTAGAGGAGTCGGAAAAACAACTTTTGCTCGCATTATAGCTCAAATATCGAATTGTATTGGTCGTAAAAACAATGATGATAAATCGTTTAACTGTTGCGAATGTAGTAATTGTATTAGTATTATCAAAGGAAATAATCCAGATGTTTTAGAAATAGATGCAGCTAGTTATACTGGCGTACAGGATATAAGAGAAATTATAGAAAATGCGCATTATTTACCTCTTAATTCTTTATATAAAATATTTATAATAGATGAGGTTCATATGCTTTCTAATAGCGCTTTTAATGCATTATTAAAAACTTTAGAAGAACCACTTCCCCATATTAAATTTATTCTTGCAACAACTGAAATAAGAAAAATACCTTTAACTATATTATCAAGATGTCAAAAGATTAATCTTAGTAGAATAAATAATTTAGATGCTATAAATCATTATAGAAATATAGTTAAAAAAGAAGGTTTTGATGTAGAAGATGGTGTTTTAGAATATGTAAGCGATATTTCTGATGGATCATTAAGAGATGGTCTTTCGATACTTGATCAATTAATGACTGTTTCTATTGTTAATCAATCAAATGATAAAAATGTAATTTGTAATTCAAATATTATAACGATTGAAATAACTAAAAAATTATTAAATATTTTTGATATAAAAATACCAAGTAAAATTTTGATATTTTTATTAACAAATAAATTAAGTGAAGCATTAAAATTATTATATCAATATTATTATGAATCATCATTAGAACTCAACTATTTATTAATAATGATACTTGATTTAATAAAAAATTTAAGTCTCTTTACACAGGATCCAAAGTTAATCAAAGAAGAATTAATTACAGATCATTTTAAAAAACTTCATAAATTAACTAATTTAACTTTTTTATTAAAAATATGGGAAATTTCTATTAAATATTTAAATGATATGAATATTTTCCATGAAAAAATTTCAATTATTGAAATCTATTTTTTGGAGATATCTAGAATATCAGTAAATGAAACTAATATTAATTCGAATAATAATTATTTAAATAACGATGAAGAACTTACAAATCTAACAAAAAATAATATATCAAATAAAAATTACTGTATTAATAAAATTTCTGAAAATTCTGAAGATGATATAAAAAATGAAAAAAAAAATTTGTCAAAAAAAATAAATGATAAAATAGATAATACGCAAAAAAATCAAGAAAAAAGTAATGATATTATTAAAACAATACAAGATATTTTAGAAAAAATAATAAAAAATAATGATATAGAATTATATAATATCATCTATAATGATATAATAATTGATAATATTGATTTAGAAAAAAAAATTATTTTCATAAAAAAAAATATATCTTCTATCTCATTATCTAATTTGAATAATCGCCTTAATATTATTTTGAAAGATAAATGGAAAATATGCCTTTCAAATGCAAAAGAAATACAAAATATAAATAAAGAGAAAAAAAATGAATATAATATAAATAATCTTATATCCTCGGAAGAGGATAATCATAAAGAAAGTTTATTGCATCATTCTCTAATTAAAGATATAATATGCGAATGGTCAATGAAAGTTGATAAAATAGAATTATAAAATTTTTTATTTATGAAAAAAGGATTAGATATAAGTGCTATTCAACAAATGCAACAAAGATTTTTTGATACTCAAAAAAAAATTGAAGATAAAAAAGTAGAAGGTCAATCGGGAGGAGGACTTGTTACTGTTATTATTAACGCTTCTGGAAATAAAATGCTTGAAATACGTATAGATGATCAATTAATATCTAAAAGCGAGAAATCAATCTTAGAAGATTTGATAGTTGCAGCATTTAATAATGCTAAAAAAAGTTCTGATTCTATTGTGTCACAAGAAATGGAAAAAATCGGTATTCCTCCAGAAATGATGAAATTTATGTCATAAAAACTTATTAAAATATATTTTTTATATTTTTTATACATATTTACGTAATATTTAATATTTACATAATTAAAATTATGTTTTTTATATTTTTTTAATAAATGCTTAGCGAATTAACAAACAAAATAGTTACAGCTGTTAAGTCTTTTGGAAAAGGTAAACCAACAGAAAATCAAGTTGATACAATACTCAGAAATATAAGAATAGCTCTTCTTGAATCAGATGTATCATTAACAGTTGTAAAAAATTTAATATCATCTCTTAAAAAGAAAATTGATAATAAAATATCTGATTTTGGCATAGTTGAATCAGAATTTATTATTGAATCACTTCATGATGAAATTTTAATGCTTTTAGGTGGATATGAAGCAGTAAAAAATAAATATAAAAAAAGAAAAACTAGTAGAAACTATGTTGAACAATCTTCTGAAAATGAAATATTAGAAGAATTAGACACGGAAAATACTAAAAAAACTAAAATAAAGCATCATCCTCTAAACCAGATTTCAAATTTTAATAAAGATCTCGAAGATATAGTTGATAAATTTAGTTTAGCAAGCAGTGATATTAAAAATGAGGTTGAAATACCAATATCAAAGACAGAAAATGGGAGTACTCCTATTATTATGATGCTAGGATTGCAAGGAAGCGGGAAAACTACTACAACAGCTAAATTAGCTTATTATTTATCTAAAACATTTAATAAAAAAATATTAGTAGTATGTCTTGATGTATATAGGCCCGCTGCTTATAAACAATTATCCATACTTTCTAAATCAGGTGGATATGAACTAATTGGTAATAATGATACTAATGATATAAATAGCATATTACAGGAATATTTTGAATTTACTGAAAAAAATAAATATGACTTTATTATTTTTGATACTGCCGGAAGAACTGTATCTGATAATAAGATGATGCTCGAATTAAAAAATATCTATGATACAGTTCATCCTACTGAATGTTTGTTAGTTATGGATAGTTTATCTGGTCAAAGTACTGTAGGCGTAGCTCAAGAATTTAATAGCATCATCAAATTAGATGGATTTATTTTAACAAGAATTGATAGTGATACTAGAGGTGGCGCTGCTTTAAGTTTAAAAGCTTGTTTAAATTTGCCGATTAAATTTATAGCAAATGGTGAAAAAATAGAAGATTTAGAGATATTCAATCCAGAGAGAATTGCATCAGTGATTGTTGGAAGAGGAGATATTGAAAATATAGTTAAAAAAACTAAAGAGAATTTTAAAAATATTAATACAGAAAAATTACAAAAAGGAAGAACTGATTTTAATGAAATATTATTACAACTACAAGGAATAAAAAAAATGGGAAATTTCAAAGGAATAGCTAGTATGCTTCCTGCAATGTCTGGGATCACAAATAAAATTAACCAATTTGATGATAATGGTGAAATCGATCGTATGATCTCAATTATAAAATCAATGACAAAAAAAGAAAGAATATATCCACCTTTGGTTATTACAAGCAAAACTAGAAGAAGAAGAATATGTATTGGATCAGGAAGAAATAATAGAGATTTTGATAAATTAATTAAATTTTATCAGAAAACAAAAGAATTAATTAGTAAAATTTCTAATATGAAAGATAAATCATCTATGAATAAAATTATTAATAATTTATTTAAAAATTAAAATTTGTATTAGTTTTGTATTAGTTATTTTATTTGGGTGTATGTAATTTTAATATGCTGATTTCTATAAATAAAATAATAAAAATAATAAAAAAAGTATAAAAAAGTAGTTGACATACCAAGAAAGATTATAATATGATATTTGTTATCGGTGGTTATTGAAATATGTGATTTCATTTT